>DATIYI010000194.1:0-32949 GCA_035517695.1 Streptosporangiaceae bacterium
GGACGCCAGGCGGCAAACCGACCTCACGGAGGCCGCCTGACACCCCTCACGAACTTACGGGCTCACCCACTTAGCCTCCGCACCCGCGCCCTCTCCCTGTTCTATGATCTCCTCGATCTCCTCGATCTCCTCGATCTCCTCGATCTCCTCGATCTCCTCGATCTCCTCGATCTCCTCGATCTCCCGGCGCCCGGATGCCAGGTCAATCAACGCTATAAGCGCCGGCCGGCAGAACCGCCGACCTTGCTTGCACGGCTGCGGCCCGACGAATACCTTGCGGCCTCGCCGGCGTAGTCGGCGAGATATGTGAGCCCTTCTGCGGTTGGTCGGCACCATCGTCTTAGGGGCGCTGCACAGATCCCTAACGGCTGCCGCGGATCATCCCCGCATCCATCGCTGCGGGGATCCCGGGGGTCGTTTCAGGGCCTGACGTGGCCATGAGTGGCAGCCTCGGCTCGGGCGGGCGCCGCGGCCTCGCCACGGCCTCACAGGCGGCAACATCGGCCAGCTGGCGGATGTCTTCTTAGCGGTGCCGGCGCACGCTAGGAGCGTCTTGGCTGCCTGCGACATCGTTGAGGCCCATTAGCTTGCCCGCGCCAGCCCGCACCGTGTCGGCGCAGGCCACCGGGTGGACGCGGTCGCGACGAGGCCAACCCCCGTGCAGGTGCCTGATAGAGGGGAGGAGCGTTATGCCGAGTACGTCCGTGGCCGCACTGGCTATGCGGGCGGAAGAGCTGGCGGGGCAGGTGCCTTGCCGCCGCGAGAACCCGCGGCTGTGGTTCTCTGAGCGGCCGGCCGACCTTGACCTTGCCAAGGCCTTCTGCAGGCAATGCCCGTTGCGCAGACCGTGCCTGGCCGGTGCGGCCGCCCGCGCAGAACCATGGGGTGTCTGGGGCGGCGAGCTTTTCGAGCGGGGCATGATCACCGCGCGTAAGAGGCCGCGCGGTCGCCCGCGGACAAGGCCGGTGGCCGAACCGTGCCTGCAGCAATAAGGCAAGAACTTGCCAGCTGGGCTGTTCCGCGCCGGACCCTATGGGCTGCGGCTCCGTGGCCTGTACAATCGCTGCCACGCCGCCTCGGTGTCGCACGCCGCGGCCTCGGCCTCGGCTCATGATGCGCGTCACCGCCGCACGCCAGGCAGCTGAGAACTCGGCCCCGAATTGGTCGACGGGCCAACCGCCGTGTCCCAGAATTCATCGCTATGACAGTCGTCCTGAATGATGCGGTGAGGAAGATCATCGACGGCCTTAACCCGGGGGTCCTCGGCACCGTCAACCCTGACGGGAGCCCGCAGACGTCGGTGATCTGGGTTGGCAGGGATGAGGACACCTTGCTCATCTCCACCGCCGCTGGCCGGCGCAAGGAGCGGAATCTGCGCCGCGACCCACGGGCGAGCGTGACCGTGTTCGACAAGGACGATCCGCTCTGTTATGTCGAGGTGCGCGGCACGGTCACGGTGACAGAAGATATCGGCAGGCAACTGGCGGTCTCGCTCGCGGAAAGGTATGAGGGTCCGGGCGCTGGCGAGGAGTACCTGCAGCTCCCGCCCGAAGTAGTCCGTGTGGTGGTCCGGCTCACACCGCACCGGGTACTGGGATCGGCTGCCGCTGATAGGTCAGCGCGATCACCCATCACCCCCGGAGCTCCTTCAGAGAGGCGCGGCGACCATGTCGCAGAAGCCAGCACCAGCAGCGAAGCCGCCCCGGCGGCCCGCCGGTCCGCGTCGATGGACCTCGTTCGTGGCCGAGGAGGGCAGCGACGGCAAGCAGGCTCGGGGCTTGCACGAGGCGGAGAAGTGAGGATCTCAGGGCCGCGCGCCGAATGACGGCTTGCAGAAGGGGGCCGGCAGCGCGGCGTAGGCGTCGCGTACCCAGTCGCAAAGCAGCGGCCTCGTTTCGCGCGGGTCGATGATCTCCTCGATGCCGAAACGCTCGGCCGTCCGCAACGGGTTGCGCACCGCATCCAGACGGGCGCGGATGCCGGCGAGCATCGCCGCCGGATCGTCCGCGCGCTCAAGCTCGGCCCGGTAGGCGGCCTCCGTGCCGCCTTCGACAGGCAGCGAGCCCCAATCGGCGGAGGGCCAGGCCCAGCGGCGGATCAGCCGGTGCCTGTTGGTGATCCCGGCGCCGCCCACGCCGAAGACGCGGCGCACGATGACCTCGGCACCAGGTACGGTCGCCTGATAGACGGCGCTGATCGCGCGCACGCCATGCCGGATGGTGGCGCGTTGCTCGGCACGGGTGCCGATGAGCAGGCCGGGCTGATCGGTGAACGTCACGATCGGCAGATGGAAGGTCGAGCACAGGTCGGCCAGCCGGGTCACCGCCTCCGAGCCCTCGACGGTGAGGCAGCCTCCGGCCACATATGGATCACCCGCGACGACCCCGACCGGATGACCATCGAGCCTGGCCACTGCGGTCACAATCGATCCGCCGTAACCCTGCACCTCCATCACGGAGCCCGCGTCGAACACCGCCCGCATGATTTCCCTGATCTGGTACGGCCGGCGCCGGTCACGCGGCACTGCGGACAACAGGCCGTCATCTCGCCGCCCGGCCGGGTCCTCGCAGCCGATGACAGGCGGCCGCTCGTAAACGCTATGTGGCAGGTAGGACAGGAAGGTCCTGATCACCGCGAACGCGTCAGGCTCCGATGCCGCCACCAGATCGACCGCGCCATTGCGGCCGTGCACGCGTGACCCGCCGAGCTGCTGTTTACCGATGTCTTCCCCGGTCCCGCTCCGCACCACGGGCGGCCCGGCGACGAACAGCTGCGCCGTGCCTTCGACCAGGATCGACAGGTGCGCCATGCACAGCCGAGCGGCGCCAAGACCGGCGACGGGCCCGAGGCCCGCGGCCACCACAGGCACCGTCGACAAGTTGTCGACGACGTAGTCCCAGCCGGGATTGGCGGGCACGTAAGTGTGCCCCATCTGTTCGAGCATCTTGACGCTGCCGCCACCGCCGGTGCCCTCCACGAGCCGCACGAGCGGCAGCCTCAGCTGATTCGCGAGCCGCTCGGTGTATACCTGCTTCCCCATGATCGCCGCATCCGCGGCGCCGCCGCGGATGGTGAAATCGTCCCCGCCGACCACGACCTTGCGCCCGCCGATCCGGCCGGTACCCGCGACGAAGTTGGCCGCAGTGAAGCCGGCCAGGTCGCCGTCGTCTCGGTAGGCGGCGGTGCCCGCGAGCGCACCGATCTCGTGGAACGAGCCCTCATCGAGCAGCGCCGCCAGCCGTTCACGCACCGTCAGCCGGCCGGCGTCATGCTGGCGCTTGATTTTCTCCGGCCCGCCCATCGCGTCCGCAAGCTCCTGCCGGCGGCGCAACTCGTCCAGTTCCGGTTGCCACGTCATGTAGTCAGAAGCTAATCGACGGGCGAGGACGGCGCCGCACCGGGCCGCGCGGGTGCGGCAGATGCTGACCGTGACACAAAATGGCCCATCGTGTGTCGTATCGGGCACACGGCGGCCGTTGTGTGCCTGCCTCCGGGGTCCGGCGGGAGCAGTTCAGCCGGAAGTTAACGGCTCATCGCGTGCCAGACTGAACTTGCTTGGCTGGGGGTGCGCATGCGAGCCATCTCGTTCAACGGTGTCCTGATCATCGCCGGCATCGCCGTCGTGGTCCCCGTCATTCTCGGCCTGCTACCGCGGCTCACGGTGCCTGGCGCGGTCCTCGAGGTGGTGGCCGGCATCCTGGTCGGGCCCTCGGTGCTCGGCTGGGTGCACATCGATGCCCCGATACAGGTGCTGAGCGACCTTGGCCTCGGGATGCTGCTTTTCCTGGCCGGGCTGGAGATCGACGTGCAGCGCCTGCGGGGCCCGCTCGCCCAGCTGGCGGGATGGGCGTTCGGCGCCTCGGTGGTGCTGGCGCTGCTGTGCGCGTGCGCGTTTCGCCTCGGCGGCCAGGCCGCTCCGCCGCTGCTCTTGGCGATCGTGTTCATGTCAACATCCGCTGGGCTGCTGTTGCCGCTTCTCAAGGACGCGGACGAGGAGACCACGCGCTTTGGTCAGTTGGTGATGACCGCGGCGGCGCTAGCGGAGATCGCACCGATCATGCTGTTGTCGCTGTTCTTCTCCGCGACCTCGAAGAGCTCGGCGGACCGGCTGATCTTACTCGCGATCTTCATCGCGCTTGTGGTGCTCATCGGGCTCGCGCTGGCCACCGTTCGCCAGCTTGCGGGCCTGGAGCGGCTGCTTAACCGGCTGGAGGACCGCAGCGCCCAATTGCGCGTACGAGCCGCGCTGACGCTCGCACTGAGTTTCGGTGTGCTCGCGTACCGGTTCGGATTCGCGGCGATCCTGGGTTCGTTCGCCGCCGGGCTGCTTGTCCGCATGATCGACCTATCCGGCCACGCCCCGCACCCGCAATTCCAGACCAAGCTCGATGGCATCGGTTTCGGCTTCCTTATCCCGATCTTTTTTATCGCCACCGGTGTCCAATTCGATCTGAAGGCCCTGCTCGGCAGCCCGTCCGCAATCGCGGAGGTGCCGTTGTTCCTCGGCACCCTGCTGCTGGTCCGCGGTCTGCCCGCGCTGTTTTACCTGCACTTCGTCGGCACCCGCCGTGCGCAGGTCGCGGGCCTGCTGCAGGCCACCACGCTGACATTCGTGATCGTGGCCACCCAGATCGGGCTAGCCGCAGGGCAGATCACCCCGACCACGGCCGCCTCGCTGCTTACCGCGGGCCTGCTGTCCGCGGCCTTGTTCCCGGCCGGGGCGCTGCGGCTGCTGCCGGGGAGGCCGGCCGCGAGGCCGATCGAGCTCGAGGAAACGGGGTAGCCCGAACCGGCTGGCGAGCGGAGCGGATACCGCGCAGCCGTTCGGCATCATGTGCGCTCATCGGGCAGGCACCGGGCCATGCCGCCGCCCGGCCCTGTCGCCGGGCCCCGTCGCCGCGTACGAAAACCCGGCTGCCCCGAATACGAGGCGACCGCCGTCCGTGTCGGCCTCGTCGATTGATCGGGTGCGCGCGGGCGCGGGTCAGGGAGTGAAAGTGGCCTGGTCGCCGACGGCGGTGTCGTCGCTCGCGTCTTGCATGGCCTTGGCCTGCCTGCGGCCGAGTTCGACCGTGAGGGTGGAGGCGGCCGCGCCCAGAGCGAGCGCGCCGAGCGCCCATTCCGGGCCGGTGTCGTGCATGCCGAGGGCCCGGTCGATGGACAGTTCACCTGGGCCACCGTCGACCAGGGCGAGCAGGGCGGCGATCAGCACCAGGTGGTACTCGTAACCGCCGCTGCTGTTCCACGGGCCGTTCTTGATATGTACGGTCCGCATTGCTGTGATCATGACGGCGATGAGGTCGGCCGCGACCAGCGGGGTGACCAATCCGGCGACGAGCAACGCACCGCCGACGGCCTCAGCGGCGCCGGCGGCGAGGGCGTTGTACCTGGCGGGCTGAAGGCCCAGGCTGTCCATCGTCTGCTCGGTTCCGGACAGGCCCGGGCCACCGAACCAGCCGAACAGCTTCTGGGTGCCATGACCAATAAACAATCCGCCGATGACGGCGCGAACCACCAGACGACCGACCTTCATATGAGCTCCCTTGTCTAACTACCGGCGAACCCATGCCTACCCGGCGCGCGCATGCCTACCGGCGCACATATGCCATCAGGCGCACCATCGGGCGTCAAATGCCGAACATCCGGGTGGCGTTATCCCAGCAGACCGCGCGCAGCCACGGCTCGCCAAGCCCTCGCCCAGCCAGGCTCGCGAGCTGGTCGGCATACGGATGCGGGATGTTCGGGAAGTCGCTGCCCAGCAGGACCTTGCCGGCCAGGCCGAGCGCCTGCAGCCGCGGCAGCGCTTCCGGGGGGAACGGCGCGAACCGTTCGAAGAACGGCGTGAACGCCATTGTCGTGTCAAGCCCAACCCGCTCGTAGGTCTCGGCTAGGTGCAGGAATGCTTCGTAGTCGGGCGCGCCGAGGTGGGCGACGATCGCGGTGAGCGTCGGATACCTGGCCATCAGGGCGGCGAACGGGCCAGGCCCGGTGTGGGCGGTGGCGACCGGCGCCTGCCCGGCGTGGATCACGACAGGCACCTCGGCCTCGGCTAGCAGGCCCCACACCGGCGCGAGCAGTGGCTCATCCGGCGCGAAGCCCCCGACCTGCAGGTGGATCTTGAAGATGCGGGCGCCGTCGTCGAGTGCCCGGGTGACATAGCCGAGCACGCCTTGCTCGGGGTAGAAGGTCGCCGATGGCAGGCATCCGGGCGTGCTGCGGGCGAACTCAAGAGTCCAGGAGTTCAGGTCCGCGGCCATGTCCGGGCGGTGCGCGTAGGCCAGCGCGCTGAACCTCCGGACCCCGAGTTCCCGCAGGTGGGCGACTCGCTGCTCGTCCGGCCAGCGGTAATGGATGGGCCAGGTGGTGCCGATCAGGGGACCCGCCTCGTCGAAGTACTTCCACACCCGGCGCAGCATCCGTGGCGGCAGGAAATGCACGTGAACATCGGCGAGCCCGGGGATACCCAGCGCACGGCAGAAGGCAGGAACGCCCGCGTCTTCTCCCGGCGGCTGGACAGCATTCATCCCGCGATTCAACCGCATTCTGACGGAGCCGGGCGGGCCGGGCCCGCCAGATGCGGCACTGCTGGTTCGTGGGCAAGCCGGTTGTCACCGTCGCCGTGACAGCCGCCAGGTTCCGCGTCGCCGCGCTCGCCAAGGCGATCGCCCGCCTCCGCTAAGTCCCGCGACACACTGCCGCCGTTCCTGCGGCGGACGGAGGAACGGCGGCCAGCCGGCTGCGGTCAGCGGCGGGCCGCGCGGTGAATGGCTCGCCTGGTTCGAGGAAATCAAAGCAGGCCGCGTCGCGCGCGGCAGCCGTTACGCACTTCATTGGTTCATTGGGTCCCTCGACGGGCCACCCGCGATCAGTTCGATGCGGGACCTTCCGCGCCGCACCTGGTCGTATTGGCATTCGCTTTATCATAACTGGCGGCCCCTTGGCAATGGCCGGGGATCCCTAATGGGGAGGCCGGGTGTCCCCAATGGAGGCCGGGTGTCCCCAATGGAGGCCGGGGGTCCCCAATGGAGGCCGGGGGTCCCCAACGGAAGTATGCCCGGCGGCGAAGCCAGCAGGAACCCAACCTCCCGGACGGTGCAGCACATTGCGCCAGCGCATAGCTATCCAACCGTCATTACACTGGGTAATTATTTGATCGCAATCACGCACCGTAGTTTTTTTGAAATAGCGGAAGTTACCAAAACGTGATCGCTCAAATTCGCTCTGTAGCCAACGAATCTTCCGTTCCCTGGAGTGACCCTTACGACGCATAGTTTTTGCGCGCTCGCTTCTTACAGGCCCTGCTCCATCACATTTCAGCTGCGGAAACGTGACCTGTGTCCGAGGGGCGATCCGTGCGCGCGTCCCTTACATGGGCGCGTACGAATGGCGGCACCCCTTACCGAGTAGCGCCGTGCTGGTGGGGCCGTTGGAAAACCGACAGGGATGGTGCCGAATGGATTGTCACACAGCGTGATACTTGCCCCGGCAACGCCGCTTATTTCGCCCGAACGTGCGAGCGTGGGCAAAAGCAAGGTGCCGGTAATGGGAAAGGGGCCGCCGTTGGATCGAGCGGAGCAATCTCACGCGAACGAAGGAGAACGTATGTTACACCGCATGTCCGTGATCATGATGTCCCTGGCACTTCTTTCGCTGGCGTTCCTGGCCCGGTCTGCCCACGCCGCGACCAGTGCCATACGGCAACCCCTGCGTTATAGCGCCTATGAGTACGCCCTCCAGCAGTACGGCAAGTGGTACTGCTGGGGCGGCACGGGCCCGTCGTGTTATGACTGTTCCGGGCTTGTCTATGCCGCCTACCAGCATGTTCACATCTCGCTGGGCCGGACGACCTATGACATGCTCAGCAGCGGCCTGCTCACCCGGATAAGCTACGCCGAGGCCCGGCGGGGAGACTTGGCGTTCTTTGGCACCGGGCACGTGGAACTGTTCGACCGCGCCAACATAACGTTCGGGGCGCATGACTCTGGCAGGCGGATCGGCTGGGCCTGGCCCAACGCCTACTGGTACCCCACGGCTTATTACCGCGTGAACGGCGCCGGGTAGAAATGACGGCACAAAAGTAACCGGTTGCCGCATCCGCGAACGGGTCGGCCGGCGCTGCGCTGGCCGGCCCGACGGCCGCGGGGTCCTAGTGGGGCGGTCAC
Source organism: Streptosporangiaceae bacterium (assembly GCA_035517695.1). Lineage (GTDB taxonomy): Bacteria > Actinomycetota > Actinomycetes > Streptosporangiales > Streptosporangiaceae > DATFVJ01. The sequence continues at coordinate 8,163 of DATIYI010000194.1, forward strand.
GAGGTAGCAAGCGAATGGCGGAAAGACGCGCTGATCACTGATCCCGTATCCCGTGACGGTGCGCACGCATATGGGGCACGGCAACGGCAGAACCGAACGTCGCGAGTCAGGCGACGGCGGCCGCCCGAAGAGCGCGGTAGAGCAACTGCTGGTCGCCGAGCCTGCGCCTCAGCTCGCGTTCCAGCCCGCCGATGGGGACGAGGTTCTGTGGGGCGCGAGGATCCTTGTGCGGCGCGCTGGCCAGCGGCGGCAGGAGCCGGGCGGTAAGGTCGGCGAGTCGTGTGGCCCGCCCAGGTGGCAGGTCCGCGGAGCATTCGAGCCGGACCACACCAGACCAGGGCGCCCCGTGGCCGCCAGGCAGCCGAACGTACCAGGCACTGCGGCGCCACGAGGTTCCCATTCCGAATACCGGGGTGCGCTGCCCGGGCGCGAGTGAGGCGACGACGGCGGCCTGCGGCCTGGGCAGGTAGGACGCGTGGTGGGTCTTGACGTAGCCGACCGTGCGTTCCAGCTGGGTGCGGCCGCGAAGCGGCCCGTCGACGATGAGCAAATCGTCTCCGGCCGGGCGCTGCGCGCGGAACCTGATCGCCAAGTCGACCTCGGCTTCCATGAGCCCCCGCTGCAGCGCCAGGGACAGCGGATCGGGGCCGCTCGCGCCGGCCTGCCGCGCCGGGTAGCGGCCGTGCCTGGTGGCGATGTCGGCCGCCTCGGCAGCCGCGGTGAAAAGCGCCCGCTGGATGGTGACCTCGGCGATGCGCGCCCCGCTGTCGCAGCAGACGAGGCCGGCCGCGAAGGACGCGGCGATGCCGGGTGCCGGCTGCGCGTCGCCGTGAACCCAGATACGGGCGTCGATGCGGCGCACGCCATCGAGGAAAAGCAGCGCGCCGGGAAGGCTCGCCGTGATGTCAGGGTTGACGGGACGCCACCGGCCGGCCGGCATCTCCAGGTCCAGATCCAGCTGCGCGCTCGAAGGGGGCGCGCCGCTGTCCAGTTCGTCGCCGAAGGCAAGGCCATAGGACGGATCCCACGGATCCACGGTGAACAGGCCGTGGGCGAGGGTGGCCCGCACGGTCATACCCGTTCCTTGCGCAGTACCGACGAGCCGCCATCGCGGCTCACGACGAACCTGACCGGAACCCGATCGGCGAGGGCAGCGACGTGCGTGACGACGCCGACCATCCGGCCGGAGTCTGCGGCGAGCCGTTCCAAGGTCGTGGCCACCGTGTCGAGTGTGTCCTCGTCAAGGGTGCCGAATCCTTCGTCCAGGAACATGGAGTTCAGGTCGCGCATACCGGCGGACAGCGCGATGACCTGATGAGACAATGCGAGCGCCAGGGCGAGCGACGCCTGGAATGTCTCGCCACCTGACAGCGTGTGCACGGGGCGGCGGGTGCCGGCGTCGCTGTAGTCGATGACGACCAGATCGTTACGCTCGTCGCGATCAAGCTGGTACTGGTTGCCCGACAACTCCATTAGCGTGCCGGAAGCTTCTGTGACGAGCGAGTCGAGCGCCTCGCTGCACAGCCAGCGCTCGAACGTGTTCGCCCTGAGCAGGCCACCGAGCATGTTCGCGACCTGCTCTTCCGCACGACGGGCGGCGATCTGCCGGTCCAGCTCCGCGGCCTGTTTTCTGTCTCTGCGCAGCAGGTCAAGTTCGGTTTCCGCCTGGGCGCGCCGCCGGGCCACGAGAACCGGCGCCTGGGCCGGGTCCGCCACCGCCGCGGCGGTTTCTACGCCGCAACTGGCCAGCAGGGCCAGCAGGTCAGCGGCTTGTTCGCTGGCCGCGTCCCGCAGCGCGCGAGCCTCGGCGTCCAGTTCCCACAGGCGTGCCTCACGCTCGCTTCGCCGCGCGGCGGCCCAATCCACCAGTACCTGCCATGCGGCCGCCAGATCGGTCTCGCGGGCTGGCGGGGCGCCGAGCCCGACCACCGTGTCGCGGGATTCACCCAGCGCCGCCCAGGCGCTTCGCTCCTCCAGGGCGATCGCCGTCCGTGCCCGCCCGGCGGCGGTAACGGCAGCCCGCGCCCCCTGCGCCCGGCGGCGCGCACGCTCAAGCGCGGCGTCGGCGTCGGCGGTCGCGGCAATGGACGTGTTCACCTCCGCCTCGCCCGGAGCCCCCGCGAGATTGCCTGCGATCTCGGCGAGACGGCGCTCGGTCGCCGCCACGGCGCTGCAAGCCCTAGCCGCCGCCTTGCCCGCATCGAGATGCGCCACCTGGGCGCGCCTGTGTCCCGCAACAGCGGCGTCCGCCCCGGCCTGCGCGGTGGTGAGGTCCGCGGGCGCGATGCCATGCGGCAGCGCGGTGACCGGCCGCGAGCACACCGGGCAGGTGTCACCGAGGCGCAAGGTCTGGGCCAGAACGGCTGCCGCGTGCGCGTTTCGCGCGGCGGCAAGCGCACTCTGCGCGTCGCCGAGTTCAGCCTCGGCGGCTTGCAGCTTCCCAGCGAGGTCCGCTTCGCTAGCTTCGCTGCGCTCGAGTGCGTCCCGCTGCCGTGCGAGCAGTTCCGACTGCTGCTGCCGCTGCACGTACGCGTGCCTGAATTGCTCCAGCCACGCCTTGTCAGGCAACTGGTCGCGGGCGTGCCTGACCTCCGCTTCCACCTTCTCGGCCTGGTCGCGGTTCTGGCCGGCCTCTGCGACGAGGGCGTCGGCCGTGCTGATGCGCTCGGCGAGCCCGGGTACGTCGGCGGGCATACGCGGCCCGCCAAGCCGCGCGGCTTCTTCGCGGACGGCTCGCGCCTGCGCCGCCGCGCCGTCCGCTTGCGCGATCGCGTTCACCAGCGTTGCCAGCCGCTCGTCGGCAACGGCTGCCAGCCGCGTCAGCTCCGCGACCAGGGCAGCCGCGGCCGCCTCGGCGTCTGCGGTCGCGCCGTCGAGGGCGCCGCGCAACCGCTGCGCGTCGGCCATCCGGTCGGCGGCGCGCTGCGCGCGTTCGCGTGCGCGCTGCCCGATCCGCTCATACACGCCGAACGCCAGCAACTGGACCAGCAGGTCCTGCCGCTCACGGGGCTTGGCCTGAAGGAACTCGGCGAACCTGCCCTGGGGCAGCAGGACGGACTGGGTGAAGTGCTCGTAGCTGAGCCCGACTAGGTCCGCCGCGCTGGCGCTGACCTGGTCGGGGCCTTCTGCGAGCTGCTCGGCGCTCGCCTGCAGGATCTCCTCGAGCGGAGCGTCAGGAGGGACAGCTGAATCGAGGCGCTCCAGTCGTGCCTCCTTCGTGTGCACCCGCCCTTTCTTGTCGCGGGCCAGGGCGCGCACCGCGGCGAACCGCCCGCCCGCCGTTTCGAAGATCAGGCAAACACGGCACGTGTTCGTTGAGGGCGCGAGCGCGTGCGCGATCACGTTTTCCCTCCCCCAGCGGGGGACCGTGCCGTACAGGGCGAAGCACAGCCCGTCGATGAGTGTGCTCTTGCCCGACCCCGTAGGGCCGGTAAGCGCGAAGAAGTCGATGTCGGAGAAGTCGGCGTCCGCCGGGTGACGGTAGGAGCCGAACCCGTCGAGAACCAGCCGCAGCGGCCGCATCATGCCTCCCCGGCAGCGGCCGGCGCGGCCCCCGGGTCAGCCGGCGCGCCGGTGATCTCGTCGAGCAACTCGGCGAACATGGCGGACACCCGCGGATCGTCGATCCTTCGCTCAGCCAGGTACTCGCCGAACAACCGCTGCGGACTGCGGCCGGCCCGGCTTGGCGTCGCTCCGCTGCTGGCACCGGGCTGTGGCCGGTGCGCCTCGTCGAGCTGGACCTCGAGGGTGTGTGGCAGCTTGTCCCTGACCAGATCGCCGAGACCCGCGCGGGCCGGTTCCGCGAGGATCACGCGCAGGTACGCGTCGCCTGCCTGCTCGCCTTCCGCGATGACCTCCTCCAGCGTGCCGCGCAGCGTCCGCAGCGCCCGGCCACCGGCGATCGGCACCGGCCTGACGTCCGCCCGCACGCTCGGCCCGGCGGTGACGGCCAGCGCGACAGGCTCATTGGTCTGTTCGCCGAAGTCCACCGCGAGCGGCGAACCCGAGTAGAAGATCGGGCACGGCCCGGCGATCTCCTGCTGACGGTGCAAGTGCCCGAGCGCGACGTAATGGGCGCTGGCGGGGAAAAGGCTCGCCGGCAGCTCATAGTCCAGGCTGGTTTGCACCTCACGCTCGCCGCCACCACGGCGGCCGCCGAGCAGGGTGGCGTGCGCGATGACGATGTTGACGGCATCCTCCCCTGACGCGAAGCCAGCGGCCCCGGGTGTAAAGGAGGCCCCGGGTGTAAAGGAGGCCCCCGGTGTAAAAGACGCACAGAGTAGCTGCATCATCGCAGCGATACGGCGGGTGTAGTCCAGGGTGTGTTCGGCGGTCTCGTGCAGCAGCACCTCCGCGGCACGGACGGCATACCTGTGGGACAGGAACGGCAGCGCCGCGACCCTCGCGGTCTGCCCGCCGCGGGTGCGCAGCGTGATGGTGCCGCCGACGCCGGGCCGTTTCGGCGTCCCGAGCAGATGCAGCCCCAGCTGGCCGAGCACTGGCCGGTATACCGCGTCGAGCAGGTGCTGGTTGTCGTGGTTCCCGGCGATCGCCACGACCCGGCGGCCGTCTTCGGCCAGCGCGAGCAGGGTGCGTATCACCAGCCCCTGCGCCCGCGGGCTTGGCGCGGCGGTATCGAAGAGGTCCCCGGCGATCAAGACGAGGTCGGCGTCCTCGTCGCGCGCGGCCGCCACGATGTTGCCGAGCGCCGCCGCGTGCTCATCATGCCGGTCACGGCCCTTGAGGACCTTGCCGACATGCCAGTCGCCGGTGTGCAGAATCTTCATGCGACCCCTTGGCGCGTCATCGATACCGGCCCGCCTGCATCGACGGCGCGGGCCGGCGGGACTCAAAACGGCGGCGGGTCATCGTCGGCGCCCGGGATCGTGGCGAACGGATCGGCGGGCACCGTCGGCCCGGGGTCGTGCCCGGTCCACGCGCCCTTTTCGCTTGGGCGGGTCGCCCAGGCGGGGAATGGGAAATCGACGGCTAGCGGCACCGGGATGTCGGGCTGGGCGATGAACATCGTGCCAGGCTTGGCGAGGGTGGCGCGCAGCCGCTGGGCAGGCGGCAGGTATCCGTACTCGGGCCGGTCGGCTTCCGCCGCGTCGAGCCGCCCCGCGACCCGGATCGAGCAGTTGGCCAGGATGCGCCGCTCGACCTCGCTCGCGGTCTGCTGCGCGCCGATCAGGATGACGCCGAGCGAACGGCCGCGTTCCGCGACGTCGAGCAGGATCTGCTTGATCGGGCTGTCGCCCTCGCGCGGCGCGTACTTGTTGAGCTCGTCCAGCATGACGAACATCAGCGGGCGCGCGGTGCCCTGGCGTTCCTTGCGGGCGAGCTCGCCCTGCAGGGTGACGCCGACCACGAACCGCTGCGCCCGGTCCGGCAGGTTGTGCAGGTCGATGACGGTGACCTGCGCCTTGGACGTGGTGATGGACCGCTCACCGCGGTGCCCCAGGTCCCCGCGGATGATCACCGACAGCGGGCGGACCGCAGACCGCAGCCGCCGCAGGAACGCGTTCACGCTGCCGGTTGCCGTGCTCCCAGCCACCCAGCCGCCGCGAAGGGTGTCGTCGCCGAGCTCGGCCTCTAGCAGATCGACCAGGTCAGCGAGGGTGCGGATCGTCGTGTCGCCTGCCGGGCCCGCATTCTGGATCCGGATCGCCCCGTCGCTGCCCGCCGCGACACCGTCGCGCCGCAGTCGCGCCGCGACCTGCCCGATGAGCATCGTGTACTGGGCGCGCTCGTCCTCGGCGTCCGCGAACACGAACGGCAGCAGCTCTTGCGCGCAGAATTCCGCCAGGGTCCAGTAGAAGGGGCTGACAGCCCGATCGCGAGCGGCGACATCCGGCGTGCCAGCAGGATCACCGCGCCGCGGCGGGGCGAACACCCGAACATTCCCGAACGGCTGCGCGGGCAGTCCCAGGTTTTTGTAACGGGCGCGCTGCACGTCGGTGAGGCGGTTGTTCGCGTAATCGAGAAATAGCAGATCCTCGCCCTTGACGCTGAATATCAGCGCCTTTGTGTTGTGCGCCTCACCAGCGAGCACGCCACAGTTGGTGATGGAGTGCAGCAGGAATGTCGCGAAGGAGGTTTTCGTGGCAATTCCTGATACCCCGGAAATCGAGACGTGCGCGCCGCGGGTACCGTCAAGGAACTCGAAGTTGACGAACACCGGCTGACCGTCCCGGCCGAAGCCAACCGGCACTTTCGCGCCGCCCATCTCGTCGAAGTACAGCGCCGTCTCGCGCTGCCGCCCGGTTGCCCGCGCCACTGCCGCGCCGGGCAGTGGGGGGACATACACCTCCGGCTCAACCCGGGTCACGGTCACCTCCGCGACCTCACAAACCTCCGCGGGGAGGGCGCCTTGCTGGATTAGGAAGACGTCCGAGGCGAACCTGGCGCCCTCATGAACCGCCGCAACGTCGGTGACGACCCCCGCGAGCTGGATCCGGGGCTGGCCTAGCAGCTGGCGAAAGGTGACGACGACGTCATCTAGCTGGAGATACTGTCCCTGGGCCAGCCCGACAGAGAACTTCAGCGGTGTCGCGGGGACCGTGCCGATGACCAGGCCTACGGCGTCGTCCCCGAGATGGCCGGGCGCCGGCGAGCCCAGGGTCGGCGAGCCCAGGGCCGGCGAGCCCAGGGCCGGCGAGCCCAGTTCACGGCCGAAGGCAGCAACCGAGCTGATGTCTGCCGGTTGAGCCACATCGGTCACCTGGCCCTCCTTGGCAGGTCGTTCCCTCGCAGCACGGAGCTTACGTCCAGGTCCCGGACCGTTCGGCGGCTTTCACGCAGAAGCCCGGAGCCGCCCAGCGCCTGGCGTGACGAGGCCGCGGCCGCACCTGCCGGGCGGCCGGACCTGCCGGGCGGCCGGACCTGCCCGCGTTCACGACCGGGCGGCTGCCGCAACCTCGGCTGGCTGGCGGATGTCTCGCCCGGGGGCGCGGCGGCATGCCGAGAACGTCCCGACCACCCGGTCACGATACCGGGCTCGGGAGCGGATCGAGGAGGAGTCGCGCACCCGCTGGTGCTGGAAGTACCAGGCAGGGCGAGTCCGAAGATTTTTCGTGCCGACATGCCCACAAGCTCTTCAGCGCGTCCACAGCCCATCGATCCTGGCCGGGAGGATGGCCTGGCCACGTTTTCCACAAGGCTGGCGCCGTTTCCCCGATCTTTCCACAGGTTTGGCAGTCGTTATGCACATGCGATCCACAGGCCCACGCGTGTATGGTCCTGTTCCCAGTCCATGAGAGCCGGTCGCCCGATAATAGTGGTCGATGCCGAACGACCGTCTTACGTGATTGCATGGCGCGATGCCGGAGGGTGGCTATTTCCCAGGCTGCCCAGAAATATATGAGGCGCTGCGCCTTGTTATTGGGAAAGCACGTTGTGCATTTGTTTAGCGTTGTGTGTGTTGTTTAGCGTTGTGTGTTGTTAACTGAGCAGGCCCGATCTGGCAATGGTTGGGGGAGCGGTGGACATCCGGTCAGCGCAGCGGCGCGCCTGGGGAAACAAGACGGCCAAGGGGTTCAGCACCACCGATGTCCCGATGGAGTTCTGTCTGCTGCACGGTGAGATCGCCGAGGCGTTCGACGCCTGGCGAAAGGGCCTGCCCGATGTGGGGGCGGAGTTGGCCGATACAGCGAGCCATCTGCTCGCACTGGCCGAGATGCTCGGTATCGACCTGCAGGACGAGATCGAGGCCAAGATGGCCAAGAACGCGTCCAGGGTCTACCGGCGGCTGCCCAACGGGGTGCTGGTCAAGGCCGGGGCCGCGGGCCTGGGAGACGTTCAGGCCGCCTGCGAGGAAGCCGAGCACGCTACCGCGGCCCGCGGCTAGCGGGACCCGCGCGATCCGGGTGCCGAAGCCGATCCACGGCGAGATGTAGGCCGCGTGCCCGGCCAAGCTAAGGCCGATGGCGCCGAGGCGACGACCGCGTAGGTGACGTCGGCGATTTGGCTGTGCCGTTGTGATCGAGCGTGCTCGTCGCCTCGCCCGAGATAGCCCGTCTGAGCTGCCACGTCCGTACGCCACCCGCTGCGGCCACGACCAGGCTCGCGCAGCTCAGAGCGGTCAGGTACCCGGTCCAGCGGGCTGGCGCCCCAACCGCGCCAAGGCGAACCTGGCGGCTGCGAAGAACCCGTCGCGTGTCTCGACGTACCCGGCGTCCTCGAGCTTGCGCAGGTGCGTCTCGTGCAGGTGCGTGACGAGGTTGCCGGGCGTCAAGTCGAGCAGTTCCTGCAGCCGGGGGGAGGCCAGAACGTCGCCCACCGCGAGCGTGCTCAGGGTGACCATTAGCCTCACGGATCACCCGGGCGGGATGGTACTTGTGCCCGCGGTTCGATATAGCGTCTCCGCCGTGTAGGTCGTGGGAGTCCGACGCGGGGGTCGCGGTTGCGTCTACCCGACGGAGCCGAGAATGCGGTCCGCCGCCAGCCCGGTGCGTCGCCTTGGAGGGGTGCGCGTGGTACTTGACCTCATCATCATCGGCCTCGCGATCACGCTGGAGCCGATCACGATTGTGGCGTTCATCCTGATCCTCGCCGCCGAGAAAGGTGTCAGGAAGGGAGCCGCCTTCATACTGGGCTGGCTCGCGTGCCTGGTGGTGGTGGTCGCGGTAGTGGTCCTGGCCACCGGGGGCAAGCCGCCCGATCCGCATACTGCCCCATCGACTGCCGCCCTGGTGGTCAAGGCCGCGGTCGGCGTCGTGCTGATCGCGGTCGCCGCCCGCCAGTGGCGTCGCAAGGGCGGCCCCCGCAAGCAGCCAACCTGGATGGCGAAGCTGGACCGCCTCTCACCGTGGGCTGCCGCAGGGCTCGGAGTCTTCCTGCAGCCTTGGTCTCTGGTCGCAGCCGGGGCAGCGACGGTCGTGCAAGCCAAGCTCTCCAATGCCGGGGATTATCTGTCGCTGGTCTTGTTCTGCCTGCTGGCTACGTCGAGCTTTCTCGTCATGGAGCTATATGCGGCCTTCGCGCCCGAGGCGGCGGGCGCTCGGCTGGAACGGGTACGCGCCTGGATCGACAGCCACAGGGACCAGGCGATCGTGGTGGGGTCGCTGGTGGTTGGCTGCTGGCTGGTCGGCAACAGCATCTACGTGATCGTCTCGTAGCGGCACATTCACTCGCCGCGGCGCAGGCGCCGCCCGTACGCGGCCGATCAGATCTGCGCGAGCCCGCCGTCGAAGGCCAGGTAAGGGTCGGCCGCCTGGCCACGCGGGCACCCGCTGCCGCGAGGGCGTGCGCGACCGCCAGCCCGAGCCCGCTGCTGCCACCGGTCACCACCGCAGGCCCTGCCGTGGTTGCCAGCGGGCCTGCGGGAGCCAGTCCGTGGCCCGCGGGTGCGTCAGCTCACGCGGTCGAGGAGGTCCTGGTACATGTCCCAGAGTTCGCCGGGCAAGTGATCGCCGAAGATGCGGAAGAACTCTGGGATGAGCGCCGCCTCGTGCTTCCATACGTCTGTGTCGATGGAGAGCAAGACGTCGAGATCGGCTTCGCCAAGGTCTAGGCCTTCGGTGTCGAGCGCGTCAGCCGTCGGCAGGTTCCCGATCGGGCTCCCGACGGCGTCAGCGTCGCCGGAAAGCCGTTCCACGACCCACTTCAGGACGCGGCTGTTCTCGCCGAAACCTGGCCACAGGAACTTACCGTTCTTGTCCTTACGGAACCAGTTGACGTAGTAGATCCGTGGCAGCTTGCTGGCGTCCGTCGAGCGGCCGATCTTGAGCCAGTGAGCGAAGTAGTCGCCCATGTTGTAACCACAGAACGGCAGCATCGCGAATGGGTCACGACGCAGCTCACCAACCTTGCCCTGGGCGGCCGCGGTCTTCTCAGAGGAAACGTTGGCGCCGAGGAATACGCCATGCTCCCAGTTGATGGACTCAGTGACCAGCGGTACCGCGGTCGCGCGCCGGCCACCGAACAGAATCGCCGAGATCGGGACGCCGTGCGGGTCGTCCCATTCCGGCGCGATGGTCGGGCACTGCACGGCCGGGGTGGTGAAGCGAGAATTGGGGTGCGCCGCAGGCTCCGGCGAATCTGGAGTCCAGTCCCGGCCCTTCCAGTCGGTCAGATGGGCGGGGGGCTGGTCGGTCAGGCCCTCCCACCACACGTCGCCGTCGTCGGTGAGGGCGACGTTGGTGAAGATGCTGTTGCCCCATAGTGTCGCGACCGCGTTGGGGTTGGTGGTTGCCCCGGTTCCTGGCGCGACGCCGAAGAACCCGGCCTCCGGGTTGATCGCATACAGGCGCCCGTCCTCGCCGAAACGCATCCAGGCGATGTCGTCGCCGACGGTCTCGACCTTCCAGCCAGGGACGGTGGGAACGAGCATGGCGAGATTGGTCTTGCCGCACGCGGAGGGGAAGGCCGCCGCCATGTACTTGGCGTCACCGCCGGGCGGGGTGATCTTGAGGATCAGCATGTGCTCGGCTAGCCACCCCTCGTCCCGTGCCATCACCGAGGCGATGCGAAGCGCGAAGCACTTCTTGCCGAGCAAGGCGTTTCCGCCGTACCCGGAGCCGTAGGACCATATCTCCCGCGTCTCAGGGAAGTGTGAAATGTACTTCGTCGCGTTGCACGGCCAGGGCACGTCTGCCTGGCCCGGCTCCAGCGGAGCCCCGACGGAATGAACGGCGCGGACGAACGAACCGCGCTCCTCGATCCACCGCAGCGCGGGTGTCCCCATCCTCGCCATGATCCGCATCGACACGGCCACATACGGCGAGTCGGTAATCTGAACACCAGGCTGGGATATGCTGCCGCCCAGTGGCCCCATGCAGAACGGGACCACGTACATCGTGCGGCCACGCATGCACCCGTCGAAGACCTCCGCGAAGGTCTTGCGCATCTCATCGGGAGCGATCCAGTTATTGGTCGGCCCGGCGTCGTCCTCCTTCTCAGAACAGATGAAGGTGCGGTCCTCAACGCGTGCGACGTCGCTCGGGTCGGAGCCGCACTGGAAGCTGTTCGGGCGAATATCCGGGTTTAGCCGGGTGAAGGTTCGGTTCTCGACCAGGAGGCTGGTCAAGCGCTGCCACTCTCCTTCCGAGCCATCACACCAGACAATTTCCTCAGGCTTGGTCAACTCCGATATTTCATGCACCCAGTCGGCTAGCTCTGGGTAGCTTGTCGGTGGCTGGCTATGGGCGAGATCTGCGCTCCACATCGCCGCCTCCTTGTCGTTAGTTGGCCGGTGCAGCAAACGATCCGCACTGGCGCGCACAAGCCGCTTGACCGATTGACCACGGCGAAAGGTCCCATTACTGGCGAATCTCGCCGGGAATTCCTAGGCTGGCCAGGGCCGAAGGTCCACGCATCACGGGACCTGGGTCGGGGACCGCGGCCCACCGTGTGGGCCGCGGTCAGCGAGCACGGCGGGCTGGTCGGTCCCGTCAACGCCTTCGTCGACGCGCCGGACGTTGGCGCGCGGCTGACCTCGCTGGGCCGGGTGCTCGGCCGTTGGCGAAGACCATCCATTCGAGGCCGACGACGAGCGGACGGTCTACGCGGTGGCGCGCCAGCTCACCGAGACCGGCCGCCTAGACCAGGCTACCTACGACGCGGCCCGGCGGCCCTTCGGTGGCCGCGGCGCCTTCGCCTACCGTGGTGGATATGCGGGACATGCCATGGTGGGGTGTGGTCTCGTCGGCCGCCGCTCCCGTGCTGGTGGTCAGCGGGTGGACGGTTGCCGCCGTGCTGCAGCCGCGTCCGTTTGACGCGGTGACCGACACCGTCAGCGCCCTAGCGGCGCAGGGCGCCGCTGACCGGTGGGTGATGACGGTCGCGCTCCTGGCGGTGGGAGCCTGCTATTTCATCACGGGGCTAGCCCTTAGATCGGCCGCCACGGCCGCGCGGCTCATCCTGATGGCAGGCGGCGTAGCCACCATGGTGGTGGCGGCCAATCCCGAGCCCGCGACGGGCGGCGGCTCGCTGCCGCATACGTTCTGGGCGACTGTCGGCTTCATAGCGCTGGCGGCCTGGCCGCTCGGCGGCCGGAGCAGGGGGACCTCGGTGCCATACGGGCTCAGGCCGGATGTTTCCGCCCGTGCCGCCGTGGTGCTGGCGGGCCTCCTCGTGTGGTTCGGCGCGGAGTTGATTTCCCGCGGCATGCAGATTGGCCTCGCGGAGCGTGTCCTGGCCGGGGCGCAGGCGGCCTGGCCCCTCACGGTAGTGCTGACCTGCTGGTGGAGCCAGTCTCGCGCCCGGATGCAGCCCGCGGGGACGGTCCCCGCCAGGTTGCCGTGATCATGGAACCGGCGCTCGCGGACCGGACCGCGAGTGGGCAGGCGCCGCGGCTGAAAGAGCGCCAGGAAGTGGGCGGATGCCGAGGATCCGTCAGGACGCAAACTGCTCTGCCTGGCCGCGGCGGCCACGACGGATTGCCCTGCGTTCCTCCTCCGTCGTACCACCCCATACCCCGTGGTCCTGGCCCTTCTCGAGCGCGAAGCGCAAGCAGGCCGCACGTACGTTGCACCGAGCGCATACCGCTTTGGCCGCAGCCACCTGTGCGATGGCCGGCCCGGTGGAGCCGACGGGAAAGAACAAATCCGGGTCTTTGTCCCTGCACGCGCCCAGGGCCAGCCACCCCAGCCCGGTACCGTGACTTGCAGCCGAGTCCATCAGCCCAACCTCGCGCTAGCGATCACACTCGTGGCCTGCGGAGCGGCCACCCCAGCCATTGCCCACGGGCGGGGGAGTTACACACGTTGCGCTCCGATGGGCCAGCCAATCCGGGTGCGGATCAGTCCGGTCGCGCAGCGCGGAGCGGCGCGACGACCGCTGCCGCAACGGCTGCCCGCGACCAGCCAGGTGCCGAGCCTGGCCGCACATGCGATCATGCACCGCTATGTGGGCAGTGATTCCAGCGACTGGGGTGGGTTACGGCGACCTGCTCACGCTGAGCAGATCGAGGTGCTGCGGTGCCAGCCCGCGAGTCGAGCCTGGATGCAGGGGCCGCGCCCGGCCAGCCCGTCACCGCCGCCTCGCGAGCGGCCCAGGAGGCGCGCCGCCGCCCATGCCTGAGCCGGACCGGATGTGCGCCAGAACTGTGCATCTCACCGGGAACGCGCCTGCCCGCGGAGCCGTTAGGTATCAAACGCGAATTACAGAACGACACTGAACGGCCGCGCGTGGTGGCACCCGGCGCTAACCGGCGGCCCTGCTGCCGCTGGGCCGCTGCGCGGGGGGAAACGGCGCGAGCACGACGGTGATGTTGTCCCTGCCGCCGGCGTCGAGCGCGAAGTTGACCAGCGTGACGGCGGCGCCGAGCGGGTCGGTCAGCGCGCCGGGCAAGGCAAGCGCCGCCAGTTCAGCCGCATCGGGCTGGTAGTTCCACAGTCCGTCCGAGCAAAGCAGAACGACACCTGGGCCTGGCGGCTCGAACGTCGCGACGTGTGGCGGCGGCTCGCCCGGGTCGGCGCCGACCCAGCGCGTCACGACGTGGGCCTGCGGTGACGTGAGCGCATCGGCCTCGGCGAGCAGTCCTGCCGCGACCATCTCCTCGGCCAGGGAGTCGTCCCTGGTGAGCCGCTGCGCGGCGGGATCCGGTCCGGCCGCCAGCCAGTAGGCACGGCTGTCGCCGAGCCAGCACACCGTCACGGCTTCGCTGGTCATCACCGCGGAAATGAACGTGGCCGACGGCTCGCCCCCCGCCGCGCCAGCCAGGCTGGCCACTGCTTCCCGCGCGGATCGGACCGCATCCGACGACGCGCTGGGCAGGTCGCCGCCCTCGCGCACCGCGGTGAGCAGCACGCGCGCGGCCGCCTCGGCCGCCGCAAGTGACGCCTCGTCGGGATGGTCGGAGGTGGAGACCCCATCGCACACCACCGCGACCGCGGCAGGACCCGCTGCCGTCTCGGCGACCGCGAGCGCCATCGCGTCCTCATTCATGAGATGCCGAACGCCACGATCGGTCACACCCGCGAGCAGTCCGAGGTCGACTTCCTGATGATCGCGGCCGGAGGGCGCGCGCCCGCCCGAGTCGTGACCGTCCGGGCTGATCTGCGACGACGAGCACGACGGGGCGCGGGCCTCGGCGGTGCTGGCGGACGCTGGGCGCAGCCCCGTCCCGCATGCCGCGCAGAACCTGTCCGCCGCGCCGACCGGCCCACCGCAGCACGGGCATGCGCCGACCGGACGCGTGCCCTGGCCGACGGGCACGACCAGGTCCTCGGGCCGTCGCCGGGCTGTGCGGTCGCGGGCGCCACCGGCGTGGTCACCCTCGTCCCGTGTCCTCACCATCGTCATCTGCTCCGTCTGGCGGCCTGCTGGGACGCCGGGGCCGGCCCGCCCGTGCTGCGAGCCTGCCTGGGCGCCGGGTGGGCGCGCCGGCGGCGCGCGTGGCGGACAATCGGACCGGCTCAAGCCAACCACAGTTGAGTCATCGAATGCGCCACGCCTGCCGAGCGCGTGCGGCAAATGTCCGCCGCTTCAGGGACGGCGGCGTTTGACCGATGTGGCGTGCGTCGCGACAACCGGTTACAAATGCTCGCATGGACGAAACCCGCGTCGTCCGGGTAGCGGGGCATGATCTGGGTGCGTATCTGCGCCGGCTCGGCGTGCGCGAGCCCGGGCCGCCTGGTGTCGTCGCGCTGCGCCGGCTGCATGCCGCGCATGTCGAAATTGTGGCGTATGAGGCCATCGACATTCAGCTTGGCCAGCTGACGTCGATCGACCCGGGGGATTCGGTCCGGCGGATCGCGCGCAGCGGGCGCGGCGGCTATTGCTATCACCTCAACGGTGCGTTCTCCGTGTTGCTGCGCGCCCTTGGTTACGACGTCAGATGGCATCGGGCTGGCGTGCAGAACCGCAGCGACTCCTGCCCGCCCGGTGTGGCCATCGCCAACCATCTCGCGGTGACCGTGCATGGGCTTGTCACCAGCGACTGCCCATCCGGTGTCTGGCTGGTGGATGCCGGCCTGGGCGACGGGCTGCATGAGCCGCTACCGCTGCACGAGGGAAGTTATGTCCAAGGCCCATTCCGCTACCAGATCCGCCGGTCGGCGGCCGAGCCGGGTGGCTGGCGCTTCGAGCACGATCCGCGCGGCGGCTTCACCGGCATGGATTTCGCGGATCGCGCCGCGACGCTGGCCGATTTCCTGCCCCGGCACCGGTTCTTGTCGCGGTCACCGCAGTCCAGTTTCGTCCGCACCTGCATCGTGCAGCGCCGCGACGCATCCGGCTCGGACATCCTCGCCGGCTGCGTGCTGCGGCGCCTGGCTGCCGCGCCCAGCCAGGACCGCACGCTGGACACACAGGCCGACTGGTTCGCCGTGCTCGCAGACATATTCGGCCTGCACCTGACGGACCTTGACACCGCGGCCAGAAATGCGCTGTGGACACGGGTCCGTCGGGCACACGAGAGCTGGCGGCGCAAGTAATCGGGACCATGGACCGGATCAGGCCCGCCGGCCGAGGCCCGGGTAGTCGACAACCAGGCCGTCGTCATCGAAGACAACGTCCGCGGAGAAGGTCCCGCTCTGAAAGCGGATCACCGAAGTCCCTGCCTCCTGGCCCGCGGCCATCGCGGCAGGGCCGACGAAGGTGTACCGCTGCGCCGATGGGTGAACCGACAGGTCGGGCACGCTGACCCAGGCCATCGCGAGGTCGCGCGGCGCCCCGCCATGCATCAGGCCGTGCCGCAGGACCGGCATCGTGTTCGTGACCGGGCACTCGCCGAGATCGCAGTCGAGGGCCGCGGCGAACTCCGCTGGGTCGCCGCCCGGCGCAGGCAGGTCGACCTCGCCCTCCGCGCTTGTTTCTATGCCCCACAAACCCCGCGGGTCTCGCGACAGCAACAGACGGCGGCTCCAGGTCGCGCCCTGCGTCCGGACGAGCAGCCTGCGGGTGACGAAACCGTCCACGCAGTCGAGCTCGTAGTCCAGGCGGTAGGGCACCGGGTCGGCGCCGACCGCCACGCCGGCCGCCCGCAGGTACGTATCGCCCAGGCTTACCTCGGCGAACTCGGCCCCACGTTCCTTGATCCAGGTGATCGCGCGCATGGCGCGAGCCTACGGTGGGCACGCGGCAAAAGGCACGACGGGCCTGATCCTGTCGCAGGCACCTGTGGCTGATCAGCGGGCCCAGCTGCACGCCTCGATAGCGCCGCACGCTGGCGTGAAGCCAGTGCGTGGTCGCCGGGCACCCGTCCAGCATCGCGGCTGCCGCGAGCACAAACGCGCCGTGCACCACTGTCATGTCCGTGCCAGTAGCCGCTGCACCGCGGCCGTGCCCGCGATGGCCTGATCGTGGTCAGGTGACTGCGGGATGAGGTTGAATTCCGGGCAGCCGGCATAGGCGTAGGGCGCCAGGAACTCGGCGACGTCGTCGGCGGTGCCATAGGGGCAATAGCGCTCGAACCGCTCGAACGGGAGCCGGTAGACGGTCTCCATCGTCGGCGCGAGGCAGGCGCGAGCCTCCTCTTTCGAGTTCGCCAGCCCGCACCACACCTGCATGGCGTGGCGGGTGGGCGGGTCGGGCCTGCCTATGCGGGCGGCTTCCGCTGCTGCCATCTCGACCGCGGTGGCAAAACGCCGGGGCGAGTTCCAGATGCCAAGCCAGCCATCGCCCAGCCGGCCCGCGCGCCTGATCGCCGCGTCGGAGCGGCCCCCGATGGTGATGGGAATCGCCGCGGCCGGCGCGGGGGTGATGACCGCGTCATCGAAGTCGAAGAACTTCCCGTGGAAGGTGACCGCCATTCCGGTCAGGAGCTGGCGCACGACGGTGAGGCATTCATTCATCCGCAGGCCCCGGGTCGCTGGGTCCACTCCGCAGATCGAGATTTCGTGGCGATCCTCACCACCCACCCCAGCACCGAAGATGAGCCGCCCAGGAGCGAGCCGCTCGATGTCTGCGAGCTGGCGGGCTACCAGCATGGGATGGCGAAGTGGCAGCAGGTACAGACCGGTGTAGATCGGCAACGTGGGATGCAGCATTGCCAGCGCCGTGGCTTGCACGAGGCCGTCGAAGCCGACGCCGGCAAAGCTCACATGGTCTCCGCAGCAGACATGGTCGATGCCCGCCTGGCCGGCCGCGGCCAGAAATCCCCTGGCGGTGTCCGGACTCCGCTCGAGCAGGCCGAAGGGCGGGAACATGCCGACCCGGGCCGATGCGGCGACCCCGCCTGTCGCCTGCTCCGGGCCGGTCAGGTTGTGCGCTGCCGTGCTGCTCATGTCGCCTTCTCTCATTCCGCCAGCGCCGGCGCCACCTGCCCATCGAACGACAGGCCAGGCCCGCCCGGTCCGGCGGGCCGCACCCGGGCATGTCACAGCGGATCACGGTAAAGCACTCACGTCGAGGCTCCATCGAGCGAGCGGCCAGCCAAGCGCGCTGCGAGGCTCAGGCCCACATCATGCCCCTTTCGCGCAACGCCCGCCCAAGGCTATGAGCCGCTTGACGCGTGACTTTGCATGGGCCGGGCGGCAGCGGCGCGCTGTCCGGCGCGCAGCAGCCGGCGCCACCGCACCTGGTCGTATTGTGACGGCTGGGTCTCGGTCAGGAAGGTCTCAACGGTGGCGGCGAAACCGGCTGGGTCGGCGTGGTGCGGAAAGTGGCCCGCGGTATGGAAGATTTTCAGCCGGCTGCCTGGCATGGCGGCGTGCGCGATGGCGGCGTGCTTGACCGGGATGACGCGGTCGTGCAGCCCCCAGACAATCAGGGTGGGCAGCCCGGCGGTCAGGTAGCAGCGGTCGAGCATGGTGATGACCTGGCCGTTCAGGTCGACGCCCGCTCGTACCGTGCGCAGGAGCGCTTGCCGGGCCGTTTTCGTCGTGAGTGATCGGTATCCATCGAGGATGTAGTCGAAGTCTGGCCCAAGGCCCATGCCGCCGACGCGTCGCAGGATGGGCCCAGCCAGCTGGATCGCCGCGCGCATCGGGGTCGCGGTCAACAGCGGTAGCCCCACTTCCGCGCCGGGGCCCGCAGCCAGCCTGAGCAGCGGATGCACCTCCGGGCCGATTCCGCCGCTGCCGACAAGCACGAGGCGCTCACATCGCTCAGGGAACTGGTAGGCGAACTGCATCGCGATGCCGCCGCCCAGCGAGTGGCCAATCACGGTCGCTCTGTCCACGTCGAGAACGCTGAGCAGGTCGCGCATCCCGCAGGCGTAGGCAGCGACCGAATAGTCGGCGCGCGGCTTGTCCGATTCGCCATGGCCAAGCAGGTCGGGAGCGATGACCAGGTGCCGGCGACTGAGCAGGGGCAGGACGCTGGACCAGGTTGCCGACCTATCACCGAGCCCGTGCACAAGCAGCAAGGGTGGTCCAGCGCCTGCGGCGCGGAAGGCGCGCCGGTACCCATGCACGTCAAGGAATTGAACCGGCGGCGCCGCCAGCCGCAGACGTGCGCGCGGCGATGGAACGTCTGCCGTGGGCGTCGCCTTCTGACGCATGGCTCACCGCCCTCACGCCCAGCTCCGCGGACCCGGTCAGCCCGCTCCGCGACTGTAGTCTTTGAGCCTTAGTGTTTGAGCGGTCCGTTACGGCCGGGCTACCGGCGCGTAAGCAATGTGTGTCAGATTCCCCGCCGGCAGAACCGGTGCGGGCGCGCGTGCGGTCCCGTCGTGAGGTCAGGTTATGAGCCAGGTGTCCTTGAATCCGCCGCCACCCGAGCCGCTGACGACCTTGCTTGCGCCCGGCGCCATCGTGGTGAGCGCGACGGGGACGATCGCGGGCTCGGAGCCCAGGCAGACAAAGGCCCGGAGGTCGACCGCCCGCGGTTCCAGGCGCCCGCCGACGAAGGTCGGATGGGTCGACAGGGAAACGATCTCCTGGGCGATCCAGCGTGCCGGATCAGCGAGGATACGGTCACGAAGCCCTCGTAGTTCGGCTGGTGTGGCTTCCGGGCCGATCACGACCCTCTCGCCGTCAAAACCGTCGACGGGCTCGATCACCAGGTCGGCCAGCCGGTCCAGTACCTGCGCGCGCTGCTCGGCGTCACGGCACAGGAACGTCGGCACGTTATCGAGCAGCGCTCGTTCGCCAAGGTAGTACTCAGTCAGCCGCGGTGCGTAGGCGTACAGGCTCTTGCCCTCCGCGACACCGTTGCCCGGTGCGTTCGCGAGGACAAGGCTGCGCGTGCCGATCGCGTCAAGCAGGCCAGGCCCGAGCGGACGCCCATCCGCCCCTGTGGCGCCGAACAGGTCGTCCTCGTCGACGCGGCGATATAGCACCTCGACCCGTGCGGGCTGCGGTCCGTCGATCCACACACCGTCGTCGGCCGCGAGCAGTTCGGCCGGGCGGACGAGGGGAATCCCCATCTCCCGTGCCAGCAGCCGGTGTTCGGGGAATGCGGGGTCGGCCGGGCCGTTGGTGACCAGGGCGAGGGCGGGCGAAGCCGTCGTCAGTGCGGACCGCAGCACCCGCACCGCCCGCATGGGAGCCGGGGCACGGGAGGCGAGGGCGAGTTCGGGCAGAATCCGGGCGCCCAGCCAGCGGTTGGCGATCGCGTAGCCGATACCGGAAGGAATCCGCAGCTTGTCCTCGAATACCGCCCAGCGGCCCGCGCCGTCCCGTGCCAGGTCGATGCCTGCCACCGCGCAGCGCACCGCCGAGCCGGCCACCCGGTGCCCGGACACCCGCAGACCGGGTGACTCGTCGATCACCCACGCGGGCAGCACGCCGTCGCGGACGATGGCGCGTTCGCCGTAGGCGTCGTGCAGGAATGCCTCGACCGCGCGGACCCGCTGTTTGAGCCCGGCCTGGAGCGGATCCCAGTCCTCAGCGGCGATGACCCGGGGAATGATGTCGAACGGACGGAGCCGATCCGCTTCCTCGCCGTCGGTATGGACGGTTATGCCCAGCCGTCGCTGCACGTTGTCGCGCAATCGCTCCCGCTCGTGCAGCCCGTCGACGCCGATCCGGTCGAGCGCGGTCATGATCAGCCCATACGGCCCCCGGGCACTGCCATCGAACAACACGGCCTCATCGGTGGCGGCGTCGTAGCCGGACAGCATCGCCGAGACGACCTTGCGGGCCGGTCCCGCGCCCGGCAGCCACTCCGTGTTGGCGCGGGTCTGCGCCACCAGCATGTCCACGACCCCACGCAGGCCGTCGCCGGCGCATGCCTCTCGCTGCTGCGCCGCCGAGCTGCCCCGGGCCAGTGCCGCCTCCGCTAGTTCCGCGACCAGCTCCCAGTCGCCGGTCGTCTCCAGCATCGGCCGCAGCTCGGTGAGCAGACGTTCGAGGAGCTCACGGGCCGTCACGGGCGCGCCACCCGCCGGATCGACGAGTTCACCCTCCAGCCCCGACCGCGCAGCCCGCCACGTCGCCGCCTCGACCAGCTCAGCGCGGGTGGGCATGGGCGGCTTACCCGCGGTCGCGGCGTCCATCTCCAGCATCACGAGCGCGCGGAAGAGCCCAGCCAGCAAGACCACGTCCTCGACCCGCGGGCAGGCGTCGCATATCCGCAATTCCACCGTTGGCAGGTGACTCGAGGGCCGGGCATCGAAGTAGATCATCCCGGCATCGCTGATCACGCCGGACCTGACGAGGTCGGTCACCGTGCGGTCGTAGTCCGCGGCCGACTCGAAAGCGCCCATCAGGCCAGTGGTCGGCCAGCGCCGCCAGATCAAGGTGCGGTAGCTGGCGTAGCCGGTGTCCATGCCCAGCCAGAACGGCGAGCTCGCGGACAGCGCAAGAAGTGCGGGCAACCACGGCGCCACCCGGTGAGCGACCGCCACCGCCATGTCCCGATCATTGACATCGACGTGCACCTGCGCGCCGCAGATCAGCTGCTCGCGGGCCAGCATCTGGTACTCGTCCAGCATGTTCTCGTAACGTGGGTCCGGCGTAACCGTCAGCGCGTCCAGGTCAGCGACGGGCACCGTACCCGCCGCCACGATCCCAAGCCCCAGCGGATCCGCGGCCGCGACGACCGTCCGACGCAGCGCCGCGAGATCCTCGGCGAGGTCGATAAGGCGTATGTAGGGCCGGCTGTTGGTTTCCACGACCGACCGCTGCAGTTCGGCTGCGAATCTGTCGGCCGGGAGCTGTTTGAGCAGGCTGCCCGCCTGCGGCAGTAGCTGGCGCCTTTCGAGATCGACCGTGTGAAATTCTTCCTCGACTCCGACGGCCATGGATCCCGGGCGCTCATCCACCCCGTGAGCATACGTCTCCTGTGTTACGGGGAGTTTTCCGATATGTGTCCCGCCTGCGGCCTGCCCGCCACAGGCAAGGCGACGGCCCGGAGCCGTAACGGGGCAGGCACGGCGTAGGCCGTGCCAGACCGCCTCGCCAGGATCTGACCGCCTCGCCAGGATCTGAACGGACGTCCGGCTACGGCGACGCGTATCCGATCACGCCGTCGACCCGCTCTTTGCGTGCGCGGCCCTGCAGGGTGAGCAGGTCGAGATGGGCGATTGTCTCCATGACCGCGAGCATCTGGTTGAAGGGGTCGAGCTCGCCGAGCGTGCGCTGACGGCGGGTCCAGGTGAGCGCGCATGCGGTCTCGTAGGCTGTGCCTGCGGCGCGGGCGATCGCCGCGGCGGTGGCATCCAGGCGGGCATCGTGGTGGGCGAGGAGCTCGTCGACCCGGTGGTGGACGCTACCGGCGACCGGCCCGTGGGCCGGCAGCAGCCGCAGGTCGGGCAGCGCGCGCACCAGCCGCAGGGAGTCCAGATAGTCGCGCAGCGGCAGCGAACCCGGAGTCGGCTCAAATCCGATGGACGGCGTTATGTGGGGTAGCACGTGGTCGCCTGCGAACAGCAAGCCTCCTGGTTCGTCGACGAAGACCACGTGGCCCTGCGTATGTCCGGGGGTGGCGAGGGCACGCAGCGGCCGGTTGCTGAGCGAGACATCGGTGGACTGGCCGATCCATTCGTCCGGTGCTTCCCACTCGTTGCTGGCCGGTTGGCGCTCGCCGAAGGCGGTAAGCAGCGCGTCCCTGACGGGTCTGGCCCCGCAGTCGATGAGCTGTTCAAGCTGGCTCGCGAGCGGCCGCCGGTCGGGATTCATAATCGTCCGCAGGGCCGGCGCCTCGCCCTCGCCGAGGTAGATGCGTCCGCCGAACTCGCGGCGCAGCGCCACCGCCTGCGTGTAGTGGTCACGGTGCGCATGGGTGACGAGGAACCTGCGCACGTCTCCCGGGCCGGCGCCCAAGCTGTTCAGCGCGTCGAACAGCTGCTTACGGGCCTCGGCAAGCGCCCACCCCGAGTCGATGAGGGTGAGCGCGTCGCCATCTGCTAGGGCGTAGACGTTGACCGCGCGCAGGCCATCGGTGGGCAGCGGCAGCGGTATGCGGTGCACGCCCTGAGCCACCGCATGGGCCCCAGGTTCCATCCAATCCTGGCCCGAATCGCTCATGCTGCCTCCGCCCTCCCCGCCGGGTCCCCAGATACCAGAGCTACCAGACGACGTAAGCGCGCCTGCGGTGGCCCTGCGCCCTAGGCCCTGCCTCCAGGGCCATGCGCCCCCGGCCCTGCCTCCAGGGCCATGCGCCCCCGGGCCCTGCCTCCAGGGCTATGCGCCCCCGGGCCCTGCCTCCAGGGCCATGCGCCCCCCGGCCCCGCCTGCATGACCCCGCGAGGGCTATGCGCGGCCCGCATGACCATCTCGGTTCGGGAACAGCGGCTCGAGGCGAACTGTTGGCCGCTGGTGGCAGCATTGTGGACGGGAGTGAACCGGATGACTCAGCACGTGCGTGATCACCTGGGGCGGTTCGGCATCTGGCGGGGTGCGAGCCAGTTGACGCCCGGCCTGGCGGTCGCACTCGAACAGTTCGGCTTCGGTGCGCTGTGGGTGGGCGGCTCACCCAATGGCGATCTGGTACAGGTCGAGGACCTGCTCAATGCGACGAGCACGCTCACGGTGGCGACCGGGATTGTCAACATCTGGCGCAGCGATGCCCATCAGGTCGCCGAGTCGTTCGCAC
The DNA here is from genome assembly GCA_035517695.1 of Streptosporangiaceae bacterium. GTDB lineage: Bacteria > Actinomycetota > Actinomycetes > Streptosporangiales > Streptosporangiaceae > DATFVJ01. The sequence goes on from DATIYI010000194.1 coordinate 31,026, forward strand.
GCGTCCAGGCTCATCATCCGGACCGGTTCCTGCTCGGCGTGGGCGCAGGCCACCCTGAGGCCGACCAGCGGTACGCCAAGCCTTACCAGAAACTCGTGAACTACGTGGACGCGCTGGCCGATGAAGGCGTACCCGCGGCGAGTATGGTGCTGGCCGCATTGGGCCCGAAGGTGCTGCGCCTGGCCGCCGAGCGCACGGCCGGCGCCCACCCGTACCTTGTCACGCCCGAGTACACGCGCCAGGCGCGCACCGTCCTCGGTGCCGCGCCGCTGCTTGCCCCCGAACAAAAGGTGGTGCTTGACGGCGATCCGGAGCGGGCGCGCGCCATCGGCCGCCCCCGGGTCCGCGATCCCTACCTCGGGCTGGTCAACTACACGAGCAACCTGCGCCGCCTGGGCTGGGGCGATGACGACCTGAGCGGAGGAGGCAGCGACGCGCTGATCGATGCGCTCGTCGCGCACGGCGATGACGGGCAGATTGCTGCACGGCTCACCGAGCACCTCGATGCTGGCGCCGACCACGTGTGCATTCAGCTGCTCACCGCGCCAGCGGCCGACCCTATCGACGCCTACAGGCAGCTTGCGCAGGCGCTGCCGCTCTGATACCGCGAGTTATGGCACCGCGAGTTCTGGCACCACGAGTTCTGGCACCGCGAGTTCTGGCACCGCGAGTTACGGCACCGCGAGTTACGGCACCGCGCCAGCGGGGTGGCAACCACCAAGATCCACGAAACACCCTGGCCGACGACCGCCAGCACGATATTTGCTGACGGTGGCCGAGGCATGAAACGCCTGAGGCCGATCGCCCGCGACTCACCCGGTACAGGTGGCGCGAAGCGGCGCCGGCCGGGCATACGGTGGTCCGAGTTGGCCGTCAGCACGAGAGTCGGCCGCCAGCGGGAAAGGCGTTGGCACGCAACCAAAACCCGGGGGGTCCCAAATGTTTGGCAGGCGGCAGGAGCGGCGCGAAGGCCGTGACGTCACGCGCTACCAGATGCGCCAGCGCGTGATCTCGATCGGCGATGACTACATCATCGAGAACGATCGCGGTGAGCGAGTGTTCAAGGTGGACGGCAAGGCTCTCAGGATCCGCAAGACGCTCTTGTTCGAAGACATGGACGGGCGCGAGCTGTGCAAGGTCCAGGAACGCATGCTCCGGGTCAAGGACAGCATGGAGATCGAGGGTCCGGGCGGCGACCGCATGGCCATGGTCAAGAAGGCCATGATCACGCCCTTGCGCGAGCGCTGGATCGTCAAGGTCGAAGACGGCCCGGATCTACATATCCAGGGCAACATCATGGACCATGAGTACACGATCGAGCGTGACGGAGACAAGGTCGCCGAGATCTCCAAACGGTGGTTCAGGGTCAGGGACACCTACGGGGTCGAGGTGGCGCCGGGCGAGAACGACATCCTCATCTTGGCCGCGACCGGCGTAATCGACGAGATGGTGCATCCGGACCGGTGACCCGCGGGTCGCACCCGGGCACCACCGGGAGGTCTCCCACCCGCTGCCATGAGGTAGCGGATCGAGCCGCGGCGCGCATTTCGACCCAGCGTGGTCGTGGCGGTAGGGCCGGTAGGTGCCGGCCCAGGGACCCCAGCGCGGTGGCGGTAGGGCCGAAAGGGTCCGGCCCCACGGACTCGGCCCGCGGCGGGCGCCGGGCGCGGCGGGGGACCGTGAGGTGGAATACTTGATCGCGCCGTACGCAGCGCCCGCGGTGGCGTCGCCCGCGATGGCGCCAGGGAGCGGCCAGAGGTACCGGAGAGTGATATGGCAGGGCATCCGACCGACCACGCTGGGCTTGAGGCGCTGCCGTTCGACACCTGCCTGCGGCTGCTCGCTTCGGTCCCGCTGGGCCGGGTCGGCTTCTACGCGGACGGCGAGATGGTGATCTTGCCGGTGAACCATGCCATGGACGGGC
>DATIYI010000195.1:0-14913 GCA_035517695.1 Streptosporangiaceae bacterium
CGCCGAGGACCTCACCGAGCACCACCACCACCTGCTTTGCCTGGACTGCGGCAAGGTCATCGACGTCACTCTCCCCGACGGCTTCGAAGAGGATGTCGCCAAAGCCATCGGCCAGCTCGCCGACGCCGAGAGCTTTGAGCCTCGCAGCCATCGTCTTGACGTGCTCGGCGTCTGCGCCGCCTGCCGCTAGGCCGCCGTCCCAAGCCCGAGGCAGGCGGCGCGACTCGCCACCGCGCGGTCCTCGAACCGCTGCCCGGAGGGAGGGACCCGGCCCAGTGTCGGCAAAAATCATTCTGAACGGCTCACGCAGGGTGACACCGGCGCCCCGTGCGGCCCTCGCGGGGATGTCGGCCTGCCCGGGCCACCCGGAGCGATGACTTCGGTCCGGGCACTCGGTCGATTTACCCAAGGGCGGCTTACCCAAGGGCGGCTTACCCAGGGGCGGCTTACCCAAGGGCGCCTTGCCCGTGGCGGTCGGCTCGTCTGCGACTCTCGACCCAGCCCTTCACCGCACCGCCATCGGTTTGAGCACCGCCGAACCGCATGGGCCACCCGCTGGCGCTTCGGCCGATGACCACCTGTCACTCGTTATTGGCAGCCTAGACGGTGGTCATCTGCGGCGTTGAGCGGCCCAATCAGGCGGACCTGGCGCCGCACGAACCGCAATCGCGTGCCGCCGGGCGGGAGCGCTCAGGAAGCGGAGGCTGCTATCGGAGACTGACGCTCATCTGGCCCGTCGCCACCGACCGCCGCACAGCCTCAGCGGTTTCCTCGGGCGACATCGCCGATGAGTCGATCACGTGCGCCTCGTATGGCCCGAGAGCGGAGAATTCCCGATACATCTGCGCGACCGGGCCCGGGCTGGCCGGGCGCTGCGAGGCTATCGCCTCGTTGCGCTCAGCAAGCTCGTGCCCTGGACGTCCGAGTGCCCGCTGCGCCGCCACGGCCTGCGCCGGGCGCAGCACGACGTAGTCGACCTCCACAGGGCCGGTGCGTGCGCGGACCAGCAGCCGATCAAGGAACCACGGTCCGATGATGCCGTCCAGCACAACGTGATAACCGCCGACGCCGTACGTGATCGCCGCGTTTGCCAGGGCATCGATCACCACGGCGTTCTGCGCCTGTGACTCCGGTCGCCAAGGCGCCGCATAGCCGGTACGGATATATCGCCAGAAATCATCCGCGGGCAGGTGAACGGACGGATCGGAGGCGTCGGCCACCAACCGGGCGACTGTCGTCTTGCCCGCCCCGGGAGGTCCGGTCAGCACGATCAATGAGGCAATCACGCTCACATGATCGCGCGGCGCGCAACTGAAGGCCACTCGTGAACTGGCCACTCGTGAACTGGCCACTTGTGAACTTGGCGCGAGCGGGCCGGGATCAGCCCGGTCACGTCTCCGTCCGCATCGCGTAAGCTCCCGCGCCGAACCAGTCGACAGTCACCACCGGCTCGTCGCCGACGACCCAGGCGTCGTGGCCGCTCGGCAGCGTGGTGATGTCTCCCGGGCCGGCGATGAATTCCGCGCCGTCGTCCATCCGGATCGCCAGCCGGCCGCTCACGTGGTACTGGAAGTGCGGCGCCTGGCAGCTCGCCGTGCCGGCGATCGGCCGCACGTCGTTCGACCAGCGCCACCCTGGCTCGAAGACGAGCCGCCCGACCTCGCCGCCGCCGACCCGGAGGATCTCGGCGTGCCCGTGCGGGAACTCACGGGTCTCATCCGGCGCCTCGAAGCTGCGGTGCTCGGTCTTGTCCATCCCGGCCTCCTCTTCTCTCGACCACAGCCATTCTCGACCCACAGCCGCGATGAGATATGCTTACCTACCGATAGGTCAGATTCTGACCTATCGGTAGGTAAGCAGTCAAGGGGACCCACCGGAAAGGACACGCCAGCGGTGGTCATACCTGAGCGTGGCGACTCCCGCACCGCCACGCGGATCCTCGATGCCGCCGAGCGGCTGGTTCAGGACCGCGGGTTCAACGGCTTCAGCTACGCTGACGTCGCCGCCGAACTGCAGATCACCAAGCCAGCCCTGCACTACCACTTCGCCAGCAAGGCCGACCTCGGGGAGGCGCTCATCGCCCGCTACGCGGCGCGCTTCACCCGGGCTCTGGCCGCCGTCGATGCCGGCGTCACGGACGCGCCCGCCAAGCTCGACGACTACGTCAGGCTTTACTTCCAGGTGCTGCGTCACAAGCGGATGTGCCTATGCGGCATGCTCGCCGCCGAGTACCAGACCCTTCCCGCGGCGATGCAAGCGGCTGTGATCCGGTTCTTCGACCACAATGAGACATGGCTGCAGCGCGTCCTGGAACAGGGTCAGCAAGACGGCAGCCTGCGGTTCACCGGATCCGCACGCGATACCGCGCGGATGATCGTCAGCGGCCTCGAAGGAGCCATGCTCGTCGCCCGGCCCTACGGTGACATCGCCCGCTTCCAAGCCACCGCAGCGAACCTGCTCTCGGGCCTCACCCGGAGCACGGCCGGGCCGGCGCCCACCGGCCCGGACCCGGCCGCCGTCCGGCCCAGCTGATTGCCCTCGCCGGGGCGGAACTTGTCAGGGCCTGGGCTCGCATTTTCCCGGCGGTCGAGGCCGTCGTGGCGAACAGGTAGTAAAGGTTCGAGCCAGAGGCCGGCGTCGGGGGCGAGCCAGGGTCATTCACGGTCGCTCACGGGGTGCCCGTGCGCCGTCAGACAGCGCTCAGGGTGCCAGCCGGAACGGCGGGTACCGGTCGGTCACAAGGGTGAATGCGTAACCGACCACCCGGTTGTGCCAGCGGATAACCCCCTCGACGAAGCCGAACATGCCGCTGGGATACCGGCCGGTGAACAAGATGGCGAACCACGCCACGATCACGATCACTAGCGCGGCGATGTCGAGGAAGGCCAGCACCACGTAGTGCGGGATGGCCAGCAACCACTTGACGATTGGGAGCCACCGGTTGAGGTCGCGGGCCGCGTCCGGGTAGGGGTAGTCGAGGTGAACCGACTGGTGGTCGTCGGTGGACGGATATCGGTCGCCCATCAGGGCCAGGTAGGTCCCGACCCGGTTGCCGAACCGCTGCAGCTCGAGGTTCCAGTCGAACCACCAGCGCGGGTACTTCTGCCGGAACAAGATCATGAGCAGCGGGGCGAAGAACAGCAGGTCGCCTGCCCCGCTGGCTACCGCCGTGGTGCCACTGGGAAGCTTCCACTGCCAGGTCCCGCCGGACACAGCGCCCAACACGACCGCGATCGGGATCGTCACGAAGAGGCGGAAGAACGTCGTCAGCCGATCGAGCGGCCGGTCCGGGTAGTCGACCGAGAACTGAACCGGATAACTCACCTGTTCCATTAGTCGCTCCTTTCTGGGCGATTGCCGGATTTCATTCCCGGCCGCAGGCACGGCAAAGCGGACCGCCACGGATCGGGCCTTGCCCAGCGGTCGGCGGCCGCCGGCCACCCCCGAGCCAATCCGGCGATCAGCACGATCGCCCCGGTCAGGTGCGCTGCCAGCGGTCCCTGGCCGGCGGACTACCGCGCCGGCGCGAGGGGACAGCGGGCGCCGGTCCCGGCGTCCACGCGCGCTGCGGCCACTCCGATCCCGTGTTCGGCTGGCCGCCGTAAGCCGTCCCGTCGCCGGACAGTGTCGCGCGGGCGAGCGCCTCGACGAACGCGGGCGCGGACGCCGCGCCGGCGAAGAGCGCTCGCTGGCGGTCCGCCCCGGTGCCCCGGTCGTCGAGCCGGCGCAACAGCCCGGTGACGGTCTCGGCGTCGCCCCGGTCGCTGAGTGCGGCGTGGACATGATCGAGGAGCCGGGACCGCAGGCTGCGCGCACCGACGGTCTGCCCCGTGAACGGGTCGACTCCGGCTCCGGCGAGCCCGTGCCGTGCCGCGGCGGCGAGCGACGCGTCGACCCACCGGGCCGGTGCCGCTGGCACCGGCGTCCCCCGGCGAACCTGCGCCAGCGCGGTCGCGACGAGGGCGCGGGTCAGCCCGGCCAGCAGCACCGCGGTATCGACGTCGAGGCATACGTCCGCGACCCGTACCTCCACGGTCGGGTAACGCGGCGAAAGCCGCGCGAAGACGTACACGCTCCGCTCGTCGAGCGCCGTGCCCCGCCCGACGAGGCGGCGGACCGTCGCATCGTAGGCGGCGGCGTCCGGCCACACCGCGGGCGCGGTCGCCGTCGGCCAGCGTGACCACAGCGGGTACCGCCCGCTTGCCCATGCCGTGTCGTGGCCGCCCGCGATCGGTGAGTTCACCGTGATCGCGAGCAGCGCGGCGAGCCAGGGCCGCAGCCGTGCCAGCACCTGGACGCCGAGATCCCGGCAGGGAACCCCGACGTGCACGTGGCAGGCGCAGGTGCCGCCGGCATCGGCCACCAGCCGGCCGTACCGGCGCGCCAGCTCCTGGTAACGGGGCTGGTCCGTCACGGCGGCCAGCCCGGGCGTGTGGTACGGCGCGGTGCCCGACGCCACCAGGTGGCAGCCCAGACGCGCCGCGGCGTCCGCGACGAGCCGCCGTAACCGGGCCAGCTCGCGGCCGACACCGTCCAGGCCGGTGCACACCCCAGTCGCGATCTCCACCTGGAACCGCATCAGCTCCGGCCCCACCCCCGGTTCCCCGTCGAGCATCCGCACCAGATCCGGGCCGGCCAGGGCAGCGTCCCCGGTGCACGGGTCCAGCAGCACGAACTCCTCCTCCACGCCCACCGTGACCCCGCCGGCCGCGCGCGCCGCCGCCGACGGGCCGCGAGCCGCGTTCACAGCCCGTCCCGCACCGCCCGGCCTGGACGTCACCGCGGCCACCCCGCCGTCCTCCTCTGCTTCGGCTCCTACGTCCAACCCTGACAGCCGCGGAGCTCCACACCTAGAGCCGAACGCCCCTCGCGGGAGGTCAAACGCCGGGCGGTACCCAGCCCGCCGGGACCGGCCCGCAGCGGTAGCGAAAACTCACACCACGACTTCTGCCGCGGCGCTGGGCCGGGACTCGGCGCAGACGAGTCCAGCATTGTCGAGAAGACGGTGACGGATAACGGCGAGGGCAGACCAAAGGTGCTCATCTTCGTGGCGTGTGAGGTCCATGCCGTCAACGACGATGGCGCCACCATGGCGCAGTGCGGCCACGGTCCGGCGCGGCTTGAAGATCTTTCCTCCGGGTGCGTCTGCGAATATCAAGTCAAACTGCCGAGGCGGCCAACGACCTCGGCCCCGTCCCCTGACTCGAACCGAGCCCACCGCGGCCACGGCGCCGAACGCGCCGTCTGCAGCACCCCATCGTCAAGCTCGACCGTGACGAGCTCGACATCTCGGCGCGCTCGAAGTCCATGGACCAGCCAGGCAAGCCCGACGCCGACACCGTTTCCCGGCCGGGCGCGTGACCGCCACTCCCCATGCCGGGCAGCGCAGATCACGCCGGAGCCGGAGCTGATCTACTCGCGGAAGCCCGCACCGCCGCCAAAGCCATGACCGACCCACCACCACGGCCTGGGTCACCCAACCCCCGCACCGGTGCCCTCTCCGTGTTCAACCCGGACGGCTTTGCCGCCAGCACAGCCACCCTCTACCTGCTGTCCAAATCCCGGTCGGCGCCGCGGTGCTGATCGCTGCGCGGCGCGGCCCGCGCGCCTTGCGGCCACTTGTGTGTCGCATCAAGGCGGTACCGGATCTTTTGATGACGTGCCGCCGACCGTCTACACCGACCTCACCCGGCTGCCATGCCTGGCAGGTGCTACTCGGACTTGGTGGCCCCGGCGGGGCGGCCCGCGGAGCCTGGGCCCCGCGCGGCACGGGTCTGGCCGGCCAGTGCGAGCCCGGCGAGGAGGACGACGATACCTTCGGTGATCAGTGCCGTTACGCCCAGCGGTTCCAGCCAGTTCCCGACATCGGCTGGGTCGCCGGGCATCCCGGTACTGCGGGTGAGGCAGTAACCGGCGGCGGTGAGCAGGCAGAGCGCGCCGCCGAACCGCCAGGCCAGTAGCGTCGGACTGAGCACCAGCCACAGCCCCGCTATGGGCGCCACCACTGCGAGCAGCCAGAACCCCGCCGTGAGCCAAACCGCGCCGCTGAGTTGGTGTTGGATCTCCAGGGCATGGATAGCCCCCACCGCGATGAGGCCCACCGCCCCGACAGCGCGTACCGCCGGGTCGGTAGCCAGGTTGGGCGTGTGCTGCGTGGCGGCATGCAGCGGCCTGCCGGCACTAGCCCTGTTAATTCAGGCGGGTAGGGGCCGGGACGGCGCGCCTGACGTGAAAAGTGCTCCTGAGCTGGGACGATAAGGGTGTCAACGTCCTTACCGGTCCCAGTTCGAGGAGCACTCTGGAAGTGAACGTTACCAAGTGGTCGAACGGCCTGGAAGTGTCGGACGACGGAACCGGGATCGTGTCGCATGCCGGGCTCGGCCTGCTGCGTCGGCTGGCGGATAAGGCCGGCATGACGGGCGGTTTCTCGCGGGCGCTGGCCGTGGGCCGGGTCCTGGGCCATGACCGGGGCCGGGTGCTGGCCGACCTCGCTTGCTCGATCGCCGGCGGTGCGCGCGGGTTCAGCGATTTCCGGGTACTGGCTGATCAGAAGGAGGCGTTCGGGCAGGTCGCGTCGGTGCCGACTGCGTACCGGACGCTGGAGGAGATCGCTGAGGGCGGCACGCGGACGGCACGGAAGCTGACCGCCGCACTGAACACTGCGCGCCGGTACGCCTGGTCGCAGATCGTGGCGCGGCACGGGAAACTGCCCGGGGTCCGGGTCGCGGACAAGACCCTGGACGGGGTGACCTGCATCCGGCTGGACGCGACCGTCACCCCCGCGCACTCGGACAAGGAACTGGCCGAAGCGAACTTCAAAGGCTTCGGCCATCATCCGCTGCTGGCGTACTGCGACAATACGGGCGGGGAGCCGCTGGCGTGGATGCTGCGCAAGGGCTCGGCGGGGTCGAACACGGCCGCGGATCACATCGACCTCATGGATGCGGCGATCGCGGCGCTGCCGCCGCAGTTCCGCCGGAACCTGATGGTGACCGTCGATGGTGCCGGGTTCAGTCACAAGTTCCTGGAGCACCTGGACAAGCTGGCCGCCCGCCGCGGGCACACGCTCATCTACTCGGCCGGGTGGGAACTGGCGGAACGGGAGAAAGCCGCGATCCGGCTGGTCCCGCAGGACGCCTGGGAGATCGCCATTGATCACCGCGGCGAGGTCCGCGAACGCCGCGCCGACGACGCGTGCGGCGACACCGGCTGCGGTCACCGGGCGTGCTGGATCGAGGAAGCGCATGTCACCGAGCTGACCGGGCTGCTGCGCGAAGGGCCCGGCGGTGACCAGCTGGACGGCTGGCCCGAGACGATGCGGATCTTCGCCCGCCGTGAGCGCCCGCACCCGGGCGCCAAGCTGTCCCTGTTCGAGCATGAGGACGGCTACCGGTACCAGCTGTGGGTCACCAACCTGCCCGCCACGACCAGAGGATGGCGCGGCAAGAACGCCTACATCGACGCCGGGCACCGGGTGCACGCCCGGGTCGAGGACTGCATCCGCACTGGCAAGGACACCGGCATCGGCCGCTTCCCCTCCCACGACTACGCGGTCAACCAGGCCTGGCTGACCGCGTCGATGACCGCGCAGATCCTGCTGGCCTGGCTCAAGCTGCTCGCCCTCGACGGCGACCTCGCCAAAGCCGAGCCCAAGACGCTGCGTTACCGCGTCTTGCACGCCGCCGCCCGCCTCGTGCGCGGCGGCCGGCGCCGGCGCTGGAAATTCGCCGCCAACTGGCCCTGGGCTGAGGCGATCACCCGTGCGTGGCAGCGGATCTGCGCCCTGCCTGACACCACCTGACCAGCGCGAACCCGTCCCTGCGACCTGTGGAAGGAACCTCGGGGCCTGTGGAAACCCCCGGCACCCGGCCCGCCAGCCGGGCCGTTGTCATACCCTCACGCTAAAATCCCGCCCATCGCCGCGTTCCGCAGGATGGGCAGCGGCAGCACCCCACTCCTGTGAATGATCAGGGCTAGGCAAGTCGGCGGCGATCGTGTCCGAATGATCCGGCATTCCGTATTGGCCTTTCCGTTCCTGTAAAGCGCATATAGGACGTCCGTACGCAGTTTGCACACGGCCTCCGCGTCCGCCGATTAGTAGAACCTGCACCAGCGGTGATGCCTGGACCAGTGGTAGTGACACCGCTGGTAAGAGGGCCCGTGTGACGTCGTGGCCATCGCCGGAGCGATCCCCGCCACGCTAATCCCTGCCACCAGCGCGGTGGTGATAACTAGCTTCCTGATAGAAGTCACAGATGATTCCCTTCTCTGGCGGGGGCTCGCCAACCGGTACGGCGTCGGGACAACCTGACGCTCCTGTTATGCGCCGGACGAACCCGGCTCTTGATGGGCCTGTGTCATCTAGACTGCGCGACCGGGTGCTAAGACCTACTGCAGATCTTCTTCAGATCGGGTTAAGAATTCGAGCCATTGGTGCTAAGGGCTCGGATAAAAGACTTTCTGTTCTTTTTGTTCTTTTTGTTCGTTACGGCGTGCCGGTCGACCGGTTCCGCGTAAATTCCATGCTCCCGCCGCGCCAGTGCGCGCTGCCTTTTCCTGATTTGCGCACGCTCATCGCATTTTGCATGTGAAAGCACTGCTAGCCGCCATCGTGACGGTAAGTACACACCACGTGATCAAGAAGAAAGACGAGTGCGGCGGGGCGCGGTGAGCGGGCCGCACGTGCGTGTCGTGGCCCGGCGTGATGTCGCTGGAGATGGTAAGGGCTCGCGGGTCAGCGCGTAGGCCTCGCTGTCGCCGGGCGTAATGGCCGTCGAGGGTGCGGGCGAGCGGCGTGGATAGCTGCGGGGGGATGCGGGCGATGTACGCGCTTTGGCGCTGCTCGCGAGGACGCTAAAGCCCTGCGTCAAGGTAAAGCGCTGTCGTCCCCGCCCTGCTGGTATCTACCGATGACGCCGATCACCGTTCCCTCGCCTGTGGCCGCGTCCACGCCGGTCAGGAACGGGCCACCGCTAGTGCCGTCGGTGTAGCTGTCACAATCGAATTACATCGGGCTGGAGCCGACCGCGATGGTGCGGTTCTGGCAGCTAATGGGCTGATCTTGGGTGCCCGGATAGCCGATCACCCGCACTATGCGGTGGACAGTTGGCCAATGGCCAGGCGCTCGGTGCCAGTGACATTTTCGACTTTGGTGTTGCTGCTGGGCTGCGCTACGGCGAGGAAAGCCACGTCGTGCCCGGATCGGCGGTGGACGCCCAGGCCGGGTCGACGAAGACGCGGGTGACTGCCCAGACGCCATAAGGAGCCCCGGCCGTTGTCGTAGCCGGGCACGAACGCCGGACATCTGGCGACCGCGGTGGACCACGCCGTCACAGGTCGAGCACCAGGTCGCCACGCGGCTGCGAGCAGCAGATCAAGGCGCTGCCATCGGCGGGGTTATCGACCGGATCAGGGGCGTAGCTGACGGCTCCTGACATCAGGCCCGTCTCGCACGTATGGCACACACCGGTGCGACATGACCAGCGCACTGGTATGTCGCAGGCCTCGGCCAGCTCAAGCAGGCTGGCATAGCCCGGGTCCCAGCGAACCGCCAGGCTGCTGCGGGCGAATGCGACGTTCGGGCCGGCGGCCGGCGCACCTGCTGGCGGATGCGGAGGCCGCGCCGAGGTGCGCGCGATGCCCGGCGTCTGGGCAGGCGCGGCGCCGAAGATCTCGGTGCGAATGCGGACGCGATCGAGGCCCATCTCGGCCAAGGCGGCCGTGACGTCTGCCATGAACGCTGCCGGGCCGCAGACGTAGGCGTCGGCGTTGCGCGGCAGGTTCAGGGTGGACAGGACCGACGCCGACAGGCGCCCTGCCGTCTGGTAATCGCGGCCTTGGGCATCGTCTGGTCCCGGGCGGCTGTAGCAGATGTGTCGGTGCCCGCTGGCCAGCGCCTCGACGAGGGAGCGGGACTCGGCGGCGAACGGCTCCTCGGCCCGGCTGCGCGCGCCGTGTACCCACCAGATGTCGCGGCCGGACCCGGCGGCGGCCAGGGCATGCAACATGGCCAGCACCGGGGTGGCGCCAACGCCCGCGCTGATCAGCAGGACCGGCGCCGCACCCGGCTGAAGGGTGAAAGTGCCCCGCGGTGCGGCGACTTCCAGCAGGTCGCCGGCCCGCACCCGGGTGTGCACGAACCGGCTGCCTGCGCCCTGTGGCTCCCGTTTAACGCTGATCCGGTAGGAATCGGCCCCCGGGGCTCCGGACAGCGAGTAGCTGCGTAGCAGTGGCTGCGCGCCAGGGTCGGTTTGCAAGCGCAGGGTCAGGAACTGTCCCGGCAGGGCGGCCGGCACCGCCACACCCGCAGGATCGGCCAGACGCACCGAGACCACCGAGTCGCTTTCCCGTTCGATCGCGCTCACCGCAAGCGGGCGGAATCCCGGCCAGGCAGGCGGCGGGCTCACCGGCGTCAGGCCAGCGTTGCCGATGGCGGCGCCCGGCGCCTCAGGCTGGCCGAGCATCGCCTGGAACGAGTTCCGCCAGCCATCGGGCAGCGCCGGGATCCGCAGCGCGCGCAGCACCTGCTGGCGGGGATGCCCAGGCAGATAGAGCAGCGCGTCCATCTCAGCGACCGTCATGCCCTCAGGCCCGGAGGCCACGTGCACGATCTCATCCCCGGCCTGCACGGTGCCCTCGCGCAGCACCCGGAGGTAAAAGCCGGGCCGGTGATGGGAGACCAGCAGCGCGGGTATCCGCGGGTCGTCCAGCCGGATGCCCACCCGGTAGCAGGTGACTCGGGGCTGGGTCACCTCAAAGAGGGCCGCACCGATCTGGTACCGATCGCCGATACACACCCGGTCATCGGACAGCCCCTGCACGGTGAAGTTCTCGCCGAACTGCCCATACTCAAAGTCATCGCGGCCCAGCTGCTCCTGCCAGTACCGGTAGGACTCGATCTGGTACACGAACACCGCGCGGTGTTCCCCGCCGTGCCCGGCCAGGTCCCCCTGGCCGTCACCATCGATGTTGAGCCGCCGCACCAGCCGCGTGCCATCGACCGGCCGCTTCCACACTGCCGTATGCACCGTCCTGCCGTGCCAGAGCAGATCCTGCGGCATGCCCACGTTCACCGACAGCAAGCTGCCCGCCAGCCGATCCTGGGTCACTAGCTTGCGCTCCTCGCTTCCGCCGCAGCATCACGATGCGTCGCACCGATTCTCGCCGGCGAGCCCACCACGATCTCACCGGCCCTACATCCCACACGGCACAGGTCGCGCGTTTGATCACTTCCGGCTGATCAGCTTGATCGCTTCCCGCCGATCAGCCAGCACCGATGGTCGCGCTCGCCAGCACGCCATGGAACGTGACGACGGAGGCCGGGACCTGACCCGTCCCGGCCTGTCCTACCCCCGCTGACATGGATACGACGTCCGTTATCTGCGTTACTGGGTCGATGACGAACACGGCAAGGTGTGCTGCCTTGTCGAAGCGCCTTCCGCAGACGCGGCAGCGACCGTGCACCGCACAGCCCACGGCCTGGTCGCTGATGACATCTTCCAGTTCAAGAAGGCTCCTGGCCCATGCCTCAGCCATCACCCCCAGTGAACGACAGCCAATTCTGTACCCAACCTGAAACGAGATCGGCGTGAACCGCATCCACCGCTTCCTCGCAGCCCTGGCAGGGCTGGCCTGCGCCGGGCATTCGCCGCCAGGCGGCCGGCTGCGCTCGCTCAGCTGCAGCCGCCGCCGGCCGGCGGGAGAACGGGCGTCGCACCGGGGCCGGCGCGCCCGCTGCGCAAGTTGTCACCGTCGGCGGTATGGCGGGCTGGCAGATCGCCCGTATCGCGATCAGAGCCGCGTTGCTCGCTGCCGCCGCCGCCCCACTGTTCGACCGGGCCCGGATGGCCCGGCGGGGTGGGGCCGCGGAGAGCGCGTGAGCCGCCGCCACGCGGCCGGCGCAGGTCACCGGCCGCGTCGTGCGCACGCGCATGCGTGGGCGGGCAATCTTGCGTCGCGCCCGAACACCTGAGGCGCCGCCGGGCGTCAGCTCCCAGTGCTCCCAGTGCTCCCAGTGCTCCCAGTGCTCCCAGCGCCCCCAGCGCCCCCGGTTAGCTCTGGTGGTGCCGATGAGCCGCCTGGGCCGATCTCGGCCTTGAGCGCGGCAAGCTCCTTGTCCACCTGGGCGGCGGCCCCGGCTTCGTCGAGCTCCTTCTGGATGTCGTCGGTGTCTCCTCCGACGTCTTCGAGCACTCCGGACTGGAGCAGCTCATCTACGGCGCCGGCGCGGGCCTGCATCGTGGCGATCTTGTCCTGGGCCCGCTGGAGCGTCGCTCCCGAGTCGCTAAAGGTCGTAGAGATCCCCCCGGCGCTCTCGCCCACCGAGCTCTCGGCCTTCGCCGCGGTGTACTGCGCCTTCAGCACTTCCTTCTGCGTACGGAACTGGTTCACCCTCTTCTGCAGCGCAGCGAGGGTGTGCTCGAGCTTCTCCTCTTGCTCGCCGAGCTGCTCGCGCTGGGTGTCCAGGGCGTCGACCTGAGCCTGGGCGGCGGCCTTGCGGGAGAGGGCCTCCTTCGCCAGATCCTCCTTGCCCTGGGACAGCGCCGCCCTGGCCTGGTCCTGGAGATGGTCCACCGAGTTCCGGAACTGCTGCTCCTGCAGCTCGATCTGCTTGCGAGACGCGGCGATGTCCACTAGCCCACGGCGCACCTGGGTGATCTGATCGAGCATCTGCTCATAAGACAGATCGAGCATCTCGTCGGGTTTCTCGGCGGCGTCGAGCGCCTTATTGGCCTTGGCCTGAACTATGTCGTGGGCCCGCTGGAAGAGGGTCATGCCGATCTGCTCCTCGTCGATGATGGGCGGAGCCGGCGCCGATTCCGCTGCCGAGCCGACTCCGGGTCGATGCCGACGCGCGTACGGGCACGGATGCCAAAAGGCTACTGCCGATGCCCCGGCTTGGGTGATCACGCACGCCAGCTGGTCACGAAGCGTAGTGGTTCCTCGTGTGACATTCGTTTGCCGGTCATCGTTCCTGTGCGCCATCCGCCGGAGCGGGCGAGGCCGGAAATACGGCCTTGACGAAGAACTCCGGCTGTCGCGCCTCGGGCGCGGCCCAGCCGTCCATTGCGCGGGCGACCATGGACCGGATGAACGCGGGCGGGTCGAGGCACCAATGGCTCGTGCTCGCGATCACCCTCACCGCCGTGTTCATGCAGCTGCTTCAGGGCAGCCGCGGCCCGGCGGATAGATGTGCGCGGCGCGGCGCTGCTCGGCGGGGGCCTGTTCCTGCTGGTCCTCCCGCTTGTCATCGGCCGAGGGCTGGCCCGCCTGGTCGTTCGCCTGCATAGCCCGAGCCGGCTGGCCGGACTTCCGAAGATCACAGGCACATGAGGGCTTGATCGAGAGCGTTTGTCCTGGTCATGGGCCTGTGGGCCTGCGCTGACCGCGAATTGGTGTAGGCACACGCTATCCGGCGTGTCGCTGGCGCTGGGCTGCCGCGATGGCTTGGCTTGTAGGCGTGTACCTGCGTGAGACCCGGCGGGTCAACAAGGACGGCAGCGTGGTGCGGTACCTGCAGCTGGCGCACAACGAGCGGCACCCGCGGACCGGCAGTCCGGTCGCCAAGGTGATCCACAACTTCGGCCGTGCCGACAGGGTCGACCGCCAGGCGCTGGCCCGGCTGGTCGCCTCGATCTCCCGGTTCCTCGAACCCGAGCAGGCGATGACCGCGGCGGCGGCCGGTGAGGTGGAAGTGGCCGGCTCGCGCCGGGTGGGCGGGGTGTGGGTGCTCGGCCAGCTGTGGGAGCGGCTGGAGATCGGCCGCGCGATCCGGCGGGTGGCGGCGGGCCGCCGCCTAGACGGGGAGGCCACCGAGCGGGTGATCTTCGCGCTGGTGGCGCAGCGGGCGCTGGAGCCCGGGTCGAAGCTGGCGGCGACCCGGTGGGTGGCCGAGCGGGCGTTCATCGAGGACTGCCCGGGGTTCAGCGACGACGGCGCCTACGCGGCGATGGACTTCCTGCTGGCGGCCCTCGACGAGATCGCCTCCCAGATCTTCGGCTCGGTCGCGCACCTGCTCAACCTGGACCTGGACATCGTCTTCGCAGGCACGACCTCCACCTATTGGGAGTGCGAGGTCGCCGGCGAGCTCGCTGACCTGGCCGAAGAACCCGCCGCCGGCCAGATCAGCAAGCCGGCCGAAGCGGGCACCCGCACGTTCGGGCATTCCAAGGACCACCGGGCCGATCTGCCGCAGGTGGTCATCGCGATGGCGGTCACCCGGGACGGTGTCCCGGTGCGCTGCTGGACCTTCCCCGGCGACACGAGCGATCAGGAGATCATCCGCACCGTCAAGGACGGCCTGGACGGTGCGAACCTGCGCCGCTTGGTGTGGGTCGCCGACTGGGGGTTCGCCTCACAGG
Organism: Streptosporangiaceae bacterium; assembly: GCA_035517695.1. Classification (GTDB taxonomy): domain Bacteria; phylum Actinomycetota; class Actinomycetes; order Streptosporangiales; family Streptosporangiaceae; genus DATFVJ01. Next base: position 14,361 of record DATIYI010000195.1, read on the forward strand.
CGAACCGGGCCTACCTCACCCGCGGCGGCGGGCACTACATCCACGCCGAGAAGCTGCGGCACACCAACGCCGCAGCCGCCAACGCGCTGGCCCGCCAGGGCCGCTACCACACCGTGGCCGGGAACCTGCGCCCTAAGGCTGCGCCCCGTCTTCCACTACCGCGAAGACCGCATCCGCGCCCACATCCAGCTGTGCTGGCTGGCGCTGCTGCTCATCCGGGTCACCGAGAACGCCACCGGCGACACCTGGCGCAACCTGCGCCACGAACTCGACCGCATGCACCTGGTCACCCTCGCCACCCCCGACGGCCGCGTCGCCCAGCGCTCCGCGGCCACCCCCGGCCAGCAGCACATCCTGCGTGCCCTTGACCTGCGTGAACCGCCGAAGTTCTTCGACTTCACCCCGCCCGCGGACTAACCGCCACCCGCAGCAGCCTGTAGTAACACGCCCCTATCACGCCCGCCTGCTATTCGCCCAGGTCAACGGCCAATTTCCCGCGATCGCGTGCTCATGATCTTCGGAAGTACGGACTCAGCCCGGATCGGCCGCACCC
>DATIYI010000196.1:0-4429 GCA_035517695.1 Streptosporangiaceae bacterium
CCGGGCGGTCCTGGCGGCGCTGGCCCGGTTACTTCCAGCGGTGCTGCGCGCCCACCGGCTCGTCACCCCGGCCACGCTGCTGGCCTGGCACCGCCGGCTGATCACCCGCAAGTGGGCGTACCCGAACCGGCCAGGCCGCCCGAGTGTTAGCCAGGAGATCCGCGACCTGGCGCTGCGGCTGGCGCGGGAGAACCCGGCCTGGGGGTACCGCCGGGTGCACGGCGAGCTGACCCGGCTCGGTCACCAGATCAGCGAGGCGACCGTGCGGCGGATCCTGCGCGCCCGACGGCCCAGGCCGGCCGCGCGGAAACTGGACACCTCCTGGCGGGCGTTCCTGCGCGCTCAGGCGCACGGGCTGCTGGCCTGCGATTTCTTTCACGTGGACACGATTTCCCTGAAACGCCTGTACGTGTTGTTCGTGCTGGAGGTGGCGACCCGGCACGTCCATATTCTGGGCGTGACCGGCAGCCCGGACGGCTCCTGGACCGCGCAGCAGGCCCGCAACCTGCTCATGGACCTCGGCGACCGGACCGGCTCCTTCCGCTTCTTCCTGCGGGACCGCGACGCCAGGTTCACCAGCGCCTTCGACGAGATCCTCGCTGGCGAGGGCGGGACGATAGTAAAGACCCCGCCGCGGACGCCACGAGCGAACTGTTATGCCGAGAGATGGATACGCAGCGCACGAGCCGAGTGCACCGACCGGATGCTGATCCACGACGAACGGCACCTTCGATCGGTCCTGCGCGAGTACGCCGGCCATTACAACCGGCACCGGCCGCACCAGTCCCGCCGGCAACGACCGCCCGACCACGACGACCAGGCCGGCGTTCCGCTGAACTTGCCAGTTCTACGGCGGAAAGTGCTCGGCGGCGTGATCAACGAGTGCTACCGGGCCGCGTAGCTTGATCCCATAAATCCCAGGTCAGCCACCATGCGACGGGTTTTGAAGCGGTACACGGTCCTGGCCGGGTACGAGGCTCACTACAACGGACGACGACCCCATCGCAGCCGCCAGCTCCGGCCGCCCCGGCCGACCACCCGGCCGCCGACCTCTCCCGGGAGCGAATCAAGCGCCGCTCCGTTCTCGGCGGTCTCATCAGCGAATACGAGCGTGCTGCGTAGAAGCGCAGGTCAAGACCGGTTGCCGAGTTCTGGAACCCCACAGGCTCCAAGCGGCGGCCATAGCTCGTCAGCCTACCGCGGACGCTGGCCACCTTCGCCGATCCTTAGGGCAGTGAATTCGACTTGGCGAAAGCTAACTGATCACTGACCTCGATTCCGCCAGCCGAGATCATGCGACGGCGGGGTGGGCGGGACGCCCGGCCGCCATCCGCTGGGAGCGGTCGCCGGCCGCCTCGTCCACGCTGGCATGGACGGAGAAGACATCGATCAGGCAGGTGAGGGTCAGGAGCCGCAGCACCTGCTGCTGCGGCGCGGCTAGCAGCAGGTCACCCCCGGCGTGCCGGGCCTGCTTCCGCGCACGCACTAGCGCTGCCACGCCGCTGCAGTCGATGAATTCCAGGCCTGCCAGGTCGACGATGATCTCGCGCTCGCGCGCCGCGACCGCTGCGAGCGCAGCCGCGACACTCGCGGCCTCTGCCAGGTCAAGCTCCCCGTGCAACGCGACGATAACCTGACCGCCGCATTCGCGGGTACTCACGTCCATGCTGACCATAGGGCCGCCTTCGTACTTCAGCAGCAAGGCGGGGTCTCGACCCGGCGGCTAGCTCACCAGCTTTCACCGCGAACACTACGCCGCATCCCCGCGGGTGTCCTGTCCGGGCGATGCGCTGTCAATCTGCGCTGCCAGCCCGCTCGGCCAGCTGGCCGCAGTTGCCCGCCACGACCGGCTGCGGGAACCTGCCGGACGGGTCAGCGTGCTGCCCAGGACGCCGGCCACCGACCCATTGTTTGGGTCGGCCGTGCGCGTCCTCGCCTCTGGGGGGCCGCGGGTGTCCGCGTCTGCTCGGGCAAGCTGACGATCAGGGGGTCGTGGTCGTCGTCGCAGAGGAGGCCGCTCGGGCTGCCGTCCTGGTCGGGCAAGCTCGTCGGCGAAGTGATCCGGCTGCTGCTTGAGGCGCATTACGAGCCGCAGTTCTCCGACCTGTCCCAAGGTTTCCGCGCTGATCGTGGCTGCCACACCGCACTGTCGGAAGTGACCAACCGCTGGACCGGCACCACATGGTTTATCGAGGGTGATATCGCCGACTGCTTTTGGGTCGCTGGATCACGAGATCCCCGGCCTACCCGGGATGCCCGTAAGGCCCGCTCGGTGGCAGGAGATCCCGGCGAGGCCGGGCGGCCGGGCGGGCGGGGGAGCGGGGAAAGGGGAGCCCTAGCCGATCTTGGCGACGCCCGGCCAGCCGACTCCAGACTATTCTTCGGGGCAAGCGGAACTGGGAGATTGACCCGTGGACCACGGCATGTCCGGCGACCCGCACGCTGACTACTGGAGCGCAGTCGAGGCCGAGGACCGGCGCCTCGACGAGCGGCTGTCCAGTATCCGCAACCGGCAGAGCAACCGCGAGATCGACACCCGGCAGGCCGCAGCCGAGCGCATCGAGGGGATGGAAGCGCATCTGGCGGCAGTGCGGGGCCTGCGCAAGCTGCATCTCGGCGAAGGGCAGTTAGCCGCCCCTTGCTCGCCACTGTGCCGGTTCGGTTGTTCTGGCTGTCAGCGACGTGAGCGCCTGCGGCGGCGAAGACCGCCAGCTCGCCCTTCGGCAGGCGTATATCCAGGTGTATATGGCCTCGTGCGACACCGACATGCCGGTTTCCCCGCCCTTGTGCTCCCGGCACGGCCTGCCCGAGATCTGCCGTGGCGAGCGCGCCTTGCGCGGATCACCGGTTACCGGCTCCCGTAAGACCGGGTCAGCGTCCGGCTTCCGGCATTTCGGCCGGCAGCACCGGGCACGGGCATCGGCGCTGTGCGCCGGGTACTTCTGCCGCCCGCCGTGCCGGGGGTCTGTCGTGACAATTCGTTTGCCGGCCGGTGTGGTGTGGCTGAGACGATGAACCCATGACGGTGACGAATGTGGGCTCCGGACCGGGATCCGGGCCGGTCGGCAGCTCCTGGCCGCCGGCGATCGAACTTGACGGCGTGCGCAAGAGCTTCGGTGAGGTCGAGGCGGTCAGGGGCATCGACCTGAACGTCGCTTCCGGGGAAATCGTCGCGTTCCTGGGGCCCAACGGCGCGGGCAAGACCTCGACCATCGATGTGATTCTGGGCCTGTCCCAGCCGACGGCCGGCCGGGTGTCGGTGTTCGGGATGCTCCCGCGTCAGGCCATTGCGCGCGGGCTGGTCTCCGCGGTGATGCAGACGGGCGGGTTACTGAAGGACCTGACCGTCGCCGAGACGGCCCGATTCACCGCGAGCCTGTTCACCCATGCCCGGCCGGTGGACGAGGTCTTGCGCCGCGCGGGCATTGCTGCCATCGCGGACCGCAAGGTCGGCAAGACCTCTGGCGGTGAACAGCAGCGGCTGCGATTCGCCATGGCTTTGCTGTCCGATCCGGAACTGCTCATCCTGGATGAGCCCACGACCGGCATGGACGTCGAGGGCCGGCGCAGTTTCTGGGGCGCGATCCGGCAGGACGCTGAGAGAGGGCGGACCGTGTTCTTCGCTACGCATTACCTTGAGGAGGCCGACGCTTACGCCGACCGGATCATCCTGCTGCGCCAGGGCGAGATCGTCGCCGACGGCACCGCGGCGGAGATCAAGGCACTGGCGGGGGGCGGACGGTGCGTGCCACGCTGGCCGGCGCCGACGAGGCGACACTGCAGAGCATCCCCGGAGCGGACAGCGTCGAGGTGCGCGGTGACACCGTGCTGATCCACTCCAGCGACAGCGACACGGTGGCAAGGTATCTGCTCGATAACACGATGGCCCGCGATCTTGAGATCACCACCCGCGGCCTTGAGGACGCCTTCCTCGCGCTGACCAGCGACGACGCCGAAGGCAGCGGACTGAGCACTGGAGCAGCACGATGAGCAACGAGTCGCTTCCCGCACCCGACCTGAGAGCCCGCCGCGCTCCGGTGATGGGCGGGTTCACTCTCACCGTCCTGGGGCTGGAGGTGCGCCGGCTGCTGCTGCGCAATCGGCGCGCCATCTTGTTCACGATGGTGTTGCCGGTGGTGTTCTTCCTGCTCTTCGGCCTGAACAGCGCGTATGCGAATGAGCGCGACGGCCGCGGCAACGTCTCCGCGTTCATCATGATCAGCATGGCGCTCTACGGCGCTATTCTTGCCACGACCAGCGGCGGGGCGATAATCTCCATCGAGCGTGCAGCGGGCTGGAGCCGGCAGCTGCGGCTGACCCCGCTCTCCCCAGCCGCCTACATCGTCATCAAGATCCTCACCGCGCTGGTGCTGGGGCTCGGCTCGGTGGTCGCGGTCTATGTCGTCGGGATCCTCGTCGGCAAGCCATC
>DATIYI010000197.1:0-42600 GCA_035517695.1 Streptosporangiaceae bacterium
GTAGATGACCTGGCTTTCAGGGACGCCGCGCATGGCGCGCAGCTCGTCGGCGAGTCTCCGCCGGATCTTCTTCATCGCATCGCGGCTGGGCCTGGTGAGGGCCTTGCTGCCCTGGCTGGTCCGGTAGCGGCGTATGCCGAAGGAGAGGAAATCAAAGCCGTCGCTTACACCGCCGATCCGGGTCTTCTCCCTGTTGAGGGACAGGCCCCTTTCCTTCAGCCATATGCTGAGCTTTCCCTGGACCGCCTCCGCTTGCTGGCGACTGTGGCACAGTGCCACGAAATCATCCGCGTAGACTGTAACGGCTGGGCAGCCTGGCCTCACGTGGCCGTCCCGGCCTGTCGGGTGCCTCCTTTACTCCGGGACCGTGGTGCTCTCATGGCTGTCATCTGGACTTCAGCCACCACTGCCGCCTCCCAGCGGCGGGTCCTTTCCCCCGGTACTGCTTCCATCTTCCGGAGTTCTGGCTAACGGAGCTTGCAGAGATTCACTCTCGTTCACCCTTTCCGGTCTTTCCCTTGCCTGTGACCAGCGGATGGAACGCCGGTCCTTGGGCTTTCTCCCGGGCTTCACACCCCGCCGTTACCAGCGACGCATGCCAGGAGCGGGAACGGGCGCTGAGCACTCGCCCGGATTTAACTGCCGATCAATCGACCCTTCATTCCAGTTATCTCACTCAGACAGTGCGACCTCACGTCGCACCCAGATCCGCCAGTAGCCCCGGCGTACTCTCCAGCACCAGCCGCTGGATGCCCAGGCACACCATCTCGTCCATCAGCGCCACCACGTCCGCGTAGCGCGCAGTCACCGGCCAGACCCGCTGCAGGCGCCGGCCCGCCTTCGACTCGTGCGGCACCCGGGTGCACACCATCCCGCTGTCCTTGGCCACATCGATCGCCGCCGCCCTGCCGGCCCCCTCCAGCGGCTCACCGGTCACCTCTGCCGGCTCACCGGTCACCTCCGCCGGATCGCCGCCACGCTCCGCCGGCTCCGTGCTTTTCTTCTTGGCCATGCTGGCCCCACCTTCCTGCTCAAGGCGAAATGGCGAGGCTGCCCGGGGGACGAAACAGCGGAAAGCCAAATCTGATCGGCGTGCACGCAGCGACAATACCCAGCCCACTTGATCGTTCCCGGCGCCAGACCAGCTACCGGCCACGCAGACACAAGCAAGCAACGGCGACACGGGCAGCACACCCAGTCCACCCTTCCGCGCCGGCCCGCGCCGCGCCCCCCAAACCAGCAACCTGCTGGACACCCGCACCGTCGGCCAGGCACCCTGGAGGCGCGCCGCGGCCGCGGCAACGCGGGCAGCACACTCGACACGCCCAACGGCCGCGGCGCACCCCCGCGACCAGCCCAGCCACCAACGGGCGGCGGCACGCCCCGCACCTCGTTTCGTGGCCACCTCACGCCACCAAGACCCGAGGACTAGCTAGTCGTCCTTTCCTGCGGGTAGTTGGAGCATGGTCGGGCCAGATTGCGCGATGGACAGGCTCGGCTGGCCCGACTGCCCTTGGGACGGACCTTGCGTCTGGGCGAGCCGGAGTGCGAGCGCCGGGCACATCTCCACCGCCTGCTGAGCCTCGCGCCGCAACCAAAACGGCACCGGGGCGTCGAGGAACACCGGGTATCCGTTGCGGTCGATGTGGATGAGTTCAGGAACCAGTTGAGCGCACAGTCCGTGGCCCTCGCAGCGTGTCCAGTCAACTTGGAGCCTCGGCTGATCCTCTTCCGATTCCAGGGGCAGGACGCCGCGCACGGGTCGCCCGCAGGAACCATGAAAGACGTGGGCGGCGACGTCGTCTGTGAACACATTGAGTGCGGAAAGAACGAAACGCGATGTGCCGTCTGGGTGGGCGCACGCGCCCCTGCCGCGCACCGCGTTGGCTGATCTGCGCGCGGTCTCGAGCGCGTCCATCCCGCCTGAGCCGTCGGCCAGCGCCGTCAGCGCTCGCGCCACACCGGGCAGCCCGAGCTTGCATGGACCACACTGCCCGGCCGATTCCCCGGCCAGGTAACTCGCTACGCGGGCCACCTCACCAAGCGGGCACGTCCCCGCGCCGAGCGGCGCCACAATGCCCGCGCCGAGCACGCCTCCTGCATCGGCCATGCTCAAACGCGAAACGCCGACGTTCACTGCGACGGCAGGCGGCAGCCACATGCCGTGATAGCCGCCGACGAGGACTCCCTCCCCGATATTGGCTTCGCAGAGATCGAGGATCGCGCCGAGGGGTACACCGGCCGGTGTCTCGACAATCGCTGGCTTCCTCGCCGAACCGCTCACGGTCAGCAGTATCGTGCCAGGCTCGTTCTCCGGCCCTGCCCTCCCGTACTCTTCGGGGCCAAGTAGCGCCAGCATCGCCAACTGGGCGAACGTCTCCGCGTTGGACAACAGCGTGGGCAGGCCGTCCACGCCGCGGCTGCTTGCCCGCGTCTTACGTCCCGGTGGCACCGGGAGCCTGCCGTTGACCGCGTTGACGAGCGCTCCACCCTCGCCTGAGATGAACCGGTCTGGCACCTCGACCACCCGCAACTGCCGCTTCAGGCCCGATTCAGCAGCGGCGGCGAGAACCGACTTCGCCGCGGGTGAGCCGCTCGCGACGCCGACGACGATCTCCCGCGCACGTAGCGCCCGGCCGACGAGGAGCGCTCCCCCGAGCACCAGGTGCGGCGACCGGATAAGGAGCATCGTGTCCTTGGCGCTAGCCGGCTCGCCTTCCGCGGCGTTGACCAGTACCACCGTCCTCGACTTGTCCGTGTTCGAGGATTCGGACACGGCCTTCATCTTTCGGGCGAGCGGGAAAGCGGCGCCGCCGCGGCCCCTGAGATCGACCTGCTCGGCCATGGCCATCAATTGCCTGAACGTCAGCCGGGGAAACGGCCCGTGTATCTCCAGATGAGCGGCCAGGTCCAAGCGAAACATCCGGTCGAGGCCGGAAGTCAGGCGCGGCGTCCCGATCTGGACGACCTCCGTCGCCAACCGTGTCTTCATCATCTGGGGGCCCATCCGGCCTGGTCGTCGGGCGGCACCGGATACAAGGCCTGTACCTGGTAATGGACCGCTTCATATTCGGCCGGCGGATCCATTTCCGCCGCCGCCGGCACCCACTCGGCGGGAGCCCGGTACTGCGCTCCTGGCACGGCGCCGATCTCCGCGGGCCCGCCAACGGGGGCAAGGTATGGCGGGCCCGGTCTCGGAGGCATCCTGCCCGCCGGTGGGTGGTATGGAAGTCCGGGCTGCACGGGCATGCCACCGGTCGATGCGTGGCGCTGCATCCCGGACGCGGCTTGCATCCCGCTTACCGGAGTGTGCGCTACCGTCCCAGGCGCAACGGGCATCCCACCGGCGGGTGTGTGCGTCCCAGCCGCCGGCATCCCACCGGCAGGTGTGTAGTGCGACGTCCCTGGAACCGCAGGCATTCCACCAGCAGGGGTATGCGTCACGGCGCCAGGTGCGACAGGCATCGCACCCGATGGCGTGTGGTACTGCGTGGCCGGGGCCGCTGGCATACCCCCCGCCGGGGTATTCGTCACCGTCCCAGGCAGCACCGGCGTGCCGGGTGACACCGGTATGCCACGTACTGGCGTCGACTGCCACTGCGATGCGGCGACTCCGGGCCACGGCGCCGCCTGCCGTGCGGCAGCGGCGGACAGACCCGCGGGCACACCTGGAGAGATTCCTGCCATCGCCGCGGCACGCTGAGTGTGCAGGACATAGGCCTGCGCCGCGACGCTGGCAGCTGCCGGGGTCGGCGCGCCCGTGTCGTCGGGCCACGCCTGAGCGGTGGCCTGACGCGGCCGGACGGTCGCGGCGCTCCGCAGAACGAGCGCGAGGCAAACCGCGAGCAGGCACGCACCATAGCTCCAGCTGACGTAAGGCTTGGGATGACGGCCTGCCACGAGGCCGTGCACTATCGATAGCGGCCAGGCCAGATAAGCAGAACCGTGGAGAACGCGCCAGACAAATGGGCTGGACTTCTCTGCGAAACTTCTGCGTGCTATCCCGGTCGCAGCGATCAATATGATCAAGTCAGAGGCAATGGTACCGAGGCCCACATAGAAGGTTTTGCCATGAGCCAAGAAAGGAACGACAGAATCGATGGCTTTCGACTTGCCTACCACTACTTCCATGGCTATGTGTGTCACCAGGAACGCAACCGCCATGAACGCCATGGCTCGGTGCACCGCTTGCCCGACGATGCGTTTTCCCGCAGACATTACGATGCGGTCCGTCGCGGCCAAGCCAGCGACGACCGCGCCGGTAAGCGCCACGAGCGCGAATACGCCTGAGTAGAAGGTCAGGAATCGTTGCGCCGCGTCAGCAATCCGCTCGCCGGTCTTAGTGTCGCCCGCCAAGGTCCCCGCGACGAAGACGACGATGACGACGGTCGAGACAATCAGGCGAGCCCTGCTGACGTGCTTTTTCTGACGGAACTGCCGCCGGTCCCGCAATTGGCCGCTCCTCGCTGACATGCTGCCTCCCACAAAAGGGGGTGACATGACACCCGATATTTGGCCACAGCGCCAGACGCAGGCGCCAGGATCCGCATGCCCCTATTTACGAGCTGCAAGCTAGTAACAGGACAACATCCCCTGGCCATAAATGATGCTACCGCTGCACATTCCAGCCTCGCAACGAAACGATATAAAGGCGTCAGAAGGACATCATTTTCCCAGGTCAGAGACGTAAGCAGGCCGGAAGGCCCGGCGCCCTGGCTCAGGATTCGCCGGCCGCATGCTACGAGGTTGGCGGCCACGGGCCGACACTCGGCGTGGGACTCGGCGCGGGACTCGGCGCCGCGGTCACGGCGGCGGGCGTGGCCGCACCATGGTTCACCAGCAGCCCGCCGATCATCGCCCGGACCGCGGCGCGCTGAGCCCACACAAGCGGCGGTTTTGCCTGCGCGTGGAAGGTCCACCCGCCCAGTGTCAGGCCGATGAGGTTCATCACCCCTCCGTTGCCGAGCACGGCGAACGCGACTGTACCTGGCAGCGGGGTGCGTGGCCGCCCGCTCGTCCCTTTGCCCGCGCCCCGTGCCGGGCCCGGGCCCGGGCCCGGCACGGTGCCACCGCAAGGCATCGACGTGCCGGCCCTCCCTAGATAGGTTCCGGCCGTGACAAGGCTGCCGTCCGCGATCCGTGTCTCGGCCCTGAGCTGGTAGTACTCGGTCGCCGATCCATCGGGATGGATCACCTCGATCAGTGCGTCACTGCCGGGTCCGCCACAGAAACGGTAGAGGCGCCCCGGGCCAGCCGCGCGAACCCGTCCGTCACCACCGGAGAAGGCGAGCATCGACACTGTCTGCCCGCTGCCGCCGCCGCTGAAAGCCGCGACGAGCCGCCACGACTGCCCGGCGCGCCAGGGGAGGCCGAGGCCCGAGGCACCAGGGGCCGCAGGTGCGCGCGAGGCGCCACCGGGCGACGGCGAGGTACCACCAGGGGACGAGGAAGCGACCGGCGAAGACGCGCTGCCGCGACCTCCTGGCGCAGGGGTGAGCGGTGCGCTGCTCACCGTCGGAGCGGAAGGACCGGACGCCGCAGGGGCCTGCACGACGCTGAACCGAGCGAACAGTTGCTTCTCCGCCGCGGTGAGCACTGTCGCCGGGGCGAGCATGGGCACGAAACCGGGGGTTCCCGACAAGGCGATGTCCCAGCGCCCGCCGGTTGCGTGCGCGACGAACAAGGCGGTCCACGGCGGTGCGGCGCTGCCCGCGGGGACCGGGATCACCGTTGTCCCGAAAACCCAGGATCGATCGGCACTGGTCCGTGTCATCTGCACAAGCGGCGTGTCCGTCACTTCGGTGCCGTAATCGCGGCGCGCCGCGGATCCCTGCTGCACGGACATCATGTGCCTGACGGCCTGGGTCAGTTCCGCCGGGATGGCTGTCGCGATGCGGTGTGCCGGGGAAGGCTGCGGGCGGCTACCCGGCCGGCTCGCGGGCGCGGGGCGCGTGGGTTCAGGAGCTGCGGCTGTGCGGGCGCCGTGCGACAGCGACACCCCGGCGATCAACGCCGCGATGAGGCAAATGACGACCGCGACCGCGGTCCCGCCCGCGGAAATCCGGCCCGCGAACGCAACGGCCCGCCCACGGCCAACGGGAATCCGGGAGGCACCACCCGGGCGGCTGCGCTGCACGATCCTCCCGACCTGCCAGCAGAGATCCCCCAGTGGTTATACCGCCCCAGTCGCGGCGCGGCAGCACAAACGGTGAACTACGCAGCTTCTGCAAGACTCTGCCGCCGTTCGCCGTCGCCCCGGGGCGGCAGGAAGCGAGGGCTGGCCAGCACCAGCGGGACACGGCACGCCGCCGCGAACTGGCCTCAGCCGGACAGCGCGGCAGGGGCGGCAGCGGTCGCGTGGGCGCACAGGCTGATGGCGTAGCAGGTACCTGGATTGACCGTCTCATGCAGATGGGCGCGGCCCCGCACGCGCACCCTGTTCGGCAGCAGTGGCCTGTCCGCCGCCCCCGCAGCCGTAATGGTGCGCTCCGCCAGTTCGCCCGCGACCACGGTGAGTGCCTCACACCTCGGGCCGTGGTCGTGCCACGAGCCTCGGTAGCCTGGGGGCGTGGTGACAAGCCACACCTCGCAGCCAGGGAGCGCCTCGAGGCGCAGATGAACCGGGGAGCGCGGGTCGAAGCGGACCAGATGCCACCACCGGGCGGGGTCGGCGGCCGCGGCACGCACCAGGGCAGCCAGACGACCTGCCGTCAGCCGACCGGTGGCTGCGCCCGTACTCCCGAACGGCGGCGCGGATGCGGGGATCCAGGCGAGCTGAGCCACCTCTGGAGCAGTCGAAACATCGGGATTCATCGCTGGTCTTTTCGTGTGGCGCCCGGCACGGGGGCCGGGCGACGGTCGTCAGGAGGGAATGGCCGTCAACGACAACACGAAAGACAACTGCCGCACCCGCGACCGCGTGGCGCAGCGCACCTGGCGTACACCGCGAACACCGCGAACCCGGCGACCCAGTTGGGTACGCCGCGCCGGTGACGCTGTGCGCTCAGTCGCATGACCGTAAGAAGACCGCAGGTAACACTCGGTTGTCAAGTCGGCCGTCCAAAAGGTCCTCCGACGCCCTAGCACTGGCGTTGTTTTCATGATCAAGGTGCGTTTTCCGTGCTAGGTACCGACAAGGTTACGGGATGATGAACGCGCATCGGTGACAGTGGCGCGATCGGAAAGATACGTGACAGAAGATGTCAGTTCCGTCGGCCATGATAGGGGAATGTCGCCGGACGTGAGGCCATCCGCGGCGTCCGCGCCCAAGGCGTATGAACCCAGATACGAGAGGCACAGTGACGATGACTGCGATCGCAACCCTGGCCATGGTCAACCTCGACTGCGACGACCCGCCCGCGCTCGCGCAGTTCTACCATGATCTGCTCGACTGGCAGATCACTCATAGCCAGGACGAGTACGCGATGATCAGCGACGGGACCACCTCGATCGGCTTCGGTCAGATCGCCGGATACGAGCCACCACGCTGGCCCGACCCTTCCACACCCAAGCGATACCATCTCGACCTGTACGTTGACGATCTCGACAAGGCCTCGACGCGGTGCGTGGAACTTGGCGCGGTCGCGGCGGAATTCCAGCCGGGCGGCGACCGCTGGCGGGTGCTGACCGATCCTGCTGGGCATCCGTTCTGCATCTGCGCCAAGCCACAAGACGGTTAAGCGGCGCCCGCATCCGCGTCCGGCGGAGCTGTGGGCCGTGACCGGATGGGTGGGTGGGTGAGCTTGCAGCCGCGGTCCAGTCAGGTGGCCGCAGGTTCAGCCAGCAAGCTCCCGTTCCAGGGGCGTGCGAAAGCGCGGTATCACCCGCATGGACCCGACCCAGCCGCGCAGCCGTTCGGCGTCTTCCTCCACCGCACCAACGGCGGCCGTGCCCGCGTCCTCCAGCAGTTGGTACACGATCTCGCCGCCCGCTCGCTGCGCCCAGCCTCGGGCAACCCGCCCATCCCACCACACCGTCGGGCCGATGTTGCCGGAACGATCAGTCAACGCAGTGCCGTGGCCGCCGACGAACCATGGTCCGGCGCATGCCGAGCATGCGGATCAGCGACCGGTACTCGTACAGGGCGCGCTCGATTGCCTCGGGCGCCGGTCGCGCCTGTGCGTGGGCCTGGATCGCGAGGAAGCGGACGCGGGGTCGGTGGCGTGCAGGCCCACCAGGTTCCTGGCCACGTCGGTGGCCGTCGCGGCCCGCGCCGCCGGGGCCAGATGGTGTCGCACGGCGATGCGTGCCCGCCGCTCCACCACCCCGATCTGCCGCATCGCGCCCATCTCTGTGCCTGCTGGTTCTCTGTGCCTGCTGGTTCTCTCATCCGGGTGCCATGTCGACGAAGCGACTGTAATGGCCCTGGAAGGCGACGGTGACCGTGGCGGTCGGCCCGTTCCTGTGCTTGGCCACGATCAGATCGGCCTCACCGGCCCGGGGGGACTCCCGCTCGTACGCGTCCTCGCGGTGCAGCAGGATAACAACGTCACTATCCTGCTCTATGCTATTGTGCAGGTTTATTCCATTCGCAATAAAGTTGTGGAAGTCAGGTACCGTAGCATCATAAACAGCCTGGTCTCCGAGGCTCTCAACAGACGCAATTTCATCCCAGAACACATCATTAGTCGCAAGCATCTCCAGGTCATCATCTCGCAGGATCTCAGCGATTCGGCCCACCCGCGTCTGAGTTGGACTGACCTTCGGATTAAGATCTCCTCCGCTCGTGGTCCCTATGTTTGCTCGTATTTCCGAAAAGCTAACAGAGCGCTCATTCATCACCCTGCGGACGCGCTCCCATACTCCAGTCGGCACCGTGTCGAAGCGAGCGGGCACCGTGTCGAAGCGAGCGGGCACCGTGTCGAAGCGAGCGGGCACCGTGTCATAGCGAGCGGGCACCGTGTCATAGCGAGCGGGCACCGTGTCATAGCGAGCGGGCACCGCGTCAAAGCGAGCGGGCACCGCGTCAAAGCGGCCAGCGGCTGTTACGGATTCCAGCCGTCCGAGCGCCTTCGCTACTCCCGCCTTCCGCTCGCCGTGTGCCCCGACCGCACGGAGGAAACGCCGCTGGTCTTCAACGCCGCGCACATCCAAGGTCCATTGGGCCTGGCCGTAAGTGTTGCCGACCGGACGCAGGCGGGATGTGATATGAAACCGCAGCAATAGGGTTTGCAAGTCACGTGCAAGGCGTTCGCTTGTCGTGCCGTAGTAAATTCGCACGAACCCCGTCTTTCCTACGGTTACAGACCCGTCGGTAGCCCACAGATGGTGTAGGAACAGCGCGAGTTGCTGCCTGGGCAGGGAGAAGATAGGAGCCGGTACAAATTTCTGGTGACTACGAAGACCGAAGAGTCCAAGTGAATCGAGCCATGCCGCGACTGGATCGCGTCTCCCGTGAGTCGGACGATCTGGCGCTGGCAGCCGCAGCGAAGTGCACTGTGCTGCCTCATGTTCATCGCGGATGGCGATGATCCCGAAGTGTTCTGCCGCGTTAGCCACAGCGGCAATGTTGGATTCATCCTCACTCGCATAGCGGATCGGCTGGGACTCTGCAGACGATCCGTTTGCGAGCATGTGCCCGAGCATGATGATCTCAGGTTCGGGCAACCTGCGTGCAATCACCGGGACCGCCAGCTTGCGGGGCACAGCAACGCGCAGACCAGGGTTTAGCGAGTCGAGTGACCGCCAGCCCTGGTAGGTGAGGAACGGGTGGTTCGCCGTTGCTTGAACCTCGCGGCCGGACGTTAGCCTGACGCGGAAGACTTCCTTCACCCCGCTGCGGAATACATGAGTCATTGTGGCTGGCACCAAGCGCAACCGTTCGTCAAGAGACCAGACGGGGATGTCGCGTTCCCCCGACGCCATCAGCTCGCCAAGACAGACCTCCGCACCTGTGTCAGCCCGCAGAATGCGAGTTTCCGCCGTCAGGCAGCCCGATTCCCGCAGGTCAGACAAGAGAGGTCGCTTGTCGTTGCGCTGCTCGGGGCCGCGGTTGAGCTGTGAGATGGCGATCACGGGGACGTCGATTTCCTTCGCGAGCAGCTTGAGCGCCCGCGACATCTCGGACACCTCCTGCTGCCGGCTCTCGACCCGTTTCGGCGAGCTCATCAGCTGCATGTAGTCGACGATCACTATCCGCAGGTCGTGCCGCTGCTTGAGGCGGCGGCATTTGGCCCTGATCTCCATCATGGACATGTTGGGCGAATCATCGATGAACAGCGGGGCCTCCGCCACCTCGCCCATCCGTCGTGCCAGCCTCGACCAGTCGTCGTCGCTCATCTGCCCGGTGCGCATCGTGTGCAGCGGCACCCGGGCCTCGGCCGACAGCAGTCGCATCGTAATCTCGTTGCGTCCCATCTCCAGGCTGAAGATCACGGTGGCCAGCCCGTTCCGCACCGCCGCCGCCCTCGCGATGTCGAGGGCAAGCGTCGATTTACCAACAGCCGGCCTCGCGGCGATCACGATCATCTGGCCCGGGTGCAGGCCGTTGGTGAGCGAATCGAGGTCACCGAACCCGGTCGGCACGCCGACCATGCCGCCGCCGCGGCTGCCGATCGCCTCGATCTCATCCAGCGTGCCCGGCATGATCTCGGACAGCGGCAGGTAGTCCTCGCTGACCCGCCGATCGGTGACTCCGTACACCTCGGCCTGGGCACGGTCGACGAGTTCGTCCGCGTCGCCGTCGCCCGTATAGCCAAGTTGCACGATCCTCGTGCCCACCTCAACCAGCCGCCGCAAGATCGCGCGCTCACGGACGATCCGGGCGTAATAACCGGCGTTGGCCGCGGTCGGCACCGATGCGATCAGGGTATGCAGGTACGGCGCTCCCCCGGCGCGGCTGAGATCGCCACGTTTGGTCAGCTCAGCGGCGGCGGTGACCGCGTCGGCCGGCTCACCGCGGGCGTAGAGGTCGAGGATGACCTCGTGGATGATCTGATGGGCGGGGCGGTAATGGTCTTGCGGATGGATCACCTCGATCACGTCAGAGATGGCGTCTTTGGACAGCAGCATCCCGCCGAGCACGCATTGCTCGGCGGCCACATCATGCGGTGGCGTCCGTTCGAACTCCCCACCGCGGGAAGCGATCTCCGCGACGCTCACGGCACCCTCCACCGCCTCCCCCACGAGCGCAACTAGCGGCTGCCGCACTGGCCGCCGCCATGGATCCTGGCCGCTGTAGATCAAGTCCATATAGATCTAGCGGACAGGTCTGACAGTTTCGCGGGCAGCGGTCGGCAGGCCAAATTCAGCTGTGCACAGGTCTGTGGATGAGGTGTGCAGACACGCCGGCCCGGCTGTGCGATGCCTGGGGACAAGGGTGGGGAATAGCTGCGAGATCCTGACCAATGATGTGCGCTGACCAGCATGAATGCCATCCACTCCCTGTGCGCAAGAAAAAGTCACCGAGCCACATGCCCGTCCACAGATGCAAATTAGTTATCCACAAGTGACCCGCCTGTGACACCGGACAGCGATACCGGGCAGCCCCTGCCAATGGGTCCATGCCGCGCGTTGATGTAAAGCCCACCCTCGACCGGAGGAATGGTCCAGATCGGCTACGGAAGTGGTCTGGAGCGCGTCTGCGCAGTGGTTTGGATCGCCAGGTAGCGTCGCATCGTGCCCCAGATGGCGCCTGCGCGACGCAGCCGAATCGCGCGCGAGCCTGTTGGCAACCGCAGCCCGCAACCCGCACGACGGGGAGATCCTTCGGATTGCGCTTCTCACCGGGCTGCGCGTCGCCCCCTGCCGGGGCCGCGCTGCCGGGGCCGCGTTCGTCGTGCGCACGCTCGCGCTTCAGGCCGCGCTTATTCTGACGACCGCGGTCGCGGCACGGCACGGCGACGCCGCCATCGCCGCCCATCAGATGGCGGCCAGGTGCTGGACACTGCTCGCATTCGCCCTCGGCGCGATCGCGATCGCGGGCCAGCTGATTATTGGTGCTACTTCGGTACGGGCGACATCGCCAGAGCCCGCGCGGCGACGCGGGCGATGACCGGGTGGGGCGCCATCTACGGGGCGACCTTCGGCACCTTTATGCCGGCCGCGTGACCGTTGATACCCCAGCCTGTTCGCCGCCACCCCGCAGGTCCGCAGCCTGCTTCTCGCGGTGCTTACCCACGAGGCGGGTTCGCCCCGCCACCGGAGAACCTCCGGCCATCATCCGCGTTCGCGGGGCAGCGTTCACCCCGGAGCGGTATTATCCGAACGTGTGTTCGGATGAGAACGGCCCAGCTGCCTCGGATCAGGTCGCGAGGCTCACCCAGGCGATCGACGAGCTCGCGGCTGCCAAACCGGGGTCGCTGACCGCCATGGAGCTGACCGGGCGGGTCGCACTGGTCTGGACTCTGGTCGGTGATCTGGACCCTGACCTCGCAAGGCGAGCAGCCGACTACGGCTCCGCCGCGACGGCGCCACCCGGGCCAGCAGGATCCGCCTCACCAGGATCCTCGCCAGCAGGACCCGCGCCGCGCGATCCGCCCCCCGCTTCGGACACGCGGTGACAGCGGTGTCGCCGCCCTCAGGCCCCGGTGATCTCGATATCGAGCGTTGCGCTGACCTCGGGATGCAACCGCACCGCAACCTGGTGCGCGCCGACGGTCTTGATCGGGCTGCGAACCTCGATGCGGCGCCTGTCCAGCTCCGGACCTCCGGCGGCTCGCACGGCTGCCGCGATGTCCGCTGCGGATACCGAGCCAAACAGCCGCCCGCTGTCACCCGCCTTGGTCTCCAAGCGCACGGTCAACCCGGCAAGCTGCCCCGCGACCCGCTTGGCGTCGTCGAGTCCGCGGATCTCACGTACCGAGCGGGCTCGCTTAATCAGGTCGATCTGCTTCTCCGCGCCCCGCGTCCAGCGCATCGCCAAGCCGCGCGGGATCAGGTAGTTGCGTCCATAACCCCCCGCGACCTCGACGATGTCACCCGGCGTTCCAAGGCCGCTGACCTCGTGGGTGAGGATGAGCTTCATGGGTGTGCGACTCATCGCCAGATACCTCCTCAGCGCGCGGTGCTCGTGTACGGCAGCAGGGCCATCTCACGGGCGTTCTTGATCGCTGAGGCGACGTCCCGCTGGTGCTGCGTGCAATTGCCCGTTACCCGGCGGGCCCGGATCTTGCCGCGGTCGGAAATGAACTTCCGCAGCAGCCCGATGTCCTTGTAGTCGACGTAGGAAATCTTCTCCTGGCAAAAAAGGCACACCTTTTTCTTAGGCTTGCGTGCCGGTGCCTTGGCCATCGTGGTGCTCCCTCTCAAGAGCCCCGCCCGCGGCGGGGATGGTCGTTGTCGGTTTCTTCTTTGTTCTGTCGCGTTCTTCTTTGTTCTGTCGCGTAGGTTCGGGACTCGCCCCCGGCGAGGGTCAGAGCCGCGGGGTCAGAAGGGCGGCTCGTCGGAGAAGCTGTCGCCTCCGCCCGAGCCCGCCCCGCTCGTCGCCCACGGATCGTCGGATGCCCCAGCCGACCCACCCGAGTCACGGCCTGAACCCCCGCCCGACCCGCCAGGGCCGCCCGCGCCGCCGCCAAAGCCGCCACCCGAACGGGCCGTCTTCGTGACCTTGGCCGACGCGTACCGCAGCGAGGGGCCGACCTCATCCACTGTAACCTCGTAAACGGTCCGCTTCTCGCCCTCGCGGGTCTCGTACGAACGCTGCCGCAACCTACCCTGGACGATCACGCGCATGCCCCGCTGCAGGGTTTCTGCGACATTCTCCGCAGCCTGCCGCCAGATATCGCATGACAGGAAGAGTGGATCGCCGTCCTTCCACTCGCCGCTTGCGTTGTCGCGGAACCGCGGCGTCGAGGCCACACTGAAGCGTGCGACAGCCTGGCCGTTCGGGGTATAGCGGAGTTCCGGATCGCTAGTTAGATTGCCGACGATCGTGATCTGGGTGTCGCCTGCCATCGGCTGTGCTCCCGGTCGGTTCGGATGGTTGATGAGGTTGATGAGTGAACGGTGACGCGGCACACCGGCGCGGGCGGCGGGCCACGCGTCCGGCGCCGGTTGCGTCAGTGTCGCTCGGGGCGCATGACCTTGGTGCGCAGCACGCCCTCGTTGAGGTTCAACTGGCGGTCGAGCTCCCGCACGGTGTTCGGATCGGCAGTCAGGTCGATGACCGCGTAGATTCCCTCGGTTTTCTTGTCGATCTCGTATGCCAGGCGCCTGCGCCCCCACACGTCGACTTTCTGCACCGTGCCACCGCCAGTCTGAACGACCTTGAGGAACTGATCGAGCGATGGCTGGACAGTGCGCTCCTCGAGCCCTGGCTCAAGGATGATCATCAATTCATACTGGCGCATACGCGGCTCAAGCCTCCCCTGGACTGACGGTCACGGTCTCTCCGTGACAGGAGGAATCCGCGCCTTCACCCCGACGGCTCGGCACGGTCGAGCCAGTTTACCAAGGGCGCACCGCTGCCCGGGCCGCATTGCCGAGACAGCTCGCGCCGCCGGGATTCCGGCGGCGTGGACACGGGAACACCAGTGGTGTATATCGGCAAGAGGTACACCTGTGGAGGTGGCTCCCGTGCCTGACGAAACTCAAATCCAGGACACACCGCCGGCGCCGCACCTGACGCTCAACACCGACGGCAAGCGCCACCCGCTGATGAACGCGCTCACCGTGTTCGTCTGCATCGGCGGGATCGTCGCGTTCGCTCTCGGGCTGATCGTGCAGACCCACCTGGCTGCCACCGTGCTCGGCATGATCTGCTTCGCCCTCGGCATGTACGCGCAGTTCGTTTCTGCTACGCGCGGCGAGCGGATGCTCATCGTGGTAGGGATCATCGGCGGATTCGTCGGCGCTGGACTTGGCATCGCGCACGGCGGGTTCTCGTTGTCCGCATAACCGGACAGTGGCGGCGGAGCAGTCGCACGCCGCCAGCATCCCGTGCGGCACCGAGCGCGATTAGGCTCGGAGGCATGCTGCGCATCGGAGCTCATGTCCACCAGGCGGACCCGATCGCCGCGGCAATTGCCCGCGGCGCGGAGGTCGTGCAGTTCTTCCTCGGCGACCCGCAGGGGTACGGCGCGCCGGTTCTGCCCGGCGACCCGGACGAATTCCGCCGATCCGCGCGGGCCGCGGGGCTGGACCTTTATGTGCACGCGCCGTACCTGATCAACGTCGCCACCACCAACAACCGGATCCGGATCCCCAGCCGCAAGCTGCTCGCGCAATATGCGGATGCCGCCGCGGCGATCGGGGCGAAGGCACTCATCGTGCATGGCGGCCACGTGCTCGCTGCCGCCGACCCGGCGGCGGGCTTCGCCAACTGGCAGAAGGTCTTCGAGCGGGCCGAGTACCCGCTTCCCGTGCTGATCGAGAATACGGCGGGCGGCGGCAACGCAATGGCCAGGACCTTCGAGGCGATCGGCAGGCTCTGGGACGCCATCGGCCCCGCCGCTGCCGCTGGGCAGGCAGGTTTCTGCCTGGACACCTGTCACGCGCACGCGGGCGGGCAGGAGCTGCAGGGAATCGTGGATCGGGTCACGGCGATCACCGGGCGCGTCGATCTTGTGCACTGCAACAACAGCAAGGACGAGTTCGGGTCGGGACGCGACAGGCACGACAACCTCGAGCACGGCACGATCGACCCCAAACTCATCGTCGAGGTGGTGCGCGCGGCGGGAGCACCGGTCGTCTGCGAGACACCAGATGACGATGACGGCCAGGCGACAGATATCCGCTGGTTGCGCGACCAGCTCGGCCGCAGCTGACCAGACGTGCCCGTAACGGCTGCCGCGGATGCGGCATCCACCGCTGCGGGGGGATCCCGGGGGGCGACCCCCCGGGCCAGCACAGATCCCCAATGGCGGCTGCTCGGCGCGGTCCGCCAGGCCGTCATGCGCGGCTACCCCGTTCGTGCTTGCTCGGTCAGCCGGGCGGGACGGCGTGCACCGCGGCGCAGCACGAATACATCCGGGGCACCCGCGAGCACGCCGCCCGCCGGGTCGTCGTCCCCGTCCGCACGCACCACGTCGCCGTCCGGGCGCACGATATCCCTGACCACAAGCGCGGCAAGCAGTGCCGTGGTGGCGAAACGGGCGAGCAGGGCGGCGAAGTACCAGCCCTGGCCGATCCCGTGGAAGCCGGTCACACCCGTGGCCGCGCCGGGCACGGTGAGCAGATACCACCAGATGGCGAAGAAGTAGCCGATCTCCGCGAGCTGCCAGAGCAGATACGCGCCAAGCCGCGGCCTGGCGAGGACCGCGACGGGCACCAGCCAGATCACATACTGCGGCGACCACACCTTGTTGGTGAGCAGGAACACCGCAAGAGTGAGGAAGAACAACTGTGGCAGCCGTGGCCGCCGCGGCGCGGCCAGCGTGAGCGCCGCGATCGCCACGCAGCCGATCGCGAAGGTGCCGGCGCTGAGTTCGTTCAAGGTGCCCAGATGCACGGTGCCCAGCAGCGGCACCCGCCGGGTTTCGAAGAAGTACCAGATCGCGCCCCAGTCGGCGGGCCGCGTCCGGCTGAAGCTGTAGAATGTCCGCCAGCCCGCCGGGGCGGCCAGCATCACCGGCACGTTGACCGCCAGCCAAGCCAGCGCGGCCGACCCCGTCGCCACCCAGAATGCCCGCATCCTTCCCGCTCGCAGGCACAGCAGCAGCAGCGGGCCGAAGAAGACCAAAGGGTAGAATTTCGTGGCGACGGCCAGGCCAAACAACAATCCGGCGAGCACATTCCGCCGGGCCGCCCAGGCGGCCATTCCCACCGCGACGAGTGCCATCGCGATCAGGTCCCAGTTGATGAACGCGGACAGGATCAGTGCCGGGCTCAAGGCGACGAGCAGCGCGTCGCGCCGTCTGTCCGGGCCGGCCGTGTAGGCGGTGGCGAGGACGCCGACGATAGCGCACACGGCAAGCCCGGCCACGGTGACGTCGAAGAACCGCTGACCCCGGGCGAACGGATCGCTGATCGAACGAACCACCCAGGCGGCCGCCTGCATGGCCGCGCCAATCAGGACCGGGTATTCGACTGGGTGGCCGGTGTACGGCACCTTCCCATCGGCTAGCCGCTCGGTGAAATACAGCGGGTAAATATCTGTGTAGCAGGCCAACTGGAACTGCCTGCCCGGAATGTTCCAGCCGCCGTCCCTGCACGGCAGCTTCTCAAGAAACGCGAGCAGCGTGCCGGCCAGCGCCGCGGCGGCGAGTACCGGCGCGGAACCCGAAACGCCCCCAAGCCCGCCCGCGCCCGCCCGGCCCACCGTCCCACCAGCAACCCGCCCGGCGGGCCGACCGTCAGGAACGTTGGCCGGAAGCACGGCAGGGGAGGTTCGCTGATCCGGCGGGTCGTCCTGCGGTGTGGCGCTGAGCTCGTCGCTGCCAGGCTCAGGTTGGCCGTTGGCGCCGGGCCGCGGCCGCCGTTCGATCATCTAGCCAGCCTACGGCGACCCGGCTGGTGCTGTTACGTCACAGCACACTGCTAGCCCGTTCCTGGCCGCGTGGAAGTCGACACGGCCGCCTGGTTACCCACGCCGCCCGGCGGCGCAGGCCCCCCCGGCGGCATCTGAATGGGCGGGGTAGGTGGTCCCGGCGCCGGCGCTGAAGTGGGCGTCACGCAGCCGGGCGGTTGCAGACCCGGCGGGCAGGGCAAGGAGGACCTGTGGTTGTGGTGCCCGCAGAAGACATCGCCTGGGTCGCAGCCGGGGCTGGTGGTCGGCTGCGGCTGGTGCGTCGGCTGCGGAGGTGGCGTGAGCAGCGGCCCGAGCAGGTTCCAGCTAGTCCCGCCGAAGTCAGGTGCCGGGAAGTTCTGCGCGGGCAGTTGCGCGAACTCCTGCTCGGCGAAAGAACGCCAGATCATGGATGGCCAGTCGCCGCCGTACCCGCCGCCCGGCAGTCCGCCGAGCATGTTGAGCGACTCGTGGTTGATGTTGCCGTCTTGCTGGTTCGAGAAGATCCCGACCGAGAGCGTGTACTGCGGGATGGCGCCGATGAAAAATGCGGATTGTGCGGCGTTCGTGGTACCCGTCTTGCCGATGATTTCCCTACCGTCCACCATGGCCGCGTTCGTCGCGGTCCCGCCTGGCCTGACATCGAAGGACAGCGCCCAGTCGACGTCCGAGGCGACCTCGGGGCTGAGTACCTGAGCGTGCGGGACGCCGGCCGTCCTTGTCACGGTGCCCTGAGTGATCCGCCTGATGACATGCGGCGTGATGTACTCGCCGTTATTCGCGAGCGTATTGAACATCGTCGCCTGCTCCTCCACGGTCAGGGAGCCCTGCCCAAGCGCGATGCCGACCTGGTTGCGCATTGACTCCAGCCCGGAGCCGTTGGGGTAATTGCTCGTGTCGACGCCAAACTTCTGCGCCAGGTTGATGACATTTTGCGTACCCACCCTGTGCAGCAGATCTGTGTAGGCGGTGTTCAGCGAGGCGGCGGTCGCGACCTGCACGCTTACCGGCCCGAGGCTCCCGTCTCCCTGATCGTTCGACACGTTGAACGCCATCGGGCCCACAGAAGATGGGCACGGTGCGGTTGGCGACGATACCCTCGCGGCATACACCATCGGACTGGTGTCGGCGGGAACGCAGATTGGCGAGTATCCGTCGAGCACGCTGCTCTGGACGCTCATGCCCTGTTCGCGCGCCTCGGCGAGAACATACGGCTTGAACGACGATCCGACCTGCTCGCGGTTCGTCAGCGCCATGTCGTACTGGCATTTGATCTTGGCGCAGTGCGTGGCGTTGTAACCGGGACCGCTGTACATGGCGACGATCGCGCCGTCGCTCGGCTGTTCGAGCACCGCGCCCACGTGCGCGTACCAGGGCAGCGCCTCGCCGCCCTCCGTCATGAGGTTCTCGTTCTCGCGAACCGAACGGTACAGGGCGTCCATTTTGGCCTTGTCGAAGGTGGTGACGATCCGCAGTCCGCCGTTGTTGATCTGGTTATCGGTGTAGTGGTACATGGAGCGCAACTCGTTATAGACGGCAGCCCTGATGTAGCCGTCGTAGGCAGCTGGGCCGATGCCGAGTTGCTGGTGGTCGCCGAGCTTAGGGAACTTCTGCGCCGCGGCCTGCTGGCGGGTCAGGGTGCCCATCGTCACCATGCCGTTCAGCACGTAACGCCAGCGCCTCTCCAGCGCCTGCCGCGCGCCAGGAGCGGATGTCGGGTAGTAGCCGGGTGATTGGATGATCGCGGCCAGCGCTGCTGCCTGCGCCACCGAGAGCTTCAAGGCGGGTACGCCGAAGTACATTTGCGACGCTGCACCCGCGCCGTACGTGCCGTTGCCAAGGTAGATGGTGTTCAAGTACTGGGTGAGGATCCACGATTTGGATTTCCGCCTGGCGAGCTTCATCGAGACAAAGATCTCTGTGAGCTTCCTCGACATCGCCTGCGCTGTGCCGATGTTCTCGTAATAGTTCCTGACGAACTGCTGGGTGATCGTCGAGCCGCCCTGGATCGAGCCGCCCGTGAGATCGGTGTAGGTGGCGCGGATCATGCCGGTCGGTGACACCCCGCCCTCGCTGTAGAAGTGCCGGTCCTCGGCGGCGATCACGGCGTTCTTCAGCACGGCGGGTATCTGGCTGGAGGTCAGCAATTGCCTGTCGGTGCTGCCGAACGTGTCTGCGACCGTCTTGCCGTTGCTGAAGTACACGATCGAGTCCTGCTGTTGTGCCGCCTGTGACACGGCGGTGGGGATCGGGGTCTGCGCGTAGATGACTCCGATCAGGATGGCCACCAGGGCGATGCCGAGCCCGAAGGCGATCCCCGCGATCGCGGCGATCCTCTGCCACGTCCAGGGACCCCGCAGGATGCGGTGGAAGAATCCGCCGCCGCCACCCCGGCCATGGCGCGTACCGGGCGGCACAGGCGTACGTGGCGCGCCGGGTCCGCCAGGGCGGACCGGCCCTCCTGGGCCGACCGGATCTCCCGTGCGCACCGGCGCTCCTGGCCGGACCGTGGTGGAGCTCGATGCCCCACTCCCGCCACGTGCGCCGCCTGCGACGGGCCGGTAGATCCCGTACGGATCATCAGAGTCATCCGAGCGCTCCGACGGATCGGCACCATCGCGCCGGAACCGCTCGCGCTGATATGGCTCGCGCCCGTACGGACGGCCGGGCCCCTGTGGCCGGGTGAAGTCTCTCGTACTCACGCGTCCTCGCTGGGTAACTGGCTGCGGTGGCGGGCGGGCGAGCGATCAAGCCCCTGCCAGTGTCACCGAGGCTACAAGGTAGTCCCGGGTGCCGCGCCGCGCCGCGGCCCGGCTTGTCCGCGAACCTTGTCCGCGAACCTTGTCCGCGAACCTTTTCCGCGAACCTTGTCCGCGCACTTCTGTTCGTTCACCCGCTGTCCCTACACGCGCTGTACGTACACCTGCGCTCTACGTACACCCGCGCTATCAGGACACCTGTGCGCCCACGTCACCCGCCGGAGCGGGCACGCCTGCCACGCCGTGGCCGTGGCTCGCCGGTGCCGAGAACGTAGGACGACGCCAGGTGGTTCCAGGCACAACTCTGGCAGACCTCGACGACGTACACGCGGAACTCTCCGTATTCGAGTGCCATCTCGGCTAGTTCAGGCGCTTGCTTCACCCGTCCCTCGTACTGGCCGAGTTCGTCCCCGTAGACGTATGTCACGTGGGTGAGCTTGGTCTTGCGGCAAATGGGGCAGGTTGCGGTAGTGGGCTCGCCGTGAAATTTCGCCGCCCGCAGCAGGTAGGGATGGGCATCACAGACGTCGGCGACGGTCGTTTGACCGGCGAACACGGACGCGAGCGTCGCGCGCCGGGCAAGCGCGTAGTCGATAACCGATCGACGTGACCCCATGCCCGACAGGGTACGACGGATGGGCAAGGCCGGCCGAGCCCAGCTGCCAGGCGGGCGCGGCCCGCATGCCCAGATGCCGGGCGTGCGCGGCCCGCGGCCGGCCACCCCGCGTGGCGACGTCGGCCGCCGCTGCGATCGGCCATCATCCAGCCAGCGTTACCCGATTTGCGCGATGCCGCAGTTCGACATATCTTATCGATGTATCGTGCTGATACATCGAACCGCGAGAACGGAAGCCGGGTTCCACGGACACTCATCATGAGGGCGTGGCTGGCCAAAGGCGAGCGGCCTCGGCTTATTCCTATCCGCAGAGGTGACTAGAACGTGAGCAGCAACCGGTCGGGCGTGCTGGAACTCGCCGTCCTCGGGCTGTTGCACGAGACGCCGATGCACGGATACGAACTGCGGAAGCGGCTCAACGCCTTGCTCGGTGCGTTTCGTGCCTTCTCCTACGGGTCGCTTTACCCCTGTCTCAAGCTGCTACTCACCCAGGGCATGATCGCAGAGGAGGCGGACGAGCCCCGGGATGGGACGGGCCGCGCCCGCGCCGGACGCCGATCAAAGATCGTCTACAGGCTCACCGCCGACGGCAAAGAACGGCTGCAGAACCTCCTCGCCGAGGCCGGTCCGGCGGCGTGGGAAGACGACGGATTCGGCGTGCGTTTCGCGTTTTTCGGTCAGACCCGCGCGGATGTGCGGCTGAGGATCCTCGAAGGCAGGCGGACCAGGCTCGAGGAGCGCCTCGAGGGCGTCCGCGGAGCTTTGGCGAGGACAAGGGAACGGCTGGACAGCTACACGCTCGAACTGCAGAGGCACGGACTCGAGTCGGTCGAGCGCGAGGTTCGCTGGCTCAACGAGCTGATCGATTCCGAGCGGCGGTCTGACCCCGTCAGGGGGTCGCAACCGGGAACTGTTCACACGGAACGCAACACAACGCCGGAGCCGCGCTGAGCCGCCAGGTGATGGCGGGCGGCCATGCCGGCACACTCGATAACAAAGGAGCAGTCCAGATGGGTTCCGTACGCGTGGCCATCGTGGGTGTGGGCAACTGCGCGAGTTCACTCGCGCAAGGTGTCGAGTATTACAAGGACGCCGACGACGGCAGCCGGGTGCCAGGTTTGATGCATGTGCGTTTCGGCCCCTATCACGTGCGGGATGTGGAATTCTCCGCCGCATTCGACGTGGACGCGAAGAAGGTCGGGCACGACCTGTCCGAGGCGATCGTGGCGAGCGAGAACAACACCATCAAGATCTGTGATCTGCCGCCCACCGGCGTGATCGTACAGCGCGGTCCCACCATGGATGGCCTCGGCGAGTACTACAAGGAGATCATCGCTGAGTCCGACGACGATCCGGTCGATGTGACGGCGGTCCTGAAGGAGACAAGGACCGACGTGCTCGTCTCCTACCTGCCGGTGGGCTCAGAGCAAGCCGACCGGTTCTACGCGCAGTGCGCCCTTGACGCTGGCGTCGCGTTCGTCAACGCGCTTCCCGTGTTTATCGCGTCCGACCCGGAGTGGGCACAGAAGTTCACCGACGCGGGCTTGCCGATCGTCGGCGATGACATCAAGTCGCAGGTTGGCGCTACGATCACCCACCGGGTGCTTGCGAAGCTGTTCGAGGACCGGGGGGTCGAGCTGCTGCGCACTTACCAGCTCAACTTCGGCGGGAACATGGACTTCATGAACATGCTGGAGCGGAGCAGGCTCCAGTCCAAGAAGATCTCCAAAACCCAGGCCGTGACCTCGCAGATCCCGCACGAGATGGAACGCGCGGCGGTGCACATCGGCCCGTCCGACCACGTTCCGTGGCTAGATGACCGCAAGATGGCGTATGTCAGGCTGGAGGGCAAGGCGTTCGGCGACGTGCCGCTGAACCTGGAATACAAGCTCGAGGTCTGGGACTCGCCGAACTCGGCTGGTGTGATCATCGACGCGGTCCGCGCGGCGAAGATAGCCAAGGATCGTGGGATCGGCGGCCCCATGTTGTCCGCCTCCTCCTACTTCATGAAGTCGCCACCCGAGCAGTACGGCGACGACGTCGCGCGCGACCTGGTGGAGAAGTTCATCCGCGGCGAGGTGGACCGCTGAAGGTGTTTACGGCTAGTGGTCTGTAAGGCTTACCTCTCACAGGCCATTAGCGCTGGTGGCATGGTTGCGCCTGGTGGCACGATTTCGGTGCGCCGTAGGCTAATTGGGTGGCCTACGTCGCGGACCTGCGGACGATTCTCGCCGAGCGCGGCTTTCGTCGGCTATTCGCGACCAGGCTGATCTCGCAGACCGGTGACGGCGTTTACAACGCGGGCTTCGCGGCCTACGCGTTCTTCTCCGCGACGAGCTTCCCCAACCCTGCCGCCGCAGCGGACGCGTTCGCCGTGCTTTACCTGCCTTACTCGCTGATCGGCCCGTTCGCGGGGGTCTTCATCGATCGCTGGTCCAGGCGGCAGATCCTCGTGTGGTCCGCGCTGATCCGGGCAGGGCTCGTCGTTGTCACCGCGCTCCTGGTCGGCTCGGGCAACCTCGGCCTCCCGCTCTACATCAGCGCCCTCACCGTGCTCGGCGTCAACAGGTTCTTCCTGTCCGCGCTATCCGCCGGGCTGCCGCACGTCGTCGCGCAGGACAAGCTCGTGATGGCGAACTCGGTGGCACCCACCACCGGCACGATCGTCGGCTTCATCGGCGGTATCGTCGGCCTCGGCGTCCACCTGGCGACAGGCGGGGGGCATGTGGGCTCGGCGGCGACCCTGCTCGTGGGCGGCGTCTGTTATCTGCTCGCCGGGCTGGCCGCCGCGACCATGCGGCGCGACCTGCTCGGACCACAGGGTGATCAAGCAGCGCTCCGCGCTCGGGGGATATCCAGGGAGCTTGCCGCGGTGGTGGGCGGCCTGGCCGCCGGGGCGCGCCATCTGTGGGACCGCCGTCCCGCTGCCTACGCGCTCGGCGCAATCAGTAGCTTCAGGTTCCTCTACGGAATCTTGTTCGTCATGACGATCCTGCTGTACAGGAACTACTTTTACCCGTCGGGCAACGGCAACGCCGCCCTCGGTCACCTGACCCTGGTGGTGATCACATCGGCCCTCGGCTATCTTGCGGCAGCCCTCATCACTCCGTCGGTGACCAGCCGGATTGCCAAGACAACCTGGATAGCGGCATTGCTCGCCGCCGGTGGGATCCTCGAGGGGCTGCTCGGTGCGACCTTCCGCCAGATCCCCTTCCTCGTCACAGGTTTCGCGCTCGGGGTGGTCGCCCAGGGAGTGAAGATCTGCGTCGACACGACCGTTCAGGAGTATGTGGCCGACGAGTACCTGGGGCGCGTTTTCTCCCTCTACGACATGCTCTTCAACGCGGCCCTCGTGCTCGGGGCCGCGATCAGCGCACCCTTCATGCCTGTGGACGGCAAGTCCTACCCTCTCATCGCGGTGGTGGCTCTGGGCTACCTGGTCGCCGCCGCTGGTTATGCGATGCTCACCCGGGGCCAGTCCCGTGATGCCCAGCAGCCGAGCCAGCCCACGCCCGCCCGCAGTTAGCCAAAGCCAGGCGGGCCTTGTGACCGGGCCTTGTGACTGGGCCTTGTGACCGGGCCTGGTAGGGGATGGGGGCCGTCTACCGGGGTTGCATCAAGATCCTGGGTTTGGGCCGGTGCCCGGTGGTGCGATGCCTCGCTCGCTAGCCCAGTGGAGCAGTTCCGCCTGGGCCCGCTCCGGGCCGAGCGGGCCGTGTTCCATCCGCAGGTCGAGCAGGAACCGGTAGGCCTCGCCGACAACCGGCCCCGATGGCCTGCCCAGGAGTCGCATGATCTCGTTGCCGTCAAGATCGGGCCGGATCCTGGCGATCTCCTCTTCCTTCGCGAGCCGCGCGATGCGCTTCTCGAGTGCGCTGTACGCGCTTGCGAGTCTGGCCGCCCTCGCCTTGTTCCGAGTAGTGCAGTCGGCACGGGTGAGCACATGCAGCCGGGTCAGCAGCGGGCCCGCATCCCTGACATACCTGCGGACCGCCGAGTCTGTCCACTCGCCTGTGCCGTACCCGTGGAACCGCAGATGCAGCTCGACCAGGCGGGCCACGTTATCCACAATGGCTTTCGCGAAGCGCAGCTCACGCAGCCGGGATTTGGCCATCGCGGCGCCTACCACCTCGTGGTGGTGGAAGGCCACCCGGCCACCGGGCAGCAGCGTGCGGGTCTTCGGCTTGCCGATGTCGTGGAGCAGCGCCGCGAGCCGCACGACCAGGTCGCCGGACAGGCCGTACTGCTCCTCCAGCTCCGTAGCCTGGGTGAGCACGGTAAGCGAGTGCTCGTAGACATCCTTGTGCCGGTGATGCTCGTCGGTCTCCAGCTTGAGCTTGGGCACCTCGGGCAGGATGTATGCCGCCAGCCCGGTTTCCACGAGCAGTTCGATCCCCGCACGCGGATCGGGCGCGACCATGAGTTTGGCTAGCTCAGCCCGGATCCGCTCGACGGAAACCTTTCCCAGCCCAGGGCTGAGCCGCTCGGCCATCGCCGTCATCGCATCGCGGACTTCGGGTGCCACGGAGAATCCGAGCTGCGCAGCGAACCTCGCCGCGCGGAGCATCCGGAGCGGATCGTCGCCGAATGAGCTCTCCGGGCTCGAGGGCGTGCGCAGCACGCCCTCCTTCAGGTCACGAAGACCACCGAATGGGTCGACGAAGTCGCGGGACCCTTCCGCGGGAAGCCGCGCCGCCATTGCGTTGATCGTGAAATCACGCCGGGCCAGGTCCGCCTCGAGCGAGGTTCCGTACCGCACGACCGGCTTGCGGGACCTCGGGCCGTACCGATCGCTGCGGTAGGTAGTGATCTCGAGTGTGTGCCCGCCCTTCCGCAGGCCCACAGTGCCGAACTCGATCCCGATAGGCCAGACCGCGTCGGCCCATCCTGCGGTGATTTCCATCACCCGCTCCGGTGGAGCGTCGGTGGTCATGTCCAGATCCTCTGACCGCCTGGCCAGGAACACGTCCCGCACCGAGCCACCAACGAGCGCGAGTTCGTGGCCGTGGGCCGCGAACAGGCGGCCAAGGTCATCGGCGACGGGCGCGACCTTGCGGAGCAGCGCGGCTACTGCGCGGCGCTGTTGATCGATCAGGGGCATGGCCTTCAGCACGGGAATCGAGGGTAGATGCTCATGAAAGCTTAGTGACCGGCGGCGCTCAGATCTCCGGTCCGCCGCACTGCCGCCGGGGGCTCATTCCGGGTTAGCCTAGTCCAGGGCTGTGGTACAAGGTTCGCGGCCTGTAGCCGGGCCGGGCCGGAGAGCTGGTGCTAGACGGATGATGGATGCGCTGACCCTGCACCGCATGCTTGTCGAGTCGGGAACGCGGCACGAGATCGTACACCTCCCTCGCCCAATATCGTCGGCCGACCAGTTACCTGAGGTCCTGCGGCTGCCCCGGAGCCGCTGCCTCGCGGTGCGGATGTACGATGCTGGCGGCGTTCTCACAGCGGTCATCGTGCACGCGGGCAGCGTGCCGTCGGTCCGTGCCTTGCGTGAAGTGACGGGCACCCGACAGGTCCTTGCTGTACGCGACCACTGGGTGAATTTGGCTACGGGCTACGCCGCCGAACTTGTCGCGCCGCTCGGCCTGCCCGATAGCGTCGAGGTGTACGCGGATGAGGACGTGGTCTGCGGCATTGACGGCGACCTGGTCGTCTACACAGCGACAGGTGAGTCGTGTACCGCACTCGGCGTGCGGCTTCTCGACCTGTTCTCGTTGCGGGACGTCAAGCCGGCCGCGCTTGCCGACCCAGCGCCGCCCGCCCAGACACGGGCGCCGCCCGAGCCGGACGAGACCTGAGTTTCATCCTCGCCGGGCCTGACGCGCCGAGTGCGCGACCGAGTGCTCACGTGACAGGCAATACCATCAAGGCGTGCCCCGTGATCGCGTCAGCCGCCGGCTGCGGAAGCTGCGGAAGCTGCGGAGCGTGGCCGAGACTTCCGCGGGCGGCCTGGTCGTTGACCTGGCGGCGGAACCGCCGTGCGCTGCTGTCATCGGCCGCCACGACCGCGCGGGCACCCTCTTGTGGTCGCTCCCCAAAGGGCACGTGGAAGCTGGCGAGACGATCGCCGGCGCAGCGGTCCGGGAGGTGGCTGAGGAGACGGGGATCACCGGACGCGTGCTTGCCGGTCTCGGCACCATCGACTTCTGGTTCATCGCGGGCAGGCGCCGCGTGCACAAGACGGTGCACCATTTCCTGCTGATCGCCAAGGGCGGCAAGCTCTCGAACGCGGATCCGGAGATTAACGAGGTGGCATGGGTGCCGCTGGACGAGGTCGCGTCCGTCCTTGCTTATGAGGACGAGCGCGGGATTGCGGCCAAGGTCCCTCCCCTGCTCGCGGAGCGGGCGTGAACCGCCGACCGCTGTGGAAGACCCGCCTGGCGGTGGCTGCGCTGGCGGCTTCGGCCATGGCCGCCATAGTCCTGCTCACCGCGGTGGCGCCGTCGGGTGGCGCCGCCGCGCTTGACGCGCGCCGTGCCAGCGGCCCCACGGGCATCAGCCAGTCCGCCGCCATCGCCATCGATTCGATCGACCCTGCGGTCGCCCGTCCAGGCGCGACGGTGACCGTGTCGGGGCAATTCCAGGCCGGCGCTGGCACGTCGCTTCAGGATCTTGTCGTGCAACTGTGGACCTCTGGATCGACGTTCACCGCTCGTTCGCAGCTCGCCGATTTCGCCGCGGGGTCCTACCAGCCCAGCTACGGGCCTGTCACCTCAGCCACCCTGCCCGCGAACATCAGCCCTGGGCAGGTGGTGCACTGGCGCGAGTCCTTCACGGTGGATCAAGTGGGCATGCGGGGCCCGGGCATCAACGTCTACCCGCTCGCGGCCGCGGTGAAGGATCTTTCCACCGGTACACAGGTAGCCGTCGAGCGAACTTTCCTGCCGTTCTGGCCGGGCAAGCAGACGGGGGGCCAGCCGCTACAAATTGCCTGGGTCTGGCCGCTGATCGATCAGCCGCAGCGGGGCATCTGCCCAGCCATGCTCGACAACGGCCTGGCAGCCAGCCTCGGTGGCGGCAGGCTGGCCGGCCTGCTTGACGTCGGCCGCGACTTCGCGAGCGATGCCAAGCTGACCTGGGCGGTCGATCCGGCGCTGCTCGACGACGCGGACACAATGACACACAGCTACCAGGTCCTCACTGGCGCCGATTGCTGGCAGGTGGAAAACAAGGAGGCGAGCAGCGCCGCGCGAAGCTGGCTCGCGACCCTGCACGCGCTGACAGAGGACCATCCGGTTTTCGCCACCCCCTACGCCGATCCGGATGTTGCCGCGCTGACCCACCAGGGACTCGATGCGGACCTGGGCACCGCGTTCAGCGCTGGGTCGAAGATCGCGGCGACCTTCCTCAGCCGGCCGAACACGACGATCGCCTGGCCCCCTGACGGAATCGCCGACGCGGGTGTGGTCGACAACCTGCTCGCGCAGGACGGCTCGGTCAACGGCGGCTCGCCCGGGTCGGGCATCAAGACCGTGGTGCTCGACAGCACCATGATGCCGCCGACCGACCCATCCTTGTACTACACCCCTGCTGCGGTCGCCGAGGTGCACACAGGAGTCGGCAAGACCGTCCGCGTGCTGCTCGCCGATCACGACCTCAGCACGGTGCTGGCTGCCAGCCCAGCGAAGACCAGTTCAGCCGGCCCATCCAGGCCAGCCACGGCCAGCCAAGCCGCCGACTCGGTTACCGCCACATCCCAGCGTTTCCTCGCCGAGACCGCCATGATCGCCGCCCAGGCGCCGAACCTGCGGCGATCGGTCGTGGTCGCCCCGCCACCTCGTTGGAATCCCGGAACCGCGCTGGCGTCGAAGCTGCTCAGCGACACTGTCTCCGCGCCCTGGCTGCGTCCCGCCCACCTGGACAGCTTGGCACCAGTCACGACGCCACAAGGTGTTCCCGCGCCAGACCGTGCTTCGCTGCCGTCGAACCGGGTGGGCGGCAGCCTAACCGCGGGATACCTGCAACGCGTGCAAGATCTCAGCGCGGACGCAAAACTCATCGAGAGCATCCAGATCAACCCGACCGGTGCCTACCGGCTCGTCATCGCCCGGCTGGAGTCCTCGGCTTGGAGCGGCAGCGGCCAGGCACAAGGACTTGACCTGCTCGGCCAGGCCGATGCGTACATGCAAAGCCAGGAGCACGCGGTCGCGATCATCCCATCAAGCGAAATCACGCTCGGCGGATCCCGCGGCTCTGTCCCGGTGTCGATAGACAACAGAATGCCGGTGGCCATCCAGGTACGGCTTCAGGCCACTGTTCCGGCCACTCGAGGGCTGACGGCTTCCGCGCGCCTGTCCATCGGACCCAAGCAGGCGCAGCCCGTCAGCATCGGACCGGGTCAGAAGCAAACGGTCAGACTGCAGGTCCACGCGCATTCGGCGGGTGTGACCACGATCCACCTTCGCCTGCTCACCCCGCAAGGCGTGCCATTTCCCGGCAGCGACCGGACGCTGAAGGTACGCGCGAGCGCGTTTGGCACGCTGGCCTTGGTAATCGTCGCGGTCGCGCTTGGCGTGCTGGTCATCACCATTGTGGCAAGAGTGCTCCGTCGGGGACTACGTGCGGGCAGACCCGGTAGCGTCGTGGTGGAGGGCAACGGAACGGACGACGACGGATCCGCGGAGGCGCCGGATGAACTCGCCGATGCGCGAGGCAGGGCCCAGCCAGACGCAGGGCAGTAGGTTCCGCGAGGACCCTCTCCCGCACCAGCGACCGCCGGCTGGTGCTGCTTACGGCCCCGGCGCCGTGAACGGACCGCCGGGCGGCCCGGTGGATCAGCCGCCCGCAGGATCGGCGGGCCCGCCAGGCGGAACCGAGAGCCTGGTTCGTGCCAGCGGTGTCATGGCCGCGGGCACGCTGGTCTCACGACTCACCGGGTTCATGCGGACTGCGGTGATCGTGTATGCACTCGGCACCAGCGCGGTGGCCGAGGCTTACAACAATGCCAACACCTTCCCGAACGCCGTCTTCGACCTGCTTCTTGGCGGCATCCTCACCAGTGTCTTCGTGCCACTGCTTGTCACCGCCGCGAAGCGGGACGCTGACGGCGGCCGCGCGTACGACCAGCGGATGTTTACCCTGGTGACCATCGCGCTCGCGGTGATCACATTCGTGGCGACCCTGGGTGCGCCCGTGCTCGTCACGATCTACGCCTCGGCGGTGCACGGCCCGGAACGCGCGCTTATGGTGACATTCGCCAGGTTCTTCATCCCGCAGATCTTCTTTTATGGGATTAGCGCGCTCGCGGGTGCGATCCTCAACGCGCGCGGCCGCTTCGCCGCGCCCATGTGGACCCCGGTCGTCAACAACATCGTGGTGATCCTGGTCGTCATCGCCTACATGCTCACGGCCCCCCGCGGCGTACAGGTTTCCGCCATCACTCCGAGCGAGGTCAGGCTGCTCGGCATCGGCACCACGTTGGGCATCGTCGCACAGTCCGCGGCCATGATCCCGGCGCTGAGGCGGGTGGGCTTCCATTGGCGGCCGCAGCTTGGGCTCAGCGGCGAGGAGGTGACCGAGATCGTGCGGATGGCCGGCTGGATGTTCGGCTACATCGTCACGACGCAGGTCGCGCTGCTCGTCACGCAGAATCTCGCCAACGACGCGTTCGTCCGGGCGAACGCGGCGAAGGTCGGCTACGGCGCCGGTTTCAGCGCCTACCAGTACGGATGGCAGCTGTTCCAGATGCCCTATGCGATCGTCGGCATCTCGGTGATCACAGCGCTGCTGCCGCGCATGAGCGCGCACGCGGCGGACGCGAGGTATCTGCTTGTCAGACAGGATTTCTCGGTCGGAGTACGGCTGGCGTCGGTGATAACGGTCCCCGCCGCCGTAGTACTAGCAGTGCTCGCACCGCCACTTTCTGTGCTGCTGCTCGGGCACGGCAGCACCACTGTCGCCGACGCTACTTTCATCGGCGAGGTGTTCGCCGTCTTCTCGCTCGGCCTCGTGCCCTACATGCTGTTCCAGCTGTTGCTGCGGGTGTTCTACGCGATGCACGACAGCCGAACCACTGCCTTCATCGGGCTTGCGGCGATGGCCGTGAACATCGCGGTGAACGTCGCGGCATGGGCAATGCTGCCGGCCGGCCAGATCACGGCCGGTCTGGCCGCGGGTTTCGGTATCGCGAACGTGGCGGGAACCGCGATCGCGTGGCTCATTCTCAGGCGGCGGACCGGTGGCCTCGACGGGAAGCGGATCGCCTTGACGCTGATCAAGACGCTGCTCGCCTCGCTGCCCGCCGTGGTCTTCGCGGTAGCGATGACGATGGCTGTTGGCGTGGTCTTTCACCCGGGGCCAGTGAACGGCTTCCTTACCGCAGCCCTCGGCGGCGGCGGCGCGTTGCTAATGTACCTGCTCTTCGCGCGGGCTCTCGGAGTCACTGAACTAGCCGCCCTGGCCGGCACCTTTACGGCACGGTTCCGCGGCGGCCGTCACCTGCCAGGCTGAGACCGTCACCTGCCAGGATGAGCAGAGAGGCCTTTTCGCGTATAACTGTTTGCGCGAGCGGCCCGTCGGCGGCCCCGCCAAACGGGCAGCGCGTCTTAGCATGGGGGCAGCACGATATTTCTCCGAGGCCCCCGGCGATCGTCTCAGGGGCAGGGAAGGAGGGTCGAGGGCCTAGGCCGCTCTTGACGGCATCTGCATGAGCACGTTCATATCCGAGCCGGGAACTCGCCTTGCCGGCCGCTACAGGCTAGAGGACAGGGTCAGCGACACGGCTGGCTCGACTCTGTGGAAGGCCATCGACGAGACGCTTGCGCGGCCGGTGGCCGTGTTGACGTTCGCGCCCGGCTTCCCGCGAGTTCAGCATGTGGTGACCGCCGCGCGTGCCGCGAGCAGGATGACGGACGCACGGCTGGCGCAGGTCTTCGACGTCGAGGATGTCGGTGACCGAGCGTACGTGGTGCTTGAGTGGGTGAGCGGCGAGTCCTTGGATGATCTTCTAGCCTCTGGACCAATGGAGCCCGCACGCGCCGCCGCTCTCATCGGCGAGGCCGCGCAGGCACTCGCGGCTGCGCATGCAACGGGCCTGGCTCACCTGTGCCTTACCCCCCGCTCGCTGCGCTGGACTCCTGGCGGCGGTATCAAGATCACCGGGCTCGGCGTCGAGGCGGCCATGTATGGCGCGCACGCGGAGAGCCCGGCAGTGGCGGATACTCAGGGACTCGGCCGCCTGCTCTATGCTGCGCTCACCGCACATTGGCCGGGCGAGGACAACGTCTACCTGCCGCCCGCGCCTCACCTCGACGGCGAGCTCTGCACGCCCCGCCAGGTCCGCGCGGGGGTGCCTGCCGGCATCGATGCGTTGTGCACCCTCGCAATCTCTGGCCGTCCGGGCCGGGGGCGGCCGGCCCTCACCAGCCCTGCGGCACTCGCGTATGAACTTTCCCACGTCGCGCCTGCGGCGCCGCTCACCCCGCCACCGCTTCCGGTGCACTCACCGACGGGACGCGGGACGTCGGGGCGCGGGAGCGCGGGCCGGTCTGCCAGGGGCTATTCGTCCGGGCCTTCGACGTCACCGCAATCCCGGGCTGGCACCGAAGCGATGCGGGCACAGGGCTTCAGGCCGCCGCCGCCGCGTGAGAGCCGGGGAATCGGCAAGGCCCTCGCCGGGGTGGTGATCATCTTCGTGGTAGTGGCGGTCGGTTTCGGCGCCTGGTCGCTGAGTCGTGACCTGGGTGGCCCGGCAAGTTCTGGTGGCACGAATTCGCCGCTGCAGGGCGCCCCCGTCGTGGCACTGACCCCGCTGAGCGCGCATGGTTTCGACGTTTATGACACAACCGGTCAGGATGGCAATGAGAACGACATCCAGGCACCGCTTGCCATCGACGGCAATCCACGGACCGCGTGGCACACTCTCTTCTATGAAAACGACCCCAGGTTCGGCGGCTTGAAGAAGGGCACCGGGCTGATCCTAGACATGGGTAAGCCCGTCAAGCTCAGCACCGTCGAGGTCCTGTTCGGTCCCACCGCGGGTGCCGACGTACAGATCGAGGTCGGCAACAACAACGCTCTCGCTCCAAGCACCCTGTCCGCTTTCACCACGGTCGCGCGGGCGAACGATGTACCCGGCGGCGACTACACCTTCCATGCCAGCGGCACCGCCACCGGCCGGTATGTGCTGATCTGGTTCACCAAGCTGCCACCCCAACCGCAGAGCCAGAGGAACTTCGAGGCCGAGATCTTTAACATCAACGTCCGCGGTACGAGCTGACGGGATCGGCGTGACCGGCGAGTACGTGGCAGCGCCCTCGGATGCCGAACTGCTGCGGCGGCATGTCCAGGGGGATCACGAAGCGTTCGGCGTGCTGTTTGCCCGGCACAGGGAGCGGCTGTGGGCGGTGGCTTTGCGCACACTCGGCGACACCGAGGAAGCCGCCGACTCCCTGCAGGAGGCGATGATCTCTGCTTTTCGCCGTGCCGGATCCTTCCGTGGCGACTCGGCGGTCACCACCTGGCTGCACCGGATCGTGGTGAACGCGTGCCTGGACCGGATCCGCCGGCGCGTCGCCAGGCCGACACTTCCTGCCGGTGATGAGCAGAGCCTGGACACGCTCACGCATGCAGCGAACGCGGTCGGCGACCCAGTGTCCGATCATGACACGGTGCTCGACGTGGATGCGGCGCTCCGGATGCTTCCCTGTGAGCAGCGCGCCGCGCTCGTCCTGGTGGACATGCTCGGGTACCCGGTGCAGGCCGCGGCCGACATGCTCGACGTCTCCGTTGGGACGATCAAGAGCCGCTGCGCGCGCGGCCGGGCCCGGCTGGCTCCTTACCTGAGTCATCTACGGAACCGCCCAGGTCCTGGCGACGTCTCACCTTCACAGGGAGATCGTGACGGCCATGGCAGGCACGCACTCGCCCATCCGGAAGACCCATCGGCTAGCCCTTGGAGGGAGGTGGCGAGCGAGTATGAATGATCATGCCGATCTTGAGCTCATCGCCGCCTTCCGCGAAGGATTGCTCGACCCGGCAGCCGGCGAGCGCATCGGGCGCCACCTTTCCGGCTGCGCCGCCTGCGCACAACGCCAGGCCGCGCTCGACGAGGTGACGACGCGGCTCGCGGACGCGCCGCTGCCGCCACTGCCGCCGGCGCTCACGCGGCGGCTTGACGCCGTGCTCGCAGCCGAAACGGCCGCCGTTGTCGCCGGTGCAGCCACGGGCACCGCCAGCAACGAGACCGCCGGGAGCTCGGGCGAGCGGCGTCAGCATCTGGCCAGGCACTTCCACCGGCTAGCGCGTGAGCAAGCCGGGCGGGACCGGGCAGTGAATGGGCCTGGTGGGCATTCCGGGCAAGGGCGGTCCGGCCATGGTCCTGCCGGG
The DNA here is from genome assembly GCA_035517695.1 of Streptosporangiaceae bacterium. GTDB lineage: Bacteria > Actinomycetota > Actinomycetes > Streptosporangiales > Streptosporangiaceae > DATFVJ01. Next base: position 34,091 of record DATIYI010000197.1, read on the forward strand.
CGGCAGCAGTCCGGGCGAGACCGGTCCGGTCATAGCGTGCTCGCGATCGCGTTCCGGCCGCTGGCGGCCGTAGCCTCAGTCTGCCTGCTCGCGGGCGGAGCTTACCTGCTCGTTCGCGCCGTCACCCACCACTCGCCGCCCGCGACCAGTTCACCCCCGGCCGCGGGCAGGCAGCAGAATAGGTCCGGCGCCGCACTGTCCCCGCGCGTGCAGATGTCCGGACGGCAGGTTGCACCGGCCGAGGCCTTTGCCGTCGTGCACAGCAATACTCTTTACCAGCGGGGGCGATTGCCAGCGCAGGCATTGTCAGTGGTACAGCGTTACGGCAGCAAGGTCTTGTCACCGGGCAGGGTCGGTGACATGCCCATGGAGGGACTCGGGGGCAATAGTTCACTGCAAGGCTGCCTGCGGCAGGTCACCCACGGCCAGCAACCGCTACTCGTAGACATGGCGCGCTACCAGGGCCGTCCGGCGATGGTGATCATCGCTACGGAGAGCGGCGGTGCGGTCGGCCAGGTGTGGGTCGTCAGCCCCGGCTGCTCATCCACCAACGGCGAGGTCATGGCGACCTCCGGGCCCTGACGCCGCGTTATCCGCGCTGTAGCTTCGGGCGCTGCCGGGAATCAACCGGCCCTAGGATCGGTTGAGCGGGGTGCGCGAGGGTCTCCCCGGGCGGCAGAGGAAGGGGCAGGTGTGCGGGCGTGAGTGATGTGCGCAACGTGATCATCATCGGCTCTGGGCCTGCGGGCTATACGGCGGCCTTGTACGCGGCGCGTGCGAATCTGAAGCCGCTTGTGTTCGAGGGCTCGGTGACCGCGGGTGGCGCGCTGATGACTACGACCGAGGTGGAAAACTATCCCGGCTTCCCGGACGGGGTACTTGGCCCCGACCTGATGGATTCCATGCGCAAGCAGGCCGAGAGGTTCGGCGCCGAACTCGTTCCTGACGACGTGACAGAGGTGGACCTGAGGGCGAACCCCAAGGTGATCTTTGCCTCGGGTGAGACGCACCTGGCCACATCGGTGATCATAGCGACCGGCTCGAAGTATCGTGAGTTGGGCGTTCCTGGCGAGAAGGAGCTGGCGGGCCACGGTGTGTCCTGGTGCGCCACGTGCGACGGGTTCTTCTTTCGCGGCAAAGATATCGCGGTGGTAGGTGGCGGGGACTCGGCGGTCGAGGAGGCCATATTCCTCACCCGCTTCGCCAGCAGTGTCACCTTGATCCACCGGCGCGATGCGCTGCGGGCTTCCAAGATCATGCAAGACCGGGCCTTTGCCAATCCTAAGATCCGCTTCCTCTGGAGCAGCGAGGTCGTGGAGGTTCTCGGTGAAAACCGGATAACCAGTGCCCGCATCAGGAACACCAAGACCGGCGAGGAAAGCGTGACCGAATTCGGCGGGCTGTTCGTCGCGATAGGCCACGACCCCCGCACCGAACTTTTCACCGGCCAGTTGGAGATCGATCCGGACGGATATCTCAAGGTCGAGCATCCGACCACCAGGACCCGCATCGCTGGCGTCTTCGCTTCCGGCGATGTGGTGGACAGGATTTACCGCCAGGCGGTCACGGCAGCGGGCACGGGGTGCGCCGCCGCCTTGGACGCCGAACGTTTCCTGGCCAGCCAGGAACACTGAGCTCCAGACGACGGCAGCCCCGCGCAGCGGAGCCTCGTCGAGGACACGGGCAGCGAGTAGCGGTAAGCACCAGGGCAGTCAGGGATACAGATAGGGAGAAGAACGAAATTGGGCGCCACCAGGATTGTCACGGACACAAGTTTTGACGTTGAGGTTCTCAAGAGCGACAAGCCCGTGGTCGTGGATTACTGGGCCGAGTGGTGCGGGCCATGCCGCATGGTCGCCCCGGTCCTCGAAGAGATCGCGCAGGAGCACGGGGACAAGATCGATATCGTCAAGCTCAACATCGACGAGAACCCGGAAGTGGCGCAGCGTTACGGGATTCTGGCCATTCCGACGCTCGGCGTGTTCTCCGGTGGCGAAGTGGTCAAGCAAATCGTCGGCGCCAAGCCGAAGGCTGCGCTGCTGCGCGAGCTTTCCGATTACATCGCCTAGTACTACAGCCGCACTTTGCTGGAGACACGTCCGTGACCAGCAACGACGCAAACGATCTTCCTCGCCACGGAACGTTCTCTAACTCCCTGACCAGCACGTTCTTTCTCGGCGATTCGAGAGTGCGGCTGTAGTACTAGAGGCCGTGCGGATAGAGGTGCCCGGCGCGCGCGGCGGATGCCTTCCGGTGAGCTTCGTGCGCCTTTGTGGCTGTACGCGCCGCGCGGCAGCCGTTAGGGAACAGTGCTGGCCCCCGGGGGCGACCCCCCGGGATCCCCCCGCAGCAGTGGAAACCGCATCCGCGGCAGCCGTTAAGCCGAAGCTACGGTTAAGGATTGCTGGCCGGCACCGGGCGTCGCGGCATCGCTCGGTCAGACGGGGCGCAAGGCTCGCTCCGGGGTCATCGTCCTGAGCAGTCGTTCGAGAGCGACCTCTACGTCCTCCCGCCACGACAGCGCTGTTTTCAGCTCCAGCCGCAGCCGCGGATAGTGCAGGTGCGGCCGGACAGTTTTGAACCCGACCGCGAGCAGGTAATCGGCCGGAAGCAGGCAGCCAGGCTGCTCCCATTTGAGATCGCCGAACGCCTCGATCGCTTTAACGCCGCGCCTGGTCAGGTCCTTCGCGACCGTCTGCAGGAGTACCCGGCCGAGCCCGCCGCCCGCGAACTCGTCTAGCACATGGGCCGTCGTGAGCAGGACGGCGTCCGCGCTTACCGGGCTGGTCGGAAAGGCCACCGACCGGGGCACGTAGAGGGGCGGCGCATAAAGCACGTAACCCGCGGGCACGCCATCCACATAAACGATCTTCCCGCAGCTTCCCCATTCGAGCAGGGTCGATGAAATCCAGGACTCTTTCTCGAGCGCCGAGCCGCCGCTCTCCTCCGCTCGGGCCCGGCTCACCGGGTCAAGCTCCCAGAAGACACACGCACGGCACCTGCGCGGCAGGTCGTCCAGATTGTCTAGAGTAATGTTCGCGAGACGGCGGGACACGCTGATCCCCCGGTGGCTGATGGCCTGGCTGGCGTCTTATTTGCTTGACCGGTGGCTTCCGGCCACGTGGGCGAGTGGCCCACGCAAGGACCGTGCCCGGCTGGAAGCCCCGTGTTGGCATCGTAGCTGATGCGGAAAATCGGCGGGCCGAGTCTTACCGGCCACGTAGGCTCGGAGACCTCGGTGTGCGCCTACGAGCGGTTGCGGGATGGGCGCCGGGAGAGCTACCAGCCGGAGGAGAACGTCGTGCGGACAGATCCACAACAGCCTCATGGATCACGGATCGATCTCTACGTCGACCGCTACGCGGACCGGGCACGCAGCATGATCGCCTCGGAAATCCGCGCACTATTTGCGGTCGCGGCCCGTCCGGAGATCGTCTCCTTCGCTGGCGGATCGCCGAATGTAGCCGCACTGCCGCTCGACGTAATCGGCAACATGGCTAGCCAGCTGATCGCCGGCCACGGCTCCGTCGCCCTCCAATATTGCCCGGCGCACGGAGATCCTGGCCTGCGGGAGAAGATCTGCGAGGTTATGGCGCTCGAGGGGGTGCACGCGCATCCGGACGACGTGGTCGTCACCGTCGGCTCTCAGCAGGCGCTCGACCTGATCACACGCATCTTCATCAACCCAGGTGACGTCGTGCTCGCCGAGGCACCGTCCTACGTCGGTGCGCTCGGCGCCTTCGCCGCGTACCAAGCGGAGGTGCTGCATGTGCCGATGGACGCCAGCGGGCTCATTCCCGAGGCTCTCGACGGCGCAATAGCGCGGCTCGCCGCGGCGGGACAGCGCGCCAAGTTCCTCTACACGGTGCCGAACTTCCACAACCCCGCCGGGGTAACGCTCGCGGCCGATCGCCGCCGCCGCATCCTGGACATCTGCAGCGCGGCCGGGCTCCTCGTCGTGGAGGACAACCCATACGGGCTGCTCGGGTTCGAGGGTGAGCCAATGCGCGCGTTGTGCGCCGACGATCCGGACGGGGTCGTCTACCTCGGCAGCTTCTCAAAGACGTTCGCGTCTGGCGTCCGGGTCGGCTGGGCGGTCGCGCCGCCGGCGGTGCGGGACAAACTTGTGCTCGCGGCGGAGTCCGCGGTGCTGTGCCAGTCGAACCTGGCACAGTTGCTGGTCCGCGAATACCTTTGCACGCAGCCGTGGCGCGAGCAAATCAAGATTTTCCGCGAGCTGTACCAGCAGCGCAGGGACGCGATGATCGACTCCCTGGAGGCCCTGATGCCGGCCGGATGCCAGTGGAGGCGCCCGGGGGGCGGGTTCTACGTCTGGATGCGGCTTCCGGCGGGACTGGACGCCAAGGCGATGCTGCCGCGTGCGGTGTCTTCCCGGGTCGCCTACGTTCCTGGCACGGGCTTCTACGCCGACGGTCAGGGAGCACAGCACATGCGGCTGTCGTACTGCTTGCCCGAGCCGGACCGGATCAGGGAGGGCGTGCGCAGGCTCGCTGGTGTTATCGAGGCGGAGATCGATCTCCGCGACACGTTCGGCTCGGGCGGGATGCACGGAACCGTTGGGGTGGACACGCCCGGCCCTGAGGTCCCCTGATCCGCGTCACCATCGCCGGCGGCGAAGGTCGCCGGGCACCGCGGGCGGCTCGCCGCCATGGAAGGACTGCGCAATGACCGACTTGGGCCACGTCCTCGTGCTCGCCGGAGGCTTGTCACCCGAACGCGACGTTTCACTGCGCTCCGGGCACCGCGTCTGCGACGCGCTGCGCGAGAACGGCGTGGACGCGATCACCGTCGACGCTGACTCCGCGCTGATTCCGGCCATTCTGGCCGACCCGCCCGACGCGGTGTTCCCCGCAATTCACGGTGTCTCAGGGGAAGACGGTGCCGTCCGTGCCGTGCTCGGGCTGCTTGATGTGCCCTTTGTTGGGGCCATAGCTAGCGCGTGCCGGTTCGCTTTCGACAAGCCGGACGCGAAAACGCTGGCCGTCGCCGCCGGCCTGAGGACGCCGGAGTCCATCACCCTGCCCAGAGAAACCTTCCATGATCTCGGCGCGGCAGCCGTCCTCGAGCGCATCGTGGCACGACTCGGGCTACCGTTGTTCGTCAAGCCGTCGCGGGGTGGCTCCGCGCTCGGCGCCGGGCCGGTGCGAACCGCGGCAGAGCTTCCCGCGGCCATGGTGGGCTGCTTCGCCTACGGTGACACAGCGCTCATCGAACGCTATGTCACGGGCACCGAGGTGGCGGTTGGCGTCATCGATCTCGGTGACGGGCCGCAGGCCCTGCCAGCGGTCGAGATCGTGCCCGATGGTGGGGTGTACGACTACGCGGCCAGGTACACCGCCGGACGCACCGAGTTCTACACGCCGGCGCGCATCTCCGCAGCAGCCGCCAAGGCGGCCGCGGATACGGCCGTTACCGCGCACACATCTCTCGGCTTGCGCGACATCTCCCGCACAGATCTCATCGTGGACGAGGCCGACACCGTGTTCTTCCTCGAAGTAAACGTCGCTCCGGGGATGACAGAAACAAGCACGCTCCCGATGGCCCTCGCGGCAGCCGGCCACGGCTTCGGCACCATCTGCCACGATCTGCTCGTCCAGGCCGTGCAGCGCGGCGACTAGGGTGTGTTTCGTGGATCCTGGCGGATGCGGGCGGTGATCCAGGCGGCGTCCGGCAAGGCCCTACTCGTTCTCGAGGAGCCGGTAGCAGGGCTACCGACGACGACAGTACCGCCCCCGACCCCAGACGAGGACCGCGGTCGGGGGCGGTAACTTCGCGCCGCCGAAGATCCACGAAACATGCCCTGGCGGCGCGGCCGACCCAGCCGGCTTGATCCCTCAAGATCACCTGCGGCCGTTGGCACAGTCTCAACCCCCAGGACCGATCCGTTAGGGCAATCGAGCGCTACGGAAGACTGGACATCGCCATCGGTAGGCTCGGCGGGTGGCTATATCTCATGAGTTCGCCAGCGACAACCACGCGGGCGCGCACCCAGCTGTGCTCGCGGCGATTTCGGCCGCCAGCCCTGGATTCGCGCCCGCGTACGGCACGGACCAATGGACGGTTCGCGCGGACGAGAAGCTACGCGCGGTGTTCGGTGATAGCGCCCGGACATTCTTCGTCTTCAACGGGACCGCCGCGAACATCCTAGGTATCAGCCTGCTGGTGCATCGCTACGAGGCAATCATCTGTCCGGAGACTGCGCATTTGAACGTTGACGAGTGCGGAGCGGCCGAGCGAATCCTCGGCTGCAAGCTGCTCACGGTCGCGACGCCAGACGGAAAACTCACCCCTGACCTTGTTGCGCAACGGCTCGGCGGGCGTGGTGATCAGCACAGGGTGCAGCCACGGGCCGTTGCTATCTCCCAGGTGACGGAGTTGGGCACCTGCTACACGTTGGAGGAACTCAGCAGGCTCAGCGTATTCTGCCGGTCCAACGGCCTCTTTGTTTACGTTGATGGCGCGCGACTCGCCAATGCCGCGGCGTATCTCGGCTGCGACCTCAGCGAACTAGCGGACCAAGCAGATGTGTTGAGCTTCGGCGGCACAAAGAACGGCGCGGTGGGCGCGGAGGCGGTCATTGTCAGGCGGCCCGAGTTCTGCGCCGACGTACCCTACCTGCGCAAGCAGCAGCTGCAGTTGGCCTCGAAGATGCGGTTCCTTGCGGCTCAGTTCCTGGCCTTGCTCGACGGCGATCTGTGGCTGCACAGTGCCCGGCATGCCAACGCCATGGCGAAACGACTCGCCCACGGGGTACGGGACGTTCCGGGTGTCGACATCCAGCAGCCGGTCGAATCGAATGCGGTTTTCGCCTCCCTTCGTCGCCGGCGGATCGAACGGCTGCAGCAGGACTGGGCCTTCCACATCTGGGACTCCGGCGCACCGACCGTGCGCTGGATGACCTCATTCGAGACGACGGAGGCCGACGTGGACGCCTTCGCCGCCGCGATCCGGGCCGTCTGCATCTGACTGGACCCAGTCCCGTCCTGGCCCGTGGGCGCCCTCATGCAGCGGCCGTGATGCGCGAGCGACGACCGGCAAGTTCGGCCGTCGCCGCCAGGCGCGCGGGCGCCGCAGGGACGGAACGTGGCGAAGGTCCCTGGCAATGAGGAGGAACGCCTATTACCGCCCTTGGCCGCGGGCCTGAGTCTGGAAGGGCCGACAGCGGTTTCGCTGACGTGTGATTCCATTCACAGGGGAGACAACGGTCATGAGGATACGACCCGGGATCGAGGAGATTGGTCTGGGCACCGGCAAGAAATCGCGCCTGCGCCGGATCCTGTTCCAGCACGGCCTGGGCAACGGGACAGCGATTCTCCTGCCATACGATCAAGGACTGGAGCACGGTCCGCGGGACTTCTTCGCCAACCCCGCGGCTAGCGACCCGAGGTACATCGTCAGGCTCGCGATCGAAGGCGGTTTTAATGGCGTTGCGGTTCAGATCGGGCTCGCGGACAAGTTCTTCTGGGACTACGCAGGAGAGGTGCCGCTCGTACTGAAGCTGAACGGCAAGACTGACATTCCCACCGATGCTAATGCCCTCTCGCCGGTCAACGCGACAGTCGAGGACGCGGTGCGCCTCGGTGCGGATGCGGTGGGCTACACCCTGTATGTCGGCACTCCGGTGCAGGAGGTCGACTTCGAGCAGTACCGGCGTGTCCGCGAGGACGCACAGCGGTTCGGGATGCCATTGATCGTCTGGGCATATCCGCGCGGATCCGCGATCGACGCAAAGGGCGGGAACAATTCCTTCTACGCCGTCGACTACGCCGCCAGGGTCGCGAGCGAGCTCGGCGCGGACATCGTCAAGGTCAACTTCCCGCATCCCGAGAAGCAGTCTGGGGTGAAGGAGCCCTACATCGCCGAGTTCTCCTCACAACAAGCAATCGACGCCGTTGTCGCGTCCGCGAACCGCACCCTGCTGCTTGTCTCCGGGGGGGAGCGGGCGGGCGATGAGGCAATGCTGGAAAAGGCGCGCGAGAGCATGGAGGCAGGAGCCACCGGATTGATCTTCGGCCGTAATATATGGCAGCGCGAGCATTCCGAGTCACTCCGCTTCGTCGGGCGGCTCAGGGAGATTTTGGCGAAGTACCCGAGTAACGGTGCGCACTGACTCGTCGGTCGCGCGCGCTTATGCACCGCACGGCAGATCCGGGGCGATCGCCGGCCGGGGCGCTGTGGAGGCGACGGTGTTCGGGGGCCGGTGCTCGCGCCTGGCACTGGCAGTCGGCGCTTGCACCGTCCGGGTGGGAGCCGGGCTTGCCGAGCCAAGACAGTCGCGCTTGTCGCGAGCTGTTACACCGTGCTCGTTTCACGTGAAACCGCGTCCGCCCGCGCCGGTCGGCAGCAATCCGGTTAGCTCCAGGTACCCCCTGCGGGGACGCCGTACCGGCGTGAAAATGGCGGGTGGTACCGCCCGTGACGTCGTTTAGCTCTTGGTGCGGTCGAGGCCGCCGGTTAGCCTGACGCCGGGAACCGGTCACCTAAGGGGC
>DATIYI010000198.1:0-4388 GCA_035517695.1 Streptosporangiaceae bacterium
CCGCCCGCAGGAACCGGGCCAGGCCCGCGCCGTAGGAGCCGGTGCCTTCCACCCCGGCCCGGGCCACCGGCCCGAACCCGGACAGCCAGCCCAGCAGGTCACGGTGCCCGGCCGAGGTGGCCGGGAACTCCGCCACCGCCAGCAGCCCGCCGACCGGATCCAGCGCGGCCGCCACGTTGAGGTCCAGATGAGTGTCCACGCCGTCCGTCACCGGGCGCGCAGATGACCGCTGCCGCGCCCAGCACGGCGATGATGGTCTTCAGCATGGTTCCTCTCCTCGGAGCTTGCGGGAGGGCCCGCGGATCAAGGTCTGGCCCGAGCGCGTCCCCCGCCAGTTCCGAACGCTAGAGGCTCTGTGGCACGGCATAAGGGTCAACATGTGTCTCCTACATCCCCGCAGGCAAAGTTGATGTCTGCCACCTTTATGATGAATTGTTCCGATATAATAGCGTTGACCGTCCTGGTGCGCCATGAGACAATCCTCGCGGTTGTGGGCTTTTCACGCTACTGTCGACAGATTGAGGGCATGACGTTTCTCGGGGTCTTGAGGGGGAAGTAAATGAAGCTCTTCGTTTCCTATGCTCGCTCGGACAGACCTAAAGTCGATCCCCTGGCGCAGCAGTTACGACAGGCGGGAAATGATGTCTGGGTTGACACCGATCTGGTCGGCGGCCAGGTGTGGTGGGACAAGATCTTAGATCAGCTTCGCCAGTGCGATGCTCTAGTTGCGATAGTCTCGCGATCCTCGCTGAATTCTGAAGCATGCAGGACCGAGCGCCATTATGCGAGGAACCTGGGCAAGTCCGTCCTCCCGCTTACGGTCGAGCGACTGGACGCCACGCTGCTGCCGAACGACTTAGCGCAGCTGCAGGTCCTAGATTATTCGCAGCCGAGCGAGGCTAATGCGTTCAAGCTGATCGGCGCTATCGCCCGCCTTCGTCCGCCGCAACCGCTGCCGGATCCGCTCCCGGAACCGCCGACGGTCCCGCCTTCTTACTGGGACCCTATCCCCGATCTGCTATCGGTCAGGGTGCTCAGTCAGGACCAGCAACTCGCTATCATCGGAAGGCTGGAGGGCGCCTTTGCTCCCATGGCGGACCCCAGCCAGAGGCCTACGGCGCTCGAGCTGCTCGGCCGGCTTGAGGCGCGTCCCGACCTTTATGTCCTTGTCGACAGGCGAATAGCAGCCCTCAGAGCCAGCCTGCCGAAACCAGCCGACCAGCAACAGGATGCCCCGCCTCAGCACCACACTCCGACGCAGGATGCCCCGCCTCAGCACATTCCGGCACAGGATGCCCCGCGGCAGAACACTCTGCGGCACCCGCAGCCTCCCCTGTCGGCCCCTATCCCCGCCGCTGTCTCGCCGCACTGGGGAATGGCCATCTGGGCACTTATTCTCTGCTGGCCGACAGGGATACCTGCCGTCGTGTACGCAGCGCGGGTAAACCCGAGGCTGGGAGTGGGCGATCTAGTATCCGCTCAGGCATCATCTTCCCGCGTGAAGACTTTCTTCTGGATAAGCCTCGTGGTGTTCGTCATCTTCTGGATCATAGCAATCGCCGCTAGTGCCAGTAACAATTCCCAGAATACTGGGGCTCTCATTGGCCGGGCGTTTGCGTGAATGGGTGAACGGCCAGGCGCAGCGATCCGACGGAGACCGGGGCCAGGTCGCGCTTCGGCTGCGAGTCGGGATCTCCGGGCATCGTCAGATCGGCCCGCATCATCCAGGCATCGCAGGCGCCGTCGCTGAGGTGCTCGCCGCTGTCATGCTCAAGCGGGCGTCAATGTCGACCGACTCGACACTCGTTGGCCTCACGGTCGTGTCATCGCTGGCCGAGGGCGCCGACCGGGTGCTGGCGAACGCGATCCTCGACGAGGATGGCCAGCTTGAGGTCGTGCTGCCGGTGGAGGCGGCCGACTACATCCGCGACTTCGGCTCGGACGTATCGAAAGCCGATTTCACGGACCTGCTGGCGAGAGCCGTGGCCGTTGACACGGTTCCGCGGGCTGAATCTCGGGAGCACGCCTATGAGGCGGCAGGCCATGCGGTCGTCGACCGCAGTGACGTCATGGTTGTCGCCTGGGACGGCCAGCCTGCCCGCGGCCGAGGCGGCACCGCAGAGATCTACGAGTATGCAGAGAAGAGCAAGAAGCCGGTATTCTGGATACGCGTCGATGACGACCGGGCCGAACTGGTCATCCCGGACCCCGCCGTATCCCTTGTTCCGCTGCCTCCTGAGGCGCTCAACCACCTGGATCGCTACAACCGCGTGAAACTGCGCGGCGCGATCTTCGCTGGCCCTTCGCCGCTGCTGCCTCATCAAAGTGACGCAAGTCTCGCCGCCAGGCCGCTCGTACGGCACGTCTCGCGCTACTTCATCCGCGCCGACGCGGTCGCCAAGCGGTGTCAGCGGCGCTGGTTCTGGGTCACCCGGCTGATGTATGCGCTCGCCGCCCTTGCGGTACTCATCGTGGCGGCGCAGATACTGTTCGCGCCCCGTCACGAGCACTACGCACGGTACGAGTTCGTGACGCTGGTGTGCGTCACGGCCCTGTTCCTCGTCGCACGGTTCAGCCCCTTGCATGAACGCTGGATATCGGCCAGGTACCTGGCCGAGCAGATCCGGTCGGTGCTTTTTCTGGGGCTGGCGGGGGTCGCCACGCCCGGCGATGCGATCACCTCAGCGGGCCGTCCCACGGACACCGTGGGCGAGTCGGACTGGGCCGAGCGCGCTGTCTCGGAGATCTGGTGGTCCCGGCCAAGAAATGATCCCGGTGACGACGTGACAGGCATCCGCGAAGTCCTGAACAGCGAGTGGATCCTCGATCAGCTCTGTTATCACACCAGGACCAGTCGCAAGTACAAGCGCCGAGGCGAGCGGTTCAACGACGCTGCGATCGTGCTGTTCACGCTGAGCGCCGTGGCCGCGTTGCTGCACAGCCTCTCCAAAGGCTCAGCAGATACTCCGACCCTGCACACGGTGGACTATCTCTCGATTGTCATCCCCGCCGTGGGCGCGGCCCTGAGTGGGTACGGCGCCCAGCGCGATTATGCGCGCCACGCCGAGCGCTCGGCGCGTTTCGCCGTCGACCTGGCAGAGGCTCGCGATCAGCTCCGTAATGCGCAGAGCCTCCGCGACATCCAGCAGGTCGCGCTGAGCGTGAGAAGGCTCATGCGCGGAGAGGCGACCGACTGGTACTCGGCGGTCCGCCGTCAGGACATAGAGCCACCCTGACGGCGCGGCGGGGAGCGGCCCGCCGGGCCTGTTCCCCACGCGCCGGATCGGGCGGGTCACTTCTGCTGCGCCACTCCAGCCTTCAGGAACACCCGGGGTAGTCGTGCATGCCCGCAGCGGGCAGGGGACTCCCTTGGACGAGCGCTGGTTGGGGGCCTTTCGTTGCATTGGCCGCCTCACTCCACCAGAGGAGTTCCGGCACCACGGCTCGCGCGCCGGTCAAACCGCAGGTCGCATGTCCGCGGGTCGGTCGCGATGCGGTCAGTTCTGTCTGCCAGCCGGGACGGCGGTCGAGCTCGCGCTGCAGCAGCGCCTGGTCGACCCGGAGGCGGAGGGCCTCGGTGCCCCGGTAGGCGACGGCCAGCAGGAGTCCAGCACGCCCCCGACTAGTACCCATGACCTGGCCTCGGCGTGCGGCCCGGTCGTCTCCCGGTAGCTGGGAGCGATGCCTTCCGTCCGGGTCTCGTCCCGGCCAGTCTTCGCCTGGAGTCAACCCTGCCCCGCCGCGTGGAGGGGCCGCTGAGCCGCCCACAGAGAATGGCCGCCGTAATGGCCGCCATTATGTGCGATCCCGCCAAATCCGGGGTGCCCGGCAACGCCAATGTGCGGGCGCGCGTGGCGCAGGCCGCTGACCTGTGTGTTCGAACGCATCTGGGGCCTCGTCCCCAGCAGCGGATCTATCGCGCTGTGCGGCCGCCACCCAGCCCGGCGGCGTGCGGACGCTGATATGCCCAGGCCGTCGTCCTCGCAGATGAGCAGCAGCGCCAGCGGGAGGCCCTGGTAGCACAGTAGGCGGCCGTGTTGAACGCACAGGCCGCGGTCGAATGATTCACGGAGGCGTCGCCGAAGCGCACCTGGCTTCGGCACCCTCGGCCCGGTGACGGCACCCACCGCGGCGATGAAGTGCTGCTCGGTCAGCTCCATGCAGTCCATGCAGTCCATGCAGTCCATGATCTCGTAACATCCGCTCCGCGGCCGGCGCCGAATTCCGCGGCGGGCATGGACTGCGCTGCGGCCGGGGCACCATGCAGCCACCCGCCGGGGACCCGCCGTGATCGCCGCCGCTGCGTGGTGTGATGGGTGCGGCGAGCCGCAATCCCGGCGAGCGCGATCCCCGCGGGAGGTTTCATGCTGCCCTGGTCTTCCGACCTA
>DATIYI010000199.1:0-5241 GCA_035517695.1 Streptosporangiaceae bacterium
TGACCATCTCCATGGCCGGGCAGGCCACACTCAGCCTCACCCAGATGGCGCGATTGCTGGCCGTGCTGATCGGCGTCGGGCTCGTAGCCTCCTTCGGCGTCCCCTGGATCGTCGATGCTCAGATCGCCGGGCGGCGACTCAAACGCCAGGCCGACCCGGCGGTGACGGCGCCCCAGCCCGCGGACCCGGTCGCGGACAGTCGCTGGGTTGCCCCGCAAGATCTCACGCGGAGTGACACCCTTCGGTAGCGCCTCCATGTCGGCGGGCAGGCGACAATGGATGCCACGGTTAATCCCCGCTGGGATCCCAGGCAGCTGACCTGCGCAACCTGCGGGCCGCACCTTCAGGTAAGCCCGCGACCGGCACCGCGTAATCACTCGAGGATGCTTCCACGCCGGTCGGCATGGATACCCCGAGTGAAGGCCTAGGCCTGCTCGACATCGGTGCCTCCAGGCCGAAACCGTACGCCGCCCATACCGGGTACTGCTACGATCTGACGTAGCGTAGCGGATCAACTACTTTGAGTTAGCCGATCATCTGCCGGAAACTGACCTGCCCCCGCCGGGCAGGCTTGGCCGGGCACAGCAAGCCCGGCGGTCAGCAGGGCCCGGCAGTGGCGGTGGCACTACGACGCGCACCGGCGGTGTCGTCGACGGCAATCCGGTTGCGGCATCCACCGGCATGCGATGACGCCGACGGCGCTCGTGGACCGTGCGGGTGGGGGATCAGCGCCGCCCGCCTGCGCTGACCAACGGAGATGATGCATGTGCCGAGCGCGCTTCTACTGAGCATGCACAACCTGGGCGAGTGGGCCACGAAAGCCACCGATACTCCAACGCCCGGCGGGTCGTTGCCATATGGGCTTCAATACCTCCGGAACAATTTCGAGATGACATGGTCGGACGCGCAACGAAGCGGGATATGGCGGACGAGCCTATCGCGCGCTATCGGCGGCGCCATCAGGCGCGGAGCGCCCGGTCTCCAAGGTTCGCTGGGCGCTTTCTATGCAATCCCTCGGCTGCGTACTGCCGATGTCGTCCTCTCGGTTTTCGAGAATGTTGGCCTCGGGTTTGCACGGTCACAGCGACTGTCAGAACCGGCCCGCTGCTCGGTACCGCACGTAATGCTGACGTGCTGGCTTGCCGAGGACTGCCGACGCATGTCGCCGTCTGCACTGCGCTCAGTTCGGCGATCAATACGATCCATTTCAAAAATTGCCGTCTTCTCGGCAAACCAGGTTTTCATACTGCAGGACTTCTTCGGAATCAGCTCTGAGCGCATTAGCGTAGTTACATTTGGCGTGGACACAAGCTATTACAACCCCGCTATTATGAGCGATTCCACAGGAGGCGGTGGCGGTCTGGTCGCAGTTGGCGGTGACTCTCGTCGCGATTACGCAACGCTTTTACGGGCAGTTCGGATCGCTAATGTGCCCCTTACGCTGGCTTGCTTTCCGCGAAACATCACCGGCCTCGATTTGCCGCCGCACGTACGGCTTCTTTCTGGTATATCTCACGATGAGTACCGAAGGCTTGTACTTTCGGCGGATCTTGTCGTGACGCCAACGGTGGGGCCGGCGTATCCAAGCGGCCAGAGCGTGGTGCTTGAGGCCATGTCCATGGGCAGGGCAACGCTCACAACGGACTCACCTGCAATTCGGGACTATGTTGCCCACGGCGCCAACGGACTGCTCGTCCCGCCCCGCGATCCGGCAGCAATGGCCGAGCTGATTAGCGCCCTCCTGGCCGATACAGACCGAAGGCAGTCGCTGGGAGCCGCAGCCGCTAAGACTGTTCGCGAGCGCTTTAGCCTCGAGCACCTTTGGCAGAGCGTGTCCGGGCTCATGATTGCTGCCTGGCAAGGCTAGCCAGAGACTGGCACCAGATCGCCAGTCCGGTAAGTCCGCCTGCCGAATCCAGACAGCGATGCGGAGGCTGGCGGAAGAGCCACTACCTGGCGCCGGCTCCGCAGGCCCCGCGGAACCTCAGCGCAGTCCGCGAGGTAACTCGGGCCGGTGCGGACACACCCGGCCGGATCGCTGCATGATTACTTTCCGAAAGACCGAAATATTACCGGCGAAATTACGGTCGCAACTGAAGCTAACGGCCGTCCATGCTATCCTAGAACTCAGGACACCCGCAAAAACGCGCTGGCAGGTTTCGGTGCCGTTTAATGCCGGAAAGATCCTTACTTCAATTGCTTCGACCTGTTGCGACCAGGCAAATGCCAGGGCGACTGGCTGCGAGGTTTGTCTAGCCACTGCGGCGGCGGCCTGCCGAACATGCGCCCGCCCTCGAGGGGTGGCATGACCGAAAGAAGAGTGTGCGATGAGCTCGGTGAGCGTCGTTATCCCCTGCTACAAGTACGGCCACTTCCTGCCTGACGCCATCAGCAGTGCGCTGACTGATCAGCCGGGCGTCGACGTGCGCGTCCTTGTCATCGACGATGCATCGGCAGATGGCAGCGCCGAGGTGGCCAGAAGGATCGCCGCCAGCGATGCACGCGTGCAGGTGACGGAGCACGTGACCAACCGGGGGCACATTGCGACGTACAACGAGGGCCTGCTGGACTGGGCCGACGGGGACTACACAGTCCTGCTGTCCGCAGACGACCGCCTGACTCCGGGAGCGCTGCGCCGCGCCGCGGACCTGCTCGATGCTCACCCCGGTGCTGGCTTCGCCTACGGGCATCCGGTGCGGTTCCAGGACGGCACGCGGTTGCCGGCTGCCCGGACCGCGGTGCGCGGCTGGTCCGTCTGGCCCGGTCACTGGTGGCTCGAGCGGCGATTCCGTGACTCGGCTTCCTGCATCAGCTCGCCCGAGGTCATGGTGCGCACATCACTCCAGCAGCAGGTAGGCGGGTACGACCCGCGGCTGCCGCACACCGGGGATACGGAAATGTGGCTGCGCCTGGCCGCTCACGCGGATGTGGGCTACGTCCGCGGCGCCGACCAGGCGTTCTATCGAGTCCATGGGCAGAACATGACCAGGTCCCGTACACCGCTGGTGGACCTGCGCCAGCGGCGGCTCGCCTACGAGGCGGTCCTGGAGCGCTGCGCGGACCAGCTGCCGGACGCGGCCAGCCTGTCCGACGTCGTGCACCGCAGGCTCGGAAGGGAGGCATTGTGGTCCGCTGCCCGGGCCTATGACCGCGGACGCACCGAGCAGACGCCCGTGGACGAGCTGATCGTCTTTGCCTTCGACTGCTGGCCAGAGGCGAAGAGACTGCCCGTATACCGCGGTCTTCAGCTGCGTGAATGGCTCGGGCCGCGCGTCATGCCATACCTGCAGCCCTTCGTCCTGTCCGCGGTCGGTCGCAAGGCACAAGAATGGTGGTGGTGGCAATCGTGGGCGCGGCGAGGCCTGTGAGTGCCCGGTCCGCCAGGGGACCGCGGATTGACGAGCAGCCAGTTTCAGCCCGACGGCATGCTTCGCCGACTCAAGCAGCGCAGACCCGGTCCCCTGACGATCCGCAGTCTGCTGACATACGTCGCCGGGCCGCTTGGTGCAGGCCGCGAACGACGCGATCACACCACGCGTTTGCGGATCCGGCGCAGGCCGGGGTACCGCTGGCCCGCACTGCGACGCATCCGGTCGACTCGGTACGCACCCTCCAGGCGAAGTCGCTTAGGCAGGCGGGCGAAGCTGAAGTCCGGGTAGCCTCCGTTGAATGGCTGGGTCCACATTTCGGGGGCTGGCGGGGCAAGCAGCGTAAATGCCGCGGTGCGGTCGTCGAAGACGGCGTCGAGGCGCCAGCTGGGCTCGAGTCTCATATGACGGAACATCTGGGCGACCGCCGGGATGGGGATGTCGTCCATCAGCAGCCTTCCGCCGATTTTCAACGACCGGGTGATGTAGTGCCAGTCCAGCTCAGGGAACGGGAACGAGTGCGCGCCGTCGATGAACGCAACGTCCAACGTGCGGTCACGGCCGAGCAGGGAGGGCAGCACATCGTCCGACAGGCCTACGACGAATCTGATCCGGCTGTCGTCGAGTCCGATCCGCTGGCAGTAGCCGCGGACCAGCTGGTGCTCGGCGGGATCGGGGCTGATGGCGGTATGGTGCGCGCCGCAGGCGGCGAACACCACTGTCGACGCGCCGACGCCTGTCTCGATTGTCGAGTCACCATGTAAAGCTGATCTGCGGATTCCCTCGAGCGCCCCGGGCAGGGCATCCCAGCGGGCCTCCCCGCCCAGATGGAAGGAGGGCTTGTCGGTCAGCAGCCGCTGAACGATGTCCAGCTCGTGCGTGGTAGTCATGTCAAGGTGTCCCTGTGGTTGTCGTAGGCGGAACAGATTCTCCTATGCGCAGTACCTATCCGCGTTATTCGCCGCTGTTTGAAAAGTCCCAGATCTTCTTGGCAGGCTGGCCCCGTTTCTTGGACTATTCGGTCTCCAGATGCGCGAGATCGTGTTCCCAGCCGCGGCGCTGGCTCCGATGAGCATGAGGTCGTTCCGCCGAGCCTCGTGGTGTCATTAGTCATCGTGCCGTGCTCGCCGCTCATTTTAGTAGTTGCCCGTCGCCGTCTGCAGGATCAATATCGGCCAGGACCTGCGGTTTAAACGTACCCGCCCTGGCGGGAACCGCGCTTGCACCTGGCCGGTGCCGGAAATTGCCGCGCTCCCCGGATTCGGCGCGGCCGGGGCTGGCGCTGCGACTTTGGTGCCGCGCGGCAGCGGGATCCCAGCGCAGAAGGGCGACGACCTCCTGGTACACCGGCAGGCTGCCGGTGAAACCCGGATGCGACGGCGGCGCGGTCATGCCGGGCACGGCCGGCGCGGGGGCGGCCGCGGCAGGCAGCGCCCGGACTGCAGCCTCGCGGCCGGCCGGGCCGTGCGGCGGGGTACCCGGATCTTCTGATGCCCAGGCGGGATCTGCGCAGACCGGCGCGATCGCGGTGGCGTTCCCGCCTGCCGGTGCCGGCTGCGGCGCGTCTTGCCCGGCCAGGGCTGGCCTTAGCTCGGCGAGGACCGGCCGCATCCTGAGGCTGAGCAGCCCGGTCGCGATGACCGCCGCCGCTGCGCCGGCCGCGCATGCGGCAAGGTCGCCGGGGATCAGCTTTGCCGCCGCCCGGGCGGCAGCGCCGGCCGCGGCGGCGGCCGCCAGCGGGAGCCACAGCCGCGCGCCGAGGGCGCGGGCGCGGATGCCGGCCCTGCTCAGCTCGGTCAGGTACCACGGCAGGACCACGCACCCGGCGACCGCGAGGCCGGCGATCGCGACCCCGGCGATGCCGCCGAGGCGG
>DATIYI010000200.1:0-3401 GCA_035517695.1 Streptosporangiaceae bacterium
CGGTCAGCTGCCGGGCCGCCTCGATCAGCCGGCGGCGCAGCGCGTCCAGGTGGCCCTCCAGCACCTGCAGCATGTCCAGGGCCACCGTGATCTGCAGTTGCCCGGCCGGCGATAGTTCGGCGGCCGCGACTGACCGCAAGGCGGCCAGGCCCTCGCCGGTGCGCAGGCGCTGCTCGCCGAGCTGGCGGGCGCCCTGGTGGAACAGCACCGCGTGGATGCGCTGCAGCCAGGCGGTGTGCTCGGTCCGCAGGTCGTGATAGGTCTCCAGCAGCGCGCGGCATTCCAGGATGTGCGACGGCGGGATCCAGCATTCCGGCAGCCGCCCGTCGGCCAGCAGCACCCGCAGGTGCCGCGAATCGGTCTTGTCCGTCTTGGCATGCCGCTTGCGGCCCCGCAGCGCGGCGGTGTCCGCAGGCTCGCCGATGTGCGGGGTGATCCCGGCCGCGGCCAGCTCCTCGGCCGCATACCGCCATCCTGTGCACCCCTCCATCGCGAAGTCCGCGGTCTCGCCGGTGAAACGCCTCTCCAGCCACGCGGCAAGATGCGCGCGGTCCGCCGGGCAGATCTGCCCGCGCCGCACCTCCCCGCTAGCGGTGTCGAGATAGCCGAACGTCAGCTGCTTCCGGTGAATGTCCAAGCCACCTACGATGGACATCGGGACCTCCTCACGCTCCCGAGGGCGCCGGAGGGCGCCCGCACGCGAATGTGCCTACGCAGTAATCGTTACGCGTCTGAGCTGAGGAGGTCTCCCGAGCAGGCATCCCGCCCCCGCCAGCTCAACCACTACGGTGCAACCGGCGCATGTCATCTTTGACCGGATCGCGTGCGGTAATCCACTGTCGTGCGACCGTCCCCCGTTGCTCTAGATCGCCGAACCGGGCGGCCGCCGCGATCAGCTCGGCCGCCTTCAGTTCCGGGTCGGCGGGGAGGGGCAGGTCCGCGAGCAGCTTCCCGGCCGTCCAGCGGCCCAGCGCCGTCAGCACCGGCTTGCGGGCGTCTCCGGTGAGCACGCCGAAGCCCGCCAGCAATTCCACCAGACCGGTGAGCGGCGTGGTGGCCATGTCGAAGGAGAAGACGGTCCCCGCTTCCGCACCCTCACGGTAGCGGGCGGCCGTCCGCAGCAGATCCCACGGACCGCCATCGCCGTATTCGACGAGCCCGTGCAGCGCGGCATCCAGCGCGGCCCACACGTTGCGCGGGCGCGGCTGCTGGCCGAGCACCGTGAGCAGTCCGATCACCAGCAAGAGCACGGTGCCCTCGTCCTGGGGGCGCGATTCCTTCACGCATACCGCGCGCAGTCCCGACAGCCACCCCGCGAGCAGGTCCGCGTCGTCGGGCGGCCAATCCGCTAGCGCCGGGCCGACGGCCACCCACCCGTCGCCGACCGACAGCAGGTCGGCCGCGACCGCGACGGCCCACGGCCGGTGCAGCCCCTTCACATCGGCCATCGTGCGGAACTTCGCGGGCACGGCCACTCCGAGCGCCGCGCCCGCCCCGGGCACGTCAGGCTTGCGCAGCAGCTGCCCGGGCGTCAGCTGCCGGCGACCGCTTCCGATCCAGCGCGCCAGCGTCACCGCCTGCCCGGTAACCGCACAGTCTCGCGCCAACCGAGCGGCTTCGCGAAGTTCATCCTCTGTAGTCGCCATGCGTCAATTTTCCCGCACAGTCCGTCCCCGCCGGCCAAATCAGCCATTTCCGAACGAGGGTGGCGTCTGTCCGCTTTAGGCTTCCGCTCAGTACTACGAATTCCTCGCGCTTGACGCGCCGCTCACCGACAAGCAGGTCGCTGAGCTGCGGGAGCTGTCAAGCCGCGCGGAGATCACCGCCACCAAGTTCACGAACGAGTACAGCTACGGCGACTTCTGCGGCGGTCCCGAGAAGCTGATGGAACGCTACTTCGACGCGTTCCTCTACCTGGCGAACTTCGGCACGGGCCGACTGATGTTCCGCCTCCCGCGATCCCTGCTCGACGCCGAGGCGGCAAAGCGGTACTGCCACACGGACGCCGCCTCCGTGACCGAGACCAGCGACCACGTCATCATCAGCCTCTGCCTGGACCGCGACCCCGACGACTACTGGGTAGGGGGCGGATGACCGGCTCCGGACGATGGTGCGGGCACGCTCCGACCTGGCCACAGGGGACCTGCGCCTGCTGTATCTCGCCTGGCCGAGCGCGGGTGTCGCGATGCTCCTCGCGAGGATGCCTGGCTTCACAAAGACTCACGCCCAGAGCTGGCTGAGCGGCAGGATCCAGATCCAGCCGTCATGGCGGTACGCGTGCTCGCCGTTATACAGGACGATGGCCTGCTGCAAGCGCGGCCCAAGGCGATCTTTCAGGAGACGTAGTCCTCGCAGGTCTTCGCCGCTGACACGGGTGCCAGCCTTGATCTCGAAGGCGACTACCTGGCCGTCGTCGCGCTCAAGTACCAGATCCACCTCGTCGCCCGCTTCGGTGCGAAAGTATCCAGTCGCCACTGGCGCATCCGACCAGCTGATTTGCTTGTAGATTTCCCCGACCGCGAACGTCTCAAGGAGATGACCGTACTCGGTCAACGTCGCGGGCGCCGCCTGTGCGATCTTCTGCGGGGTGAGATTCAGCAGCCAGGCCATCACTCCGGAATCGATCATGTGTACCTTGGGATGCTTGACGATCCTGGAGCCAAGGGTGGTGCCCCACGCCCGGAGCCGGTAGATGAGGAAGACGGCCTCGAGGAGCTTGATGTAGTTCTCCGCTGTCGACCGGTCCAAGCCGATAGCTCCGGCGGTCGCGGCCATGTTCAGCACCTGCCCTGACCGGGCGGCGAGCTGTCCGAGAAGCCTGGGCAGCATCTCGCGTTGCCGGATTCGCGAGATGTCCATCACGTCCTTGTCGACAACGAGGTCAACGTAGTTGGCGAACCAGCGGGAACGCGAACGACCCGGCGGGCGGCGTAGGGCCACCGGCATTCCCCCTGACGTCGACCGCCGGGCATATTCGTTGCGGGTCGTCGCTGGCATCTGCGACGGCGGCATGTCAATGCCACTGCCGTCAAGAACCCTGGCGACGAACGTCCCCGGGACGCCGTCGATCTCGCCCTGGGTCAGCGGGAACACGGGAATGATGTCTACTCGGCCGGTCAGAGCCTGAGCGGCCGACGGAATGGCGGCGTACCGCGTCGAGCCTGCCAGGACGTACCGGCCCGCACGGAGATCTCGGTTAAGTCGAAGCGACTTGTGCATGGCGCGACACGAGCTTGGCAACCGCCATCTACCTGCCGTACACCTCGGTAATACCTGTCGTGCACCTCTCGTAGACCTCGCCCGGATCGGGTTTCAGGGCGCCCTGCGGCCAAACTGATCACGAACCGGCCGTCTTCCGAACGGGCTGTGCTGCGCGTACTATGACCGTGCCTCGCGCCCGG
>DATIYI010000201.1:0-3628 GCA_035517695.1 Streptosporangiaceae bacterium
CAGCCGCTTCCCGGGCTTGCGCGACCGTCCCGGCGAAGATCCAGTTCTCGGTTCCTGCATGGTCTCCATCCTCCTGAAGGGCGATCAACTTACCCGTCAGGTGGCTGGGTATTTTTTCCGGGTTCTGGTGCACGAACTCAGACGCGGAAGGAAGGTGGTCAGCCGTCTGCGCGGGGAGCTGCCGGGGCTGCCGGAAGGATGGTCGCCGCAGTGGCTGCGCCACAAGACCCGAGACGGCCCGGTCCTGATACATCCCGGAGACGACCTCTTCATAACCAGGCTCATAACCTCTGCCCGATTAGTAGCGGTTTGCAGCCTATTCGTCACGTTACGTCGAATATATCTATCACCGTTGCGAGAGTTACAGTCCTGGGAGATGTTCGTCGTATCACGGCCACCTCCTCGACGCTCATATGCACAGCTTCCGTGTGAGCGAACCAAGTGGCGAACCAGGGTCAGAGGGCGTGATGAAGGTTGAGGTGGTTGGTCTTGGCTATGTCGACACGGTGACGGCAGCCTGTGTGCCCTGCCGTGGCCATAAAGATGTGGTTCTCGTTGGCACCTCGCTGTGGACTCAGCCCGCGTCGGACTGTGAGATGCTGGCTGCTGCCTGCGTGATGACCACTGGACGGTCTCCGTCGACGAGGACCCCTCCGGCGAGACGTGTCATCTCGCCCACGACAGTTGCCTTCGCCGTACTCGGCGGGAAGAAAGAGACCGATCAGAGCCTCGGCGTGACATTCGCCTCGGGCTGCGGGCACCGGTCCGCCCCGGTCTAGGTTCAAAGCAGATGAACTCGACCGTCCTTGCCTTCCGCAGTCGCCGTGGTGTACCGGTGTTGGCACCCGCAAAATCGCGCGAACGCTGGGTACGGCGCAGGGTAGGCATCGCGTGGGGCCTGCTGGTCCTCAACGTCCTGACCTTCGCCCCCGGGGGATCCTTCGTGCCGATCCCGTCGGTCGTCGGCAAGGGCATTACGCAGGTAGCCCTGCTCGTGGCGCTGCTCGTGGCGCTGACTGCAAATCCCAGGGTCATCCTGCGCCCGAACGTCTTCCTCTGCCTGGTGAGCCTGCTCGCCATAGAGGCGCTCATGACGAGCATGCAACCCGAGTATCTCGGTAGCATTTACCGGACATTCCGGCTCGCCGAGTTTGTTGCCGCGCTCTGGCTGCTCTCGCCATGGTGGGGCCGCCGCGACCTGCTGCTCGTCCGCTGCCATCTAACATCTATGTCCGTGGTGCTCGGCTCGGTGCTCGTAGGCCTCCTGGTGGCACCTGGGCATGCCCTCTCCGGGGGCAGGCTTAGCGGCGCGCTATGGCCAATTCCGGCCACGCAGGTCGCACACTATGCGGCGGTTACGACCGGGCTGGTAGTCGTGCTCTGGCTCTGCGGCAAGCTGCGCGGCCGGCTCACCCTTCTCGTTGTCGTTGTAGCGGGAACTATCCTGGTCCTGACGCACACCAGAACCGCCCTGATCGGCATGTTGACCGGCATCCTCGTCGCCGGCCTGAGCCTCTTTGCGGCCAGAGCTCGGGTGCGCAAGTCGTTCGCGGCCGCTGCCGTCATCGTGTCGATCGGAGCCATCACGTTGTCAAGCGTGGTGACAACCTGGTTGGTGCGTGGAGATAGCGGACAGCTGCTGACAACCCTCAGCGGCAGGACTAATGTCTGGCAGCTGATTGTCAACGCTCCACGCAACCACTTCCAGGTGATCTTCGGCATCGGCCTGACGAACGGTGTGTTCAATGGCCTGGCCATCGATAGCAACTGGCTCGTCTCCTACGACGATCAGGGACTCTTTGGAGTGACCGTCTGCGCGACCATACTGCTATACCTGCTCGTGAACGCCCACTTCCAGCCACGCGGCATGCAGCGCGCGCTCGCCCTTCTCCTCGTGACGTACTGCCTGGTGGCGTCGTTCACCGAGGTTGGTTTTACCGACGCCTCGACGTACCTGCTCGACCTCACCCTGGCCGCGTCACTGCTTGTGCCTTCCGTCGCTGGTGGGCCGCCGGGACCACAACCGCTGCTGCCCGACCGCCCTGAGCGAAGAAAACCGGGTCGGGGGATGAGGGTCGTGCTTAGGAAGGCGAGGCGCTCGCGGCACTCGGGCACGAGGTCACGCGGTTCGACCGGTATCGCAACGTGATCCCGTCTTGGTCAAGGGCGAAGGAGGTGGACCGTTGTCAGCCCTTCACCTCGGCAAGATGCCTAGCCGCTTGACGCTCGCGATCGACAATTTGTTGTCTATGCCGCGGCGGGCACAGTGCTGAGGTCGAGGTCGCCGAAGAGGGCCTGCATGTGGATGCAGATCTGTTCGTAGTCACGGTCGACGGCAGGGTCATAGGCAAAGTCGCGCCGTGGGCATCACCTCCTCTTGGCCTGTCGCCGGTAAGACGCCCAGGAGTGCCAGGACCTGATCAAGCCGCCGGGACAGGTGCTCGAGGCCGCGGGCGAGCGTGTGCGGCGTGTCGGTCCAAAGCTGGCGCGGCTGACTGGACTAGCGTCCCCGGCGCAGAACGGTAGCTCGCGACCGGGAGAGGGGATATGCCAGGACCGGATCGGTCCGTCTGGAATGACATTCTCGACACCGAGCACGCGGTAGTAATCAGGACATACTGTATATCGAGCGGTGGCCGCGGAAGGAACGGCTGCCGGAGAAGGTGCTGATCATCGTGGCCGAGCCGGACGAGGAGGCCCGGTACCGGCGCCCGCGGTGCGGGCGGCGCGGCAAGCCCGTAGAGACGGCTGTGCAGCGGGGCGGACCCTGGACGTGCACGGCAAGCGGTGCTTCATCGAGTCGGCGGTGCCGCGCATTGCCTGCCGGGGAGCACGGGAAGGTCACCGCCGCGGTGCCATGGGCCCGGCATGATGACCGGTTCACCATGCCGTTCGAGGAGCACGCTGCATGGTGCTACCCGCACATGCCCTGGACGAAGGTGGCGGCGCAGCTGCGCGTGACCTGGGAAGCGCTGGCGGGCATCGTGGCCCGGGCCGCTACGGACGGCCGGGCCCGGCCGGGCCGCCTGGAAGGACTGCGCCGCATCGGGATCGATGAGAAGTCCCGGGGCAAGGGCGCGGGCAAGTACCTGACCGTTGTCACCGACCACGACAGCGGCCGGATCGCGTGGATGGCCGAGGGCCGCAACCAGGACACCGTGCGGGCGTTCTTCGACGCGCTCGGCCAAGAGCGCGCCGCGCTGCTGGCGCACATGTCCGCCGACGGCGCCGGGTGGATCCACGCTGTGGTCCGCGCCCGGGCGCCCCCCGGTCCCGGGCCCGCCGCTCCAGCTTCACCCCGTCAGCATCGGTGACCGTCACAATGCGCACGCGATTCGGAATGCGCCATTGCCCCGCATATTAAATGAAGACTCAAAGGAACATGTGTCAGAATACTAAGGGCGCAAACCCGTCACCCGAAACCGCCGCAAGTTGGGAAGGCCTTGGCCACCTGGGTCGGGTTTGAGAGGTAACTGCGTGTGCGTCGCGCCGAGGCTTTCGTCGGTCTTGTCCGCTCCGACCAGCACGGCGGAGATCAGCGGCGTTCCGGCGAGCCGTATCATCTCGCCCACGGCATGGATCCTCGTCGACGACGACCGCCCGGCGGTCATCACCACGACGGCACCGG
>DATIYI010000202.1:0-3906 GCA_035517695.1 Streptosporangiaceae bacterium
GTGTCCGGGGTGACCAGCAGCCGCAGCCCGTGGCGGCGGGCTTTCGGTATCACGCTGAGCAGGGCCGACAGCAGGGCCCAGTTCAGCTTCGGACGGCGCGGCTGCCGCCGCTGCAGGACCGCGAGCTGGTGGCGCAGGATCAAGATCTCGGCGGTCTTCCACATCTCCTCACGCCGGGACAGCCGCAGCCACGCGGCTAGCCGCGTAATCAGCAGGAACAAGAACCGCAGGCACATGAACGGTGATCATCTCGGGCGGAGCGCCGGGCGAGCAACTCTGCTGGTCAGAGGCGTGGATGCGATTCTCGGCACGCACAGTATGAAGATCAGATAGAGCAGACGGAGAGACACGGGCGATCATCATGGCCTACCGCTGACCCGTGGCGCGTCGCTGCAGCGGCCGGATCGCGGGGAGGCGTGGTTTACCGGTAAATCTCGCGCCGGTGGCCGATTTCGATGACCAGGACCACGAGCTGCTCGTGACGGACCTCGTACAGGATGCGGTAGTCGCCGGCCCGGATCCGGAGCACGCCTGGCCTGCCCTTGACCTCCGCGACGCCCGGGGGCTTGGGAGACGCGGCCAGGCTGTCGATGCAGGCCGCGACGCGGCGCCGCACGGCCGGATCGAGCGCGGCCAGGTTCTTGCGTGCCCGCCGTTCCATGATGATTTCGAATCGGCCGCCGGTCACAGGCCCAGCTCGGCCTTGACCTGCTCCCACGGCGCGGGCTGCGCCCCGGCCTCCCGTTCGGCCTGGGCGGCGTCGAGGGCGGCGAGGTCGCTGGCGTCCTCGGCGGCGTCCATGAGCGTGCCGATGACGGCCCGGACCGTGGCCTGGGTTTGCTCGTCGGCGTCCTTCACGCCGAGCCACAGTGCCCGGCACGCGGTCGCGGTGGCTTCCTCCCGGGCACGGGTTTCTTCCTCGGCCAGGTGCGTCTCGGAGACCACGACCGCGAGGCGCCGCCCGCGGCGGGTCAGGTGCGTCGGCGTGCCACCGTACACGGCCCGGTTGACCACGTCTGCCAGCTGGTCGCGGGCGTCCGAGATCGGCATCTCCACTGCGGCTTCGCTCATACCTCCGAGGGTACGAGATGTACATCTCGGGGTCAACTCTTGCCGGCGTGCGCGGACGGCGGCGATCATCATCGCCGTCGAAGCGCGCACGCCCACCTTGAGCTTAAGGACGCTGACGAACAGGCCCATGAATGCGCGATAGCGGGGCGGATCTGCCCGAACCCAGTGAGGTCGCCGATGCCGACCCACCCGGACCAGACAGCCATCGCGGCGGGCCGGGCCAGGATCAGCAGCAGCCAGGACCGCACGGCCTGGCCTGGGGGGGTGGCGGGGAGCGGCTGCGGCCGGTGCCGGCTGCGGGGACTGGCCGGGCCGGTTCGTCGGCCGTGACGGCGGCGATCGGGCGGGCCCAGGGGCGGGCCGGGGATACTGCGGCGGTGGCGGTCATCGGCTCATCTGCCTTATCCGGGCAGGAGGCGGTGCGGTTGCCGGCCAGCGGGCGGGGGACCTGTCCGCGCGGCGCCGCGGCGTGAGCGGTGTGCCGGGCAGGTCGCGGCCGCCTGGGTGAGCCACGCCGGTACGCCGGCCGGGCGCCGGTGCGGGCAGGCCAGCGTCGCAGCGGCGTCCGGGTGCCCGCCGCGCCGGGCGGCTTCGCGCCGGGCCGCTTCGCGCCGGGCGGCTTCCCGCCGCGCGGCCGGATCCGACCGGGGTCTGTGTGCGGCCGGTGTCCGGCTCGCTGGGGCCGATGTGCACTGCCCGCGGGCGGCCGGGAACAACGGGACGGCACTGGGCTCGTACAGGCCCGGCGGTCGCTTGCCGACGGCTGCGGGCCCGGTATGCGGTTCGCCGGGGTTCGGGTGAGGCCGGGTGGGTTCGCGCGCTGCGATAACCGGGAAGGCGTCGCGCCCGCCGGCGTAATCTCGGTGCATGCGCCGTCTGGCCTGGCAGAAGGCCGGTATCTGGCCGGGGGTTTGCAGGCTGGCGCGGCGTTGCCGGGGTGGCTGGTTACCAAACTGGTTACCATCCGCAGTGAACTGTCCTGAACGGCGGCGGACTGTGGCGGACGGATCGGCTGGTCAGCGGTGTCTGTGGCGAACGGCAGCGGACTGTGGTGAACGGAACGCTGTTCCATGGCATGCAAGAGGTCTGGGGTTCGAATCCCCATAGCTCCACCTGTTTTTCGAATCGGTGTTCGGTAACTAGTGACTAATCAAGTGACTAACTGTCTGCGGTCTGGTTCTCGCCGAACACGGTGTCCATGACGGTGGCGCCGCCGCGGATGGCGGGGACGATGACCTTACGGTAGACGGTCTCGGTGACGTGGGTGCTCTTGTGGCCGACGGTGTCGCTGATGTCCTGGATGGGCACGCCGTTGGAGCTCATGATCGACACGGCGGTGTGCCGTCCTTCGTGCGGGTGCCAGTGGCCGACGCCTGCCTGCCGGGTGACCTTGCTGAAGCGCCAGCGGAGCGCGTCCCGGCTGTAGGGGTGTCCTCGTGGCAGAACGCCAGGTTGTTTTCCCGCCAGGCCGCTCCGGCGGCGAGGCGTTCGGCCGCCTGCCGCTTCTTGTGTGCCCTGAGGGCGGTTATGGCGCGCTGGGAGAGCCGGAGGGAGCGTTTCGACGTGGGTGCGCAGCCCGCCAGCTCCTGCTCGCCGGCGGGGTCGTTCTCGCCGTGCCGTGGTGGGCAAGCCATCGCCGGCGCGCCCGCGTCCGGGTGGAACGCAAACTCGAAGCGTGGCCGCAGATCGCCCAGTCGGTCGGCCAGCGCCACTTCCGGCGAGGGCATTCGCTTGCTGGCGTCACCCGCGCGGCCGACGCTTGCTGAGTTCCAGTTCGCCGGTAGTTTGAGGCGGGCCCTCGATCGAGAGCGTCGCACTTTCGTCTCACACGGCCCGGGTGCCGAGGCCGGGACCGCCGGGCGCGTCGGCGTGCGACCACATCGCGGTGCCAACGGAGCACGGTATCCGGGCGCACCACCAAGTGCAGTCTCTTGAGCACGTCCCTCGGGAGCCGGTGCAGCAGCGCCGCCAGCAACGCCCGATCACCCGGGGTGAACCGCACCCTGTCCAGACCGAGCTGCCGCTGCAGGACCGAGAGCTGGTGGCGCAGCACGAGGATCTCCGCGTCTTTGTCCCGGCTGCTCATCGGCAGCAGTCGAAGCAACGCGAACACGTTCGTCACACCGAGATAGGCGAGTCGCAGCAGCACGGTCGATCACCATGCCACAGCGTTCCCCTGTCGAACGAGCGCCCCACCGGCCGCCATCGCGCACAACATCGGTCTCACCCATGCATCGGCTCCGCCCAGACGCCAGCAGCGAGCGGTCCGCCCAGCTCAGCTTCGGGCGGCGCGGCTGCCGCCGCTGCAGGACGGCGAGCTGGTGGCGCAGGAGCAGGATCTCGGCGGTCTTCCACGCATCCTCACGCCGGGACAGCTGCAGCCACGCGGCGACCCGCGTAATCAGGAGGAAGACGAAGCGGAGGCACACGATCGGTGATCATTACGGACCGGCCGGCGGGCGAGCAACTCTGCTGGTCAGAGCCGTGGATGCGATTCTCGGCACGCACAGTACGGAAGCAGCGCGGTCGTCCAGGAGGAGTCATCTTACGGCGTTACTGCAGTCGGCGAAGGCGCGGTTTACGAGGATCAGGCTGATTTCGATTACCGGGCTTTTAACAATTCGATCGGGCGGGCTATTTTCTATTTCCAGAGCGACGGTACTATCCGCGCGGCCTTCGACAACACCACATACGGAGGTTTATTCAAAACTATTTCCATCCAAGATCGATAACTCGCGTATCCGCAGGTCAGGCCGTCAAGCAAGATCACGTAAAGGGGGGTTTTGAATAAGCCTCACGGCACCTCGTCGCAGGCAATTCTAAGGCGGCAGTAAC
>DATIYI010000203.1:0-43614 GCA_035517695.1 Streptosporangiaceae bacterium
TCAGGGCGGCGCGGGTCAGGGCGGCGCGGGGAAGGAGCCAGAATGAGTGCGGCCATGCGTGAAGTGCTCACCCCGGGACTCGTCGAGCGGCTCCGCGACGGCGGGCTGGATCCGCAGGAGGTCACCGGGATCGCCTCGGCCGCTCTCGACGAGGACCTGGCCGGCCGGACCGATGTCACCACCGAGGCGACCGTGCCTGCCGACGCGCACACGACCGCGTATCTGACCGCGCGGGGAGACGGGGTAGCCGCCGGTCTGCCGGTCGCTGAGACGGTTTTCCGGGTGGCATCGGCACGCCTGGAACCACCCGGAGGAAGTGCCACCTGCCGGGACACGGGCAGCGCGCAGCCGTTCGGGATCGCCTATCACAAATCCGACGGTGATCTGGTGCGCGGCGGCGACACGATGCTCGCCATCACCGGGCCGACGCGAACGCTGCTCATCGCCGAACGGACCGCGCTGAACCTGGCCTGCCACCTATCCGGGATCGCCACGCTGACCCGCCGCTGGGTCATCGAGGTCGCGGGCACCGGCGCCACGATCAGAGACACCCGCAAGACGCTACCGGGTCTGCGGGCGCTGCAGAAATACGCGGTCCGCTGCGGAGGCGGGGTCAACCACCGGATGTCGCTGTCCGATGCGGCGCTCGTGAAGGACAACCACATCGTCGCGGCCGGTGGCCTCACCGCGGCGTTCGCGGCGGTAAGCGCCGCAGCGCCCGGCTTGCCCGTCGAGGTCGAATGCGACACGCTCGCCCAGGTGAAGGAGGCGGTCGTGGCAGGCGCGACGCTGATTCTGCTCGACAACTTCGACCTTGCGGACACCGCCGCGGCGGTCGCCCTCGTGGCCGGCAATGCGCGCCTGGAGGCAAGCGGCGGGCTGACCCTGCAACGGGCCCGCGAGGTGGCCGCTACCGGGGTTGATTACCTTGCCGTCGGCGCGCTCACCCATTCGGCTGCCGCACTTGATATAGCGCTAGACCTTGCGCCGGGAGGCGCTGTGCAATGACAGTACCGTTCATGGCTCCATCGGCTGCGTGTGCTCCGTGGGCTTTGCGGCCCACGAACTCCGTGACCTACGGAGCCGCCACCGCGCACGCCCCGTCAGGACGATCATGCTGCTGACCATCGACGTCGGGAACACACACACCGTTCTCGGGATCTTCCAGGATGAGGAAGTTATCGAGCACTGGCGGATCGCGACCGACCCTGATCGCACCGCCGACGAACTCGCGGTCGTATTGCAGGGTCTGCTCGGGCAGAGCCCGATCCTCAAGGAGACCGACATCAGCGGCATCGCGCTGTGCTCAACGGTTCCGTCGATGCTGCACGAGATGCGCGAGATGTTCAGGCGCTACTACGGCGACGTCCCTGCTGTGATCGTTGAGCCGGGCGTCAAGACGGGTATTCCGGTACGGGTGGACAATCCCAAGGAGGTCGGCAGCGACAGGATCATGAACTCCCTCGCCGCCGTGCACCTCTACGGTGGACCGGCCATCATCGTTGATTTTGGTACATCGACCAACTTTGACGCGGTGAGCGCGAAAGGCGAGTTTGTCGGCGGCGCATTCGCGCCAGGGATCGAGGTATCCGTCGACGCGCTCTCCAGACGCGCCGCGCAACTGCTCAAGGTGGAACCCGCGCGGCCGAACCGGGTAATCGGCAAGAACACGGTGGAATGCCTGCAGTCCGGCATCATCTACGGATTCGTTGGCCAGGTCGAGGGGATCGTCGAGCGGATGGTGCGTGAACTCGCGCCCGATGACCCCGAATCGGTGACTGTGGCCGCGACCGGCGGCCTCGCGCCCCTGGTGGTAGACGAGGTGAGCTGCATCGACGTCTACGAGCCTTGGCTGACGCTGATCGGGCTTCGCCTCGTGTACGAGCGAAACGCGCCCGAATAGTCGGCCGCCACCCCAGTTAACGGGTCACCTGTCCCTAGTTGCGCACCCGGTGGCGGTAACCTTCGGCAGGTGACCGAGCAGCAGTCTCAAGGCGACCGCGGCGATCTGCCTGAGCAGATGCGGGTTCGGATAGCGAAACTTGAACGGCTGCGGGCGGCGGGCGTCGAGCCGTACCCGGTCGGCTTCCCCCGGACCGCGACGATCGGTGTGCTTCGCGAGAAATACGCGGACCTGGGCCCTGGGGCAGCGACGGGCGAACGCGTCGGAGTCACCGGACGGGTGATGCTGAACAGGCCGACAGGCAAGCTGGTTTTCGCCACCATCAGAGACGGGACCGGTGACCTGCAGATCATGCTGTCGCTCGACCGGATCGGTGCCGATGCGCTCGCCGCCTGGAAGCGCGACGTCGATCTCGGTGATCACGTCGGTGTCGAGGGCGAAGTGGGCACCTCGCGCCGCGGCGAGCTTTCCGTACTCGCCGACAGCTTCGCCATCACCTCGAAGAGCCTGCGCCCGCTGCCCGAGAAACACAAGGGCCTGACGGACATCGAGTCACGGGTGCGCCAGCGTTACCTGGACCTGATCGTGAACCCCGCCGCACGCCGCATGGTGGAGGTACGCGCCGCCGCCGTCCATGCGCTGCGCGCGGAGATGACCACCCGCGGCTTCATCGAGGTGGAGACCCCGATGCTCCAGCGCGTGCATGGTGGCGCGAATGCGCGGCCGTTCACCACCCACCACAACGCGTACAACCTGGATCTGTACCTGCGCATCGCGCCGGAACTGCATCTCAAGCGGCTCCTCGTCGGCGGTCTAGAAAAGGTTTTCGAGATCAACCGCAACTTCCGTAACGAAGGCGTGGACGCCACGCACAACACCGAGTTCACGATGCTCGAGGCCTACGAGACCTATGGCGACTACGGCACCGTGGCGGACCTCACCCGTGAGCTCATCCAGCGAGCCGCCACCGAGGCGCTGGACGGCACGGTTATCGGCCGGCCCGATGGCACCGAGGTGGATATCGGCGGGACGTGGCCATCGAGAACCGTGCACGAGGCGATTGGGGAGGCGCTGGGCGAGGAGGTCACACCGGGCACCACCGGGCAGCGGCTGCGTGAGCTTTGCGCCAAGGCCGATGTGCCGGCCGATCCCAAGTGGAATCGCGGCCAGGTCATTCTGGAGATGTACGAGCGGCTGGTGGAGGAGCGCACGACGCTGCCCACGTTCTACCGTGATTTCCCGACCGAGGTGTCGCCGCTGACCCGCGCCCACCGTAGCGATCCGCGGCTGGCAGAACGCTGGGACCTGGTGGCGTTCGGCACCGAACTCGGCACCGGCTATTCCGAGCTTGTCGACCCGATCGAAGAGCGGGCGCGCCTGACCGCGCAGTCGCTGCTCGCTGCGGGCGGCGACGCCGAGGCGATGCAGCTCGACGAGGACTTCCTGCGCGCGCTTGAGTACGGGATGCCGCCGTCCGGGGGGATGGGCATGGGTATCGACCGGCTACTGATGCTGCTTACGGGCGCCAACATCCGGGAGACTATTCTGTTCCCGCTGGTCAGGCCCGAATGCTAGGACATGCCCAAGGCAGCGCGCTCGCCGGGGTCTCCTGCGAAGGCTGACGCCGGCCGGTGGAGGCTGCGCTAGGGCCGCGGTCCCGCCACCAAAGATCCACGGGAGACCTACGCCCTCAACCCCGCCAGCGCTGGGAGCCCCCGCGCGGGCTCCCAGCGCTCGCTCTCGGGCGGCTAGGGCCCGGCCCCCGGGCCAAGCCCACAATTAGCGAACAGGACGAGCAGTGCCGACGCGGCCGTCGGCCGGCTTGAGGTTTCAGCTGACCGGTCGCTGCCGCGACCAGCGCCGCCCGTTTGATCATGTCCTAAACCGCGCCGCGATCCGCCTGATTCTGGCCTGCTTCAGATAGCGATGCGCACGGCGCCGACGTACACGTTCCAGTAGACCGGTTCCACGTGCACCGTCTCACCGAAGTCGGGGGCGTCGACCATCAGCCCGTTGCCAATGTACAGCCCGACGTGGCCGATGTCCGGGTAGAAGAACACCAGGTCTCCTGGCTGAAGCTGGCTTTTGGAGACATGCACGCCCGAGTTCCACTGGTCGCCGGTGTAATGCGGCAGTTGGACGCCGATCTGCTCATAGGCCCACATGACAAGGCCGGAGCAGTCGAAGGAACTTGGACCCGCCGCGCCCCACACATATGGATCGCCCTGTTTGCTGAGCGCGAACCTGAGGGCGCGGGCACCGAGGCTGTCACCCACCGGCGCAGTGACCGGGAAGCGGCCGGTCTGGTTGGCGATCGCGAGCGCTTTCTTGTAGGCGGAGCTCTCGATCAGGTTGATCTTGCTCTGTATTTGGTTCTTCTTCGCACCCATCTGGTTGAGCAAGCTGTCAACCTGAGTGGCCTGTTGCTGTGCTGTCTGCTGCGCGCGGTTCGCGGCGGCCTGCGCCACCAGCAGGCCATGAACCACGGTGCCGTTCTCGGACTGCAGGTGGCTCATGATCGAGGCGCGGTCAATAAAGTCCTGCGGGTCCGTTGAGGTCGCGAGTTGCAGCGTCGGATCGTAACCGCCGGTCGCGTAGCTTTCCGCAGCTATCTGGCTGACTCTCTGTATGCCGCCGGTCAGTGCGGCCGTGTCACGCGCTGCCGTCTTGGCGGCGGCCTTGGCGGCGCTGCGCGTCTCACCCAAACTGACCTGCAAGCCGTCGTACTGCTGACTGAGCGTGTCAATTTGGCGCGCGAGCAGCTTTGCCTGCGCGACCAGCTCGTTGAGGCTCGGCTGGGGTGCCCTGGGCCGAGCGTCGCCCGGCGTGAGCGGCAGCGCGAGTGTGAACGCGGCGAGCGCCGCGAAGAGTACCAGGGCCCGTTGCCAAAGCCACGCCGAGCGAACCTCCGATCTACGCCCCCGGACGGGTCCGCGCGGACCGCTAACGCTGTGCGAGCGCTCCACTCAGGCCTCTCCTCTCCTGTGCCGCCTACCGGGTTAGCTGACGGGTTCGGGCAGGAGCAGCCCTACCAGGGCGTGACGTGCAATGCTTCACGCACCGGATTCACCCCGGGGAAGGTTGGGTCCCAGGCTCCCCGGCACGGCGGTGAGGTCGGGTACCGGGGACTCGGCGGGTCACGTTGCGTCACCGCGGGAGCGGGCGCAGCAGATGACAACAGCGCTGGACATTAATGGATGTTGCGCTCGATGCTCAACCTGAACGGTGAAAGTTTTTGGTTCGGACACCTAACTTGGCCTCCGCTTTGGCCTTTCCCACGGCTCACGCGCTGTGCTCACGCGCTGTGCTCACGGTCGGTGCCCACATCGCCTGCGCGAGCCGATACGTTGGCCTCATCTGCGCAGGTCATGGCCATCCCAAACGGTGCTACGCCGACTGCGTGATCTGCGCGTGATGTGCGTGAATAGTGTCCACCAGAGGCCTTCAGGTGCGGTTGGTGATGGACCTATAACGGTGTGTAAGTTCGGCATCGGTGATTTCAGCGTCCCGGCACGATCCATCCGCCCACTGACCGGCGCACCCTGGCGCCCGGGCGGCGCTGTCAGCGAGGAGACGCCGCGGCGGGTAACGTGTGCCGACGATGCAATTCACGATCAGACGGGCACGCGCCCGCGACGTGCGCGCGGTCCGCGGGCTCGTGGACGCTAACGCGGGTTCGGGCCGCCTTCTTGGCAAGGACACGGTCACGCTCTATGAGGACGTCCAGGAGTTCTGGGTCGCCGAGCGAGCGTCGGACGGCGTGATCGTGGGGTGCGGTGCGCTGCACGTGATGTGGGAGGATCTCGCCGAGATCCGAACCATCGCGGTAGCGGAGGGCTGCCACGGCTACGGCGTTGGGCACCGGATCGTCGATACGCTTCTTGCCACCGCGCGGGAACTTGGCGTCCACCGGGTCTTCGTGCTCACCTTCGCTACTGGATTCTTCGCGCGGCACGGGTTCGAGGAGATAGCGGGGACCCCCGTCTCGCCCGCTGTCTACGCCGAACTGCTACGTTCCTACGACGAGGGCGTGGCCGAATTCCTCGATCTGGACCGGGTGAAGCCCAATACCCTTGGCAATAGCCGCATGCTGCGCCATCTACGAGAGGATGAACGATCCTCGTGGCCCGGCCGCTAGGCCATGATGGGCTGATGCGTGCTGCGCTCGACCCCCTCGACGGCTGCCGCGCTGCACGAAACATGCCGAAGGCGAGCCTGCGACCCTTCGAGGCCTTGAGCGCGCCGGTTTCATTCGCGACGGCCTGCCGGCTCGGATGACGCGGCGCCGCGCAGTTTGGCGCCACGGAGAGGCCCACCACCAGCGGTTAACTGCGGCTCAGCAGGCGTCCGCGCCATCCGGGCGGCATTCGGCACCCAGCCCGCGGCGGCGGTCGGTAGGTTTGGCAGCGGCGACCCGCATACAGTGAGCGGTATTCCCATTGCGGGCAGTTGCCAACGCAAGCATCCGCATCCTCGCGCGTAACGGCACCCCGCACTTGTGGCGCCCATCGAAAGTGATACCTACCTCTCAGAAAGAATTCGACGGTGCCCACGAGGCTCTCAGCCGTTTCCGCCGCACGCCTGGATGCGAAGCGGTCCAGATCGGTCCGCAGTGTCGCCGCCTCACGTCCTGGAATTTGGCGCTCAGAGCGCATCAAAGTTGCTCACAAGCCGATACGAGCCGAGTACAGAGCACACTCAGTTCACCGGTGAAGAGCCGGTCCGACTGCGAAGACGCGCACGGCGAGTTCCGACTAACTCAGCGGTGCTGAGGCGATTTGGATCCGGGTAAGCCGAACCATGATGCCCACACATGTGCGGGATCCGAGTAACAGCCCGGATCACTGTCGTGCGTGATCTTAAACAGGTGACGGGAGTCAAGCCCGAGGATCGGCCTGCTCGTCCGCCGGGAGATTTCTGATCCTGGCAAGTGCGGCACTGATCCCGTCCGCGGCGCAAACGCGAGCGCCTGCGCGGGTGCTACAGCGGCACTGATCCCGTCCGCGGCGCAAACGCGAGCGCTTGCGCGGGTGCTACAACAGATGGCGACTTTGCGGGTGCGCGGCTGTCGACGGTACGGATCCAGAGCCGGCCTTCGAACCGAATGGGCTGCTGGCCAGGCGGCTGGTGCGCCGCCCACGTTCGGCCGGTCCGGGCCCGCCGCGATGGCTGCCGAGGCGGTGGGCCGCAAATCCAGCCGCGCGCCTGGCCGGATGCCTGGAGGGGGCCTGTCAGCGCGGCCTACGGGGTTCGGCGGTACCGTCGGTATATTGAGGAGGAGGAATTACGGCCATGCGATCCGACCTAGCTGCACTGACGCCGCCGCTGGTAATGGCCGTTGCCTTCATCGCCGGAGTCATCGCCCTGTTGCGCAGGGAGATGTCGCCTAGGCGGCGCGGCCGGATCACTCAGCTTGACGAGAACGACCCGTCCGCCGGCCCATACGGTACTGAGACCACGTCGGCCGGGTATGCGCCGATGCCTGGCGATGAGCAGAACAGCACCGGCAAGCCGTCTGATAATAATTCTGGCAACAGTCGTGTGGCAGGTTGTGGCGCACAAGATCTGCCGGAGGGCGCGGATCACGATGTCATCAACCCCGCGTCGGAAGACCATCGGCCCGCTTCGCATGAGGCGTGATTACTGAGCGTTACCTGCGCCTTCCAAACTGACAGCAATCGTCCGTACGCTGGAAGTACTAACCAGATTTCCAGCGCGCTCGAATTGTCATGAGCAACTATCTGGGTATATGTTTAGCATCCGAATAACCCTATCCAGTAGAAGGGCTGTCCCCGATGGCACAGAAGGTGAAGGTGACGGTCGTCTGCGACCTTCCGCATGACGGTGAGGTCGAGGGGGAAGAGACGGTTTCGTTCTCGTTTGACGGCACCGCGTACGAGATCGACGTATGTTCAAAGCACGCCAAGGAACTGCGCGACAAGGTCAGTCCGTTCGTCGATCACGGGCGCAAGGCGAGCAGCGCCGGGCGCCGGCGGCGGACCCGTGGCGGTCCCGGTCGCGAGCGAAGCGCAGAAATCAGGGCGTGGGCCAAGCAGCGCGGCTACAAGGTCAATGAGCGCGGCCGGATTCCGGCAGCGATCGTCCACGAGTACGAGACCGCACACTAGGAATCTAGGCTCCGGGAATCTGGGCTCCGGGAATCTGGGCTCCGGGAATCTAGGCTCCGGGAATCTAGGCTCCCCAGCCACGTAGTCCACGGGGGCGGCCCAGAGGTAAGCCAGGGCGACCAGCATTTGTCGGTGCCGGATCCGCTTAGCTCACCTTCGCTAAGCAGCCCCGCGATTGCCTTCGCACTCTCAACTTAGCTTTGAGCCTGCGGGCGTCTAAGCTTGTCAGCGGTACGACGGCCCCGTCCTCCCGGCGGCAAGGTGAGGCCGGACGCGATGTGCGGGCGGACGCGATGTGCGCGGCGGCGAGATGGGCGGACATCGGCCATAGGGACGCGGACCGCCGTCGCGTGGACCCGGGTGGACAACGTGCGTCTGCGGCTACAACCTGCGTCCCCGGCTGGATGTGGTAACTGGATGTGGTAAACGGCCCGCCGCTCACCACAGCGGCGGGCCGTTCGCTTGCGGCGTACTGGGAACACGCCGGGTCCGCCACGGGGTTGGATGGGGTGAACGTCCTATGGCCGGGGAACGTATTTAATGTGAGGCAAACCGCATCAGATGCGCTGTCCGGCTCGCGGGCTAATATGCGGAAGGGACAGGGTCGGACGGTACTGGCCTGCCCAACCGCTCTGTGAGGAGCGACATGTTCGAGAGGTTCACCGACCGCGCGCGGCGTGTTGTCGTCTTGGCGCAAGAAGAGGCCAGGATGCTCAACCACAACTACATCGGCACCGAGCACATCCTGCTCGGCCTCATCCACGAGGGCGAAGGTGTAGCCGCGAAGGCGCTTGAGTCGCTCGGGATCAGCCTGGAGGCCGTGCGCCAGCAGGTCGAGGAGATAATCGGCCAGGGGCAGCATGCCCCGTCAGGGCACATCCCGTTCACCCCGCGCGCCAAGAAGGTCCTTGAGCTCTCGCTGCGCGAGGCGTTGCAACTTGGCCACAACTACATCGGCACCGAGCACATCCTGCTTGGCCTGATCCGTGAGGGAGAAGGCGTCGCCGCGCAGGTGCTTGTGAAGCTCGGCGCCGACCTGAACAGGGTTCGCCAGCAGGTGATCCAGTTGCTGCACGGCTACCAGGGCAAGGAGCCCGCGGCGGCGGGGGCGTCGTCCGAGTCGGCGCCTTCCACCTCGCTCGTCCTCGATCAGTTCGGCCGCAACCTCACTGCCGCCGCGAGAGAGGGCAAGCTCGACCCGGTGATCGGCCGGGAAAAGGAAATCGAGCGGGTCATGCAGGTGCTATCCCGGCGGACCAAGAACAACCCGGTCCTCGTGGGTGAGCCTGGAGTCGGGAAGACCGCCGTGGTCGAGGGGCTGGCGCAAAAGATCGTAAAGGGCGAGGTTCCCGAGACCCTCAAAGACAAGCAGCTGTACACGCTCGACCTTGGCGCGCTTGTGGCGGGCAGCAGGTACCGCGGCGACTTCGAGGAACGGCTGAAGAAGGTCCTTAAGGAAATCCGCACCCGCGGGGACATTATCCTGTTCATCGACGAGCTGCACACACTGGTCGGCGCGGGCGCGGCGGAAGGCGCGATCGACGCCGCATCGATCCTGAAGCCGATGCTGGCTCGTGGTGAGCTGCAGACCATCGGCGCGACCACGCTGGACGAGTACCGCAAGCACTTGGAGAAGGATGCGGCGCTCGAGCGGCGGTTCCAGCCGATCCAGGTGGCCGAGCCGACGATCTCGCACACCATCGAGATCCTCAAGGGCCTGCGCGACCGGTATGAGGCGCATCACCGGGTGTCGATCACCGATGGCGCCCTTGTGGCCTCGGCTCAGCTCGCCGACAGGTACATCAGCGACAGGTTCCTGCCCGACAAGGCGATCGACCTGATCGACGAGGCAGGTTCCCGCATGCGCATCAGGCGCATGACCGCACCGCCCGACCTGCGTGAGTACGACGAGAAGATCGCGGGTGTGCGGCGCGAGAAGGAGTCGGCGATCGACTCGCAGGACTTCGAGAAGGCCGCCGCGCTGCGGGACAAGGAAAAGCAGCTCCTTACCCAAAAGGCGGCGCGGGAGAAGGAGTGGAAGGCCGGCGACATGGACGTAGTCGCCGAGGTCAACGAGGAGCTCATCGCCGAGGTGCTCGCTACGGCCACAGGTATCCCGGTCTTCAAGCTCACCGAGGAGGAGTCCCAGCGTCTGCTGCGCATGGAAGATGAGCTGCATAAGCGGGTCATCGGCCAAAATGACGCGATCAGGGCCATGTCGCAGGCGATCCGCCGTACCCGCGCCGGCCTGAAGGACCCCAAGCGACCAGGCGGGTCGTTCATTTTCGCCGGGCCGTCGGGCGTCGGCAAGACCGAGCTATCCAAGACGCTGGCCGAATTCCTGTTCGGCGACGAGGATTCGCTGATCCAGCTCGACATGAGCGAGTACATGGAGAAGCACACGGTGTCACGGTTGTTCGGCTCGCCGCCTGGTTATGTCGGCTACGAGGAGGGTGGCCAGCTCACCGAGAAGGTGCGCAGGCGGCCGTTCTCTGTCGTGCTGTTCGACGAGATCGAGAAGGCCCACCCGGACATCTTCAACTCGCTGCTGCAGATTCTGGAGGACGGGCGGTTGACCGATGCCCAGGGCCGGGTGGTGGACTTCAAGAACACAGTGATCATCATGACCACGAACCTGGGTACGCGTGATATCTCCAAGGGCGTGTCCGTCGGGTTCGCGCGCCACGGCGAG
The DNA here is from genome assembly GCA_035517695.1 of Streptosporangiaceae bacterium. Lineage (GTDB taxonomy): Bacteria > Actinomycetota > Actinomycetes > Streptosporangiales > Streptosporangiaceae > DATFVJ01. The sequence goes on from DATIYI010000203.1 coordinate 10,724, forward strand.
GCCGAGGGGTCTTATGACCGGATGAAGTCCAAGGTGCAGGAGGAACTCAAGCACCACTTCCGGCCCGAGTTCCTCAACCGCGTTGATGACGTGATCGTCTTCCACCAGCTCACCCGTCAAGAGATCATCCAGATTGTCGACCTGATGATCGCGAAGGTGGATGAGCGGCTCAAGGATCGGGACATGGGTCTCGAACTGCGCCCAGGCGCCAAGACCCTGCTCTCGCAGCGCGGTTACGATCCGGTGCTCGGTGCTCGGCCGCTGCGCCGCACGATCCAGCGGGAAATTGAGGACAACCTCTCCGAGCAGATCCTCTACGGTCATCTCAAGGCCGGCCAGATCGTCATCGTCGACGTGGAGGGTGAAGGCGAGAACACCAAGTTCACCTTCACCGGCGTGCCGAAGCCTGACTCCGTGCCGGATGCGCCGCTCGCGGAGATCGAGGGTGAGCCCGCCGACCAGCAAGGGTGAGCCGACCGGCGGCGTGATTTACGCCGCCCCGCTGACCCGGGGTAGCTGGCCAGCGCAAGCTGACCAGCCGGGCAGCGAGGTACGTCCACATGGCCCGGGCCAGTAGCTGGCCCGGGCCATGATCGTCTGGGTGCCGATTGGTGCCGCCAAAGATCTGCGAAACATGCCTGGCCTCACCGCCCGGCCCAGTTCCGTGCCCAGGAAAGAACGGGGCGTGGCACCTGTGAAAGGACCCGGGGATCGTCCCTCCGTGCACAGCACGGTCGTAACGGCTTCGCGAGGTGGCACTCGCCTTCCTGCTGAAGCACTCGCGGCGGCATTGACCCCGCGATGTTGCGGCGTACCGGCCGTTGGCGCGCCCAGGGTCTCAATGTCAGAAAACCTTCAGCGGGGCAGGGCGTACCTGCCGTCGCCGACCGGCTCCGCCAGGCCGTCCGCCACGAGGCTGTCGAGCGCGCGTTCCCGCTGCGGCGCATCCGGCCAGGCCTGGTCGAGCTCCGACTTCGCCACCGCACCCCGTGCGCCGCGCAGGACGGCCATCAGGCGCCCGCGGCACTGCCGGTCCGTCCCCACGTACCTCTGCCCGGTCCTGCGCTCTGCGGCGATTGGGAAGCCCCCGAGCCGCCACGAGCATGATGGCGCCAGCGGGCACCTGGCGCACGCAGGCTTGCTGCTCGTGCAAACGAGCGCCCCGAGTTCCATGACCGCGACAGCCCAGCGAGCCGCCACGGCGGGCTGGGCCGGCAGCACCGATTCCGCGCGCCGCGTCTCAGCAGCGGAAAGCGCGCGGGGCGGGAAAGCCGTGCCGCTGAGCAGCCGGGCAAGCACCCGGCGGACGTTCGTTTCGAGCACCGCGTGCCGCTGGCCGAATGCGAAGCTAGCTACCGCCGCGGCTGTGTAGGGCCCGATGCCTGGAAGCGCGAGCAGATCGTCTCGTGACGCGGGAACCGCGCCGCCGTACCGTTGCGTGAGGATGTGCGCGGTCGCGTGCAGATTGAGCGCCCTGCGCGGGTAACCGAGTGGTCCCCACTGCCGCACCGCCTCGCCCGCGGGCTCAGCCGCGAGCGCAGCAGGCGTCGGCCATCGCTCGAGCCAGGCTTGATACGCAGGCAGAACACGGGAGACCGGCGTCTGCTGCAGCATGATTTCGCTGACGAGTACCGCCCATGGCGACGCGGCCGGCTCGCGCCACGGCAGGTCGCGGGCGTGTTTCGCATACCAGTCCAGGAGTGGACCGACGAAGCCGTTAGCCATCTCAGGATCGATCCTCGCATCCCAGGGGCGGGGCCGGCCGACCCACTAGCGTAACCACTCGGCGGGTCGGCGGGTCGGCGGGAGAATCTACTAGCTGTTATGCATACTCGCCGTATGGATCCGAACACGCCTCGTGAAAATTCATGGCCAGATCAGCCGGACACATACTGGCGACGGCGTGTATTCGCACTCGCGGCCGGTATTGGTGTGCTTGGGTTGCTGGCCTGGGCATGTTCCGGTGCGCTTGGCGGCGCGAGACCGCCGACGCGAACCGCCAGCCCCTACCCTGCGGCGCAGCAGGGCCCGGCATCGTCAAGCAGGCCGGCCGTGGCGTCAAGCCCGGCTGCCGCCGCTACGGTCACCGTCACGGCCACCCCGTCGCGCAGGCCGCGTTCAGCCGCGCACGGCTCGGCGCAGGCGAGCCCGTCGCCCGGGGCGAGTGCGTCACCGCGGGCAGCCGCAGCCGCGCGGCCGCCAGGCGGCCGGTGCGCGCCCGGGGACGTAGTACCCAGCCTGTTCGTGAGCCAGCAGGTTTACCAGCGCCTGGTCAAGCCGCAGTTCTCCATCTACCTTGTCAATATCGGCCGCACGACCTGCGCGTTCGACGTCGGCGCAAAGTCGCTCCGATTGGTGGTCAGATCCGGTCAGGTCCGTGTCTGGGGATCGGCCGACTGTGTCCGCGGCGCTGCCCCGAATGTGGTGCGCCTTCGCCGTGGGGTGCCCTTCGTGACGCAGGTGTCATGGAGCCGTCACCAATCCAGCCAAGGTTGCGGGCCGGATAGGCCGGAGGCGGCGCCAGGCACTTATTCGGCCGCGGTATCCAGCGGCGCCGTTCACAGCCACACCGAGGTGTTCGTGCTCCGCTAGGGCAGCCCTGGCCGGTGCCAGCCAGCGGCGGGCCTGTTACACGTAGCGCTCGAGGATGGACGACTCGGCGAGCCTGGACAGGCCTTCGCGGACGCTGCGCGCTCGTACCTCGCCGACCGCGCCAGCCGACTGCAGGTCGTCGATGCTCGCGGCCAGCAGCTTCTGCAGGCCGCCGAAATGCTCGACCAGCCGTTCCATGATCATGAACGGCAGCCGTGGCACCTTGGCAAGGAGCCGGTAACCCTTCGGGCTGAGCGGGCAGTCGAGCATGTCCGGGCCCCTGAATCCAAGCACATCTGCCACGGTCGGCAGGTCGACGAGCTCGGTCGCCGCGAGTTCGTCGAGTTCGGCGAGCACGCCGGCTGTCCTCGGCACGCTGGCGCTGCCAGGAAGATAGTCACGAACGACAAGTTCACGCTCGCTGCTCACGCCGGCGACAAGCTCGTCAAGCTGAAGCGCGAGCAGCCGTCCGTCGCTGCCGAGCTCAACGACGTATCCATCGATCTCGTCCGCGATCCGGCGGACCATCTCCAGCCGCTGGGCGACCGCGCTCACGTCCCTGACCGTGGCGAGGTCTTCGATCTCAAGCGCCGAAAGCGTCCCAGATACCTCGTCGAGCCTGAGCTTGTACCGTTCCAGGGTGGCGAGTGCCTGATTCGCGCGGGAGAGGATCGCCGCCGAGTCCTCGAGCACGTACCTTCCGCCGTCCAAATAGAGCGCGATGATCCGCATGGACTTGCTGACCGAGATGACCGGGTGCCCGGTCTGCCTGGCGACCCGCTCTGCCGTTCGGTGCTGGTGCCTGACTCGTCGGTGGGGATGGCGGAATCTGGTACGAGGTGGACGGCCGCACGGACAATGTTGCTGTTCGAGTCACCAAGCACGATCGCGCCGTCCATTTTGGCAAGCTCGCGTAGCCGCGTCGCCGAGAACTGGACCTTGAACTCAAAACCCCCGGTGCACAGAGCATCGACCGTCGAGTCGTATCCGAGCACGATTAAGGCACCCGTGTTGCCGCGCAGGATGCGCTCAAGCCCATCTCTCAGCGCCGTTCCCGGCGCAACCGCCGCGACGGCCGCTCTGCGTCGCTCGTCCCGCGCTCGTCCCTGCTCTTGTCGGTGCCGCCTATGTCGGTGCCTTTGTCCATTGCTGGCACGAGACCCCCGGATATCGCTGGCCCGGGCTAAGTCTATAGGTGCGAACGTCGGTAGAGCGCCCGAGGCGCCGTCCGCGCCGGTTTCCCGGCACGAACCAATTGCCGCGTGGCGTTTACCCAGCCAGCGCGACCGTGATCGCTTCGCGCACATCGCTTACCTCTTTGACGGACATGACGCAGGTCAGGTTGCCACGCTCCGGGCCCGAATTCGCAGCGCGGGCGGTGCCCGCGGTGCCCGCGGTGCCCGCGGTGCCTCCCACGGGCGGCCCGCCCGTCCCCGCGGGCACGATCGCCCGGCGGAATCCGAGCCGTTCGGCCTCTGCCAGCCTGCGCGGCACCCCGCTTACCCGGCGCACCTCGCCTGCCAGCCCAACCTCGCCGATGACCACGACGCCCCCAGGGACGTTCAGGTTGTTCACCGCGCCGGAAATGGCGACCGCGAGCGCGAGATCAACGGAAGGCTCGGAAAGCCTGACGCCGCCGACGGTGGCCGCGTACACGTCGCACCTGCCGATCCGCACCCCCGCGCGCTGCTGCAACACGGCGAGCACCATCCCGAGCCGCGACCCGTCGAGCCCGGAAGTCACCCGGCGCGGCACGTCGAGCATGCTCGCGGCGACCAGGGTCTGCACCTCAGCGAGCAGTGGCCTGCGCCCCTCGAGCGTGACGGTCACACACGTGCCAGGGACCGGATCGGCCCGCCGGGACAGGAACAGGCCGCTCGGGTCGGGCAGCCCGATGAGCCCATATTCGCCAAGGTCAAAGCAGCCAAGCTCATCGGTCGGGCCGAACCTATTCTTGATCGCTCTTACCATCCGCAGCTGCGAGTGCCGGTCGCCCTCGAAGTGCAGCACCACGTCCACGAGGTGCTCCAGAGTGCGTGGACCTGCGATCGAGCCTTCTTTGGTGACGTGACCGACGAGCACGGTCGCCATTCCTCGTGCCTTGGCGGTGTGGATGAGGGTGGCAGCGACCTCGCGCACCTGCGTGACGCCGCCGGGCGCGCCGTCGACACCGTCGGCGGCGATGGTCTGCACAGAATCGACGATCAGCAGTTCCGGCTTGATCTGCTCGACCTGGCCGAGAACCGCGCCCAGCCCCGTTTCCGCCGCCAGGTAGAGGTTCGGTGCCACCGCTCCGATCCGGTCGGCGCGGGCACGGACCTGCGGCGCCGACTCCTCGCCTGTCACGTAGAGCACCGGCCCTGACTCGGCGGCAAGGGCGCCAACCTCGAGCAGCAGGGTGGATTTACCGACGCCCGGCTCCCCGGCGAGCAACAGCACCGCGCCTGGCACCAACCCGCCGCCGAGCACCCGGTCAAGCTCGTCGAGCCCGGTAGGCACCGCGCGCGCCGCGGTGGCGTCCACGTCGCCTATCGGCAATGCGGGCGCGCTTACCGGCCCTGGGCCTGCCGTGCGCAGCCCGGCCCGGACCAGCCGGGGGAGCCCCGCCTCCACGACGGTGCCCCACGCCTCGCACTCGCCGCATCTGCCCACCCACTTGGCTGCCTGCCAACCGCATTCCGCGCAACGGAACGCCGGGCCTGCCGAAGACTTCGCCACGCCACGGAGCGTACGAGCGGGCACCGACATTCCCACCTGTGACCGTAGTCAAAGCGCCCGCAGGCCCTGGGCCATCCGGCGTGCAGGCGCCCCGGGACCACATAAGCTGGCCGGGACAGACCCCAGTCGCCCGGGAGGCGCAGTTGAGCGGCGCGGTAAAGGTGCCCGATGTGGCCGTCGCGTTGTCCACCGCGTCGGTTTATCCGGAGCGGACGCCTGACGCGTTCGAGGCCGCCGCGAAACTCGGCTACGACGGCGTCGAGGTTATGGTCACCGGTGATCCGATCAGCCAGGACCTGGACGTGCTGCGGCGGCTATCCGACTACCATCAGATGCCCGTGCTCGCGATCCACGCGCCCTGCCTGCTTATCACCCAGCGGGTGTGGGGCCGTGAGCCCTGGGGGAAGCTGACCCGTGCCAAGGACGTCGCGGAGCGGCTCGGCGCCAAGGTGGTCGTTGTGCACCCCGCGTTCCGCTGGCAGCGTGAGTATGCGGAAGAGTTCGAAGCCGGCCTGGCGCGGATGGGCGAAGAAACAGATGTCGCCATCGCGGTCGAGAACATGTACCCGCTGCGGGCTCGGGGCACCGAGGTCGTGCCTTACGCGCCGCACTGGAATCCGGTGGACCAGGATTACCGGCACGTCACCCTGGACCTTTCGCACACCGCGAAGTCGGGTTCTGATGCTCTCGAGATGGCGGAAAAGCTCGGCAGCAGGCTCGCGCATGTGCACATGGCCGACGGTTCAAGCCCGACCAACCGGGACGAGCACCTGATACCCGGCCGGGGCAACCAGCCGTGCGCCGGCTTGCTCGAGCGCCTGGCGACGAACGGCTATCAGGGCGTCGTGGTGCTCGAAGTGAGCACGCGACGTGCGCTGAGCCGCGAGGAGCGCCGCGCGGATCTGGCCGAGGCGCTGGCGTTCACGCGGCTGCATATGGTCGCGCCTGTCAACGTCGGCCGGCCTGCGGGCCAAGCCACCGGAGCAGGGGCGTGACGGCGCTGGTCAGCCCGCCGCCGCATCGTGGCACGGGTTCGGGCCGTCCGGGCAGGCGGCCAGGCCCGAGCCAAACGCGCGAAGCGGTGCGGAGCGCCGCGCGCAAGCTTTTCGCGGAGCTCGGTTACGAGAAGACGACGATCAGGGCTATCGGCCGCGCGGCTGGGGTCGATGCGGCGCTCGTTCATCATTTCTTCGGCACCAAGGAGCAGGCCTTCGTCGCGGCGATGGCCTTCCCCTTCGACCCGGCCGACCTGATCAAACAGGTCGTGAGCGGCCGGCACGACGAAATGGCGGCGCGGCTGGTGCGGTTCTTCCTTTCCGCCTGGCGTGATCCGGATGCACGGGCACCGTTCGTCGCGATCCTGCGGTCGGCGACCACGAACGAGCAGGCGGCCGCGATGCTGCGCGAGTTCATTTCCAGCGCCCTGGTGTCCAGGGTCGCGGATTCGCTCGGCCTGCCCCGTATCCGCGTCGAGGCCGCCGCCGCCCAGCTCGTCGGGATCGCGTTCGTGCGCTACGTCGTCGGCATCGAGCCATTGGCATCCGCACCTGATGAGGAGATCGTCGCCCTGGTCACGCCGGCGCTCGAGTACTACCTCGACGGCTGACCATGAAGGCGGGGGGCGCAGGCCGCACGCGCGGCGGGCCGGCTTCACGCGTCCAGAATCAGCGTTACCGGGCCATCGTTGACCAGGGACACCTGCATGTGCGCGCCGAACACACCCGTCTGCACGCGAGCGCCGAGTGCGCGCAACGCCGCCACGAACGCGCCGACGAGCGGCTCGGCCACCGGCCCAGGCGCGGCACCGAGCCAGGTCGGCCGGCGCCCCTTCCTGGTGTCCGCGTAGAGCGTGAACTGGCTGATCACGAGCAACGGCGCGCCGGTGTCCGCGCAGGATTTCTCGCCAGCCAGAATACGCAGCTGGTAGATCTTTGCCGCCAGCGCTGACGCCCCCGCTGGCGTGTCGGAATGGGTGACACCGAGCAACACGACCAGCCCGCATTCGGCGATCGAAGCCACCACCCGGCCGTCGACGCTGACGGCGGCTTGCGTCACGCGTTGGACGACAGCTCGCATGGTCATGCATTCTGCCGGTCATGACACCTAGCACGCTCATCACTGTCGCGCCCACCGGCGCGGAGGCAGCCAAGCACGAGGTTCCCGCCCTTCCCGTGACCCTGGAGGAGCTGGTCGCCGCGGCGAAGGAGTGCCAGCAGGCGGGTGCCGCCGTGATCCACGTGCACATCCGCGATCAGGACGCGAAGCCCACCCTCGACCTCGGCAGGCTCACCGAGACCGTGGCGGCGCTCAGACAGTGCACCGATCTCATCGTGCAGCTTTCCACCGGCGGCGCGGTCACCGATCCTTTCGGCCACCGGCTCCGGGTGCTGGACGCGGGGCCCGACGCCTGCTCGGTTACCTGTGGCACGGTCAACTTCGGCGACGAGGTCTTCAGCAATCCATGGCAGTTCATCCGTGACCTTTACCAGCGGACACAGCAGCTCGGCGTGGTCCCTGAGTTCGAGCTTTTCGACCTGGGCCACATCGCGACCTTGCACCGTCTGCTCGGCGAGTCCGGGCCACCGTCGGGCGGTCACGTCCACTGTGACCTGGTCATGGGCGTGCCTGGTGGGATGCCTGGGGACGCCGCCACGTTGGTAGCCGCCGTGGCGGCGCTGCCCGCGGGGGCAACCTGGTCGGCGACCGGGATAGGCCGGACTACCCTGCCGGTCATGTTCGCCGCGCTCGCCGCGGGCGGTCACCTGCGGGTCGGCATGGAGGACACGCTGTCGTTCGCCCGCGGGCGCCCGGCCGGCGGCAACCCGGAACTGGTCGAGCGCGCCGCCACGCTTGCCGCGCACGCGCAACGCCCGCCGATGACGCCAGCGCAGGCACGTGCGTTCCTGGGGGTGCGAGATCATCGCTGACGGCCGTGGCACCGCACCAGAGGCTGGGACGACACAGATACCTAACGGCTCACGCGCAGTGCCGCCCGCACCGGCAGGCGACCCGCTCCTCGCGGTGGCCGTTCGGTCTGGTTTCATCGAATCCCAGCACTGCGGGCGTGCCGCGGGCCTTGCCGCGGACGGCCAGGTAGTGCTACGCGCGGGGGCGTCGGGCGAACCGGTCTTCCCCAGGTCGGCCAACAAGCCGCTGCAGGCGGCAGCGATGCTCAGAAACGGCCTAGATCTTGACGGCAGGCTGCTGGCGCTCGCCGCGGCCAGCCATTCAGGTGAGGGCTTCCATCTCGCCGGGGTGCGGGAAATCCTGGCCAGCGCGGGCCTCGGCGATGGCGCCCTCGCGTGCCCGGCGGCGCTGCCGCTCGACGAGGCGGCGGCGACGGCCGTGCTGCGCAGCGGTGGCGCCGCGGAGCCTGTCTACAACAACTGCTCGGGCAAGCACGCCGCGATGGCGGCCACCTGCGTCGCCGCAGGCTGGCCGGTGGCTGGATACCCGCAGCCCGGCCATCCGCTGCAGGTGGCGATCCGCGAAACCGTGGAGCGCCTCGCAGGTGAACCGGTCGCCGCGACGGGCGTGGACGGCTGCGGGGCGCCAGTGTTCGCGGTGTCACTCGAGGGGGTCGCACGGGCGCTGCGGGCCATGGTGCTCGCGGATTCAGGCAGCCCGGAGCGCATGGTGGCGGACGCGATGCGCGCTTACCCGCAGTGGACCGCCGGCACCAGGCGCGCCGAGCGCGCGTTGATGGCGGCCGTTCCTGGCCTGCTCGTCAAGTCCGGCGCCGAGGGCGTGGAGGTCTTCGCCTGGACCGATGGCCGCGCCGGAGCGGTGAAGATTGCTGATGGCGCACGGCGGGCCGTGACGCCGGTGACCGTGGCGCTGCTTCGCGGACTCGGCATCGCCGCGGGCCCCGGCGGATCCCACGGCGCGCTCGACGCGCTGGCCGCGAACCCGCTGCTTGGCGGCGGCTCACCGGTGGGCGAGGTGCGCGCGGTGTGGCCCGCGTGAGCGCGGCCGGGTTAAGCGACCCACCTGGTGGGAACGTAGCCGGGGTGACGGTGTGGTCGGCGCCGGAGTTACGTGACGAAGACCACAGCTTGTCTTTGCCCAGGCGCTTGCTGACCGCTTGCAATTGCAAGCAGTGTCGGCGACACTGAGAACATGCGTCCGGTTAGGTCGATCGGGGTCTACATCCGCGAACAGCGGGAGCAGGCGAAGATCTCGCTACGGCAGCTCGCACAGGCGGCTGGCGTGTCGAATCCATACCTGAGCCAGATCGAGCGTGGGCTGAGAAAGCCGAGCGCCGAGGTACTACAGCAAATCGCCAAGGGGCTGCGGATTTCCGCGGAGGCACTCTACATCCAGGCCGGAATCCTGGAAGACCGTCCGGCCGATTCGGATGTCCAGCCCGCGGTCCTTGCTGATCCATACCTGACCGAGCGGCAGAAGCAGGTCTTGATCGACATCTACGAGTCGTTCAGGAAAGAGAACGCGCCAGCTCCTGCCGACGCGACCACCGGACTCTAACGAAGGACAAGCCGCCCCCGGCCGAGCTGGAGAAGCGGGGCTGGCGCCAGGAAGGGATATGAGGACAATGGGCCTCCAAGTTGACGTCAGGAAAGAAATGAAGAAGCTCACCGAGCACAAGGCTCTCTACGTCGCGGCAGGTGCGGGCGACCTCGCCGTCGAGACGCTTCGCACGCTGCCGCAGCGGCTGGCCAGGCTGCAGGACAAGGCGGACCTGACCGTCCTGTCCGGCCGGGCGGTCGAGTATCTCTGGGAAGCGGCTGCCCGCGCTGTGCGGGCGTACGACGAGCTTGCCGAGCGTGGCAGTGACCTGGTCAACGGGGTCGACAGGATGACCCCGCAGCAGGCGGCGGCCCAGCTCGAGCACGCCGCTAGGTCGACCGCTCAGGAGACCGTGCGCAGAGCGAACCGTACGGCCGATGCGGCTCGCAAGACCGCGCAAACGACCGTCCGCACGGCGAGCCAGGCCGCGACGCAGGCGGCCGGCCAGGCCGCGATTCAGGCCGGCCAGATGGCCAGCCAGGCCAGCCAGGTGGCGGGCAGGGCCAGCCAGGTCGCCGGGCGCGCGAGCGAAAGCGCGAGCAAGGCGGGCGAGTCCGCAGCTAACGGCACCGGGCCGACGAGCAACACGAAGCGTGACGCTAGCCACACGACCCGCAGCTCGAGCGGCGCGAACCGACCTGCGAGGAAGCACACTGCCTGATGCCAGCGGCTGCGGCGGCTGGGGCAGGATCCGGCAGCGTTGAAATTGCCCGTGATAGCGGGCAATTTCAACGCTGAATGACTGTGGTTCGCGGCCGCGGGCCGCGGTCGCCGCCGTGATGGCTCGTGGAGCAGTTCCCACCACGTACCCAGACCGGATAACCTAGATGCCGTGATCGGTGCCGCGTTGTCCCCGCTTTATTACCTCTTCCTGGTGCTAGCTGTCGGTGCCTTCATCGCCGAGGCCTGGGCGTTCATCGACGCGATCGGCCGTCCTGCACGCTCGTTCCCTGCGGCGGGCAAACAGACCAAGCCGCTTTGGCTGATCATCCTCGGGGTCGCAACGGCGGTCGGTCTTGGCGCCGTCCTCTATGGCGGCATCACGGTGACGGGGATTCTCCCCGTGGCGGCCTTCGTTGCCGCCGCGATCTACCTGACCGATGTCCGGCCAAAGGTGAAGGCGCTCGGCCGCGGCGGATCAAGTTCAGGTCCTTACGGCCCCTGGTGAGCACGGGCGGCGTCGGCCCCGGCACAGCGGCCCGGGCCCGGGTATCGCGGAGTCGGCCCCGGCATCCAGGCCTGGCCCGCTGACCGAGCACTAGGCTGCCGTTATGGCGGACCTTGAGTGGCGTACCCACCGGCTCGAACTGGCTGATCAAACACTGCGCGAGTGGGACGCGACCGTGCTTGCGGCGGATCCTGAGGGGATTGTGCTCGACCGGTCGGCCTTCTACCCCGGTGGCGGGGGGCAGCCGCCTGACGGCGGCGTGCTGCTCTGGGGCGGCGTCGTGACCAAGATCGTCGGGGCGAGAAAGGGCGACGACCTCTATCTGCTGCCCGCGGAGGGCGATCCACTGCCGCCGCCTGGCGCAGCGGTCCGCGGCGCGCTTGACGACGAACGACGTACCTCGCTGATGCGCACCCACTCCGCGCTGCATGTGCTTTGCGGCGTGGTGTTCCGCGATTTCGGTGCGCTCGTCACGGGCGGGAACATGGAGCCGCTCACGGCACGCATGGATTTCAACATGACGGAAGTTCCCGCGGGCTTCCGTGAGTCTGTTGAGGCTGCGTGCAACCAAGAGGTTGATGCGGACAGGCGTATCGACGTGCGACTGCTGCCCCGCGCCGAGGCCTTCGCGATTTCCGACATCATCCGCACCGCCACGAACCTCGTGCCTGAAACCGTCCGCGAGGTTAGGATCATCGACATCGTCGGGCTCGACACGCAGGCCGATGGCGGCACTCATGTCGCCTCGACTAAACAGATCGGCCGCATCGAGCTCACAAAGATGGAGAACAAAGGCAGGGGATTCCGGCGCGTCCGGCTGCGCGTCCGCGACTGATCACATCGGCGTCACCCGATTCTCGCCCGCGCGGTATTTCGCCCGCGCCGTTGCCCCGCGGCTGGGCCGCGAACCAGGTCAGCCGGGCCTTGTCGGCGGATACTCAAGGCCAAGGACTGGCATAATCTCTTTCAGCATAAGTTCGAACATTGGCTCGCCATCGTCAAGGATCCAGCTCAGATGGCCGAAAACCTCCAGGCTCACCATTCCGTAGAGCCGGGTCCAGCAGTACACGAACGACAAGATGGCGCCAAGCGGGAACGTGGCAGCCGCGACCTGCGGCACGCGGCCGTTGGCCGCCACGTCTCGGTAGCGCTTAAGCTGCGAGCGCAGGTTCGGCTCTATCTCACCCGGGGCGGGCACCGGAAATGACTTCTCCTGCCACAGCTCGACGAACAGTGCGAGGAATGTGTCGCTGAACCTGCGGCCGCACTCGTCCGCGATGTCGGTGTGGTTAAGATCAAGGCCAGGTAGCGGGGTACCGAACACCAGCCCGAACTCGCGTTGATGGCTCAGTGACCACCGGCGGAACTCGCGCGCGGCGGCGGTGAACTTTGCCGCGATACCTTCGGTGGCCGCGGTGTCTATCGCCGCTTGGATGTCGGCGGCGATCTCCAGGAAGATGTCGCCGATCACATTCCTGATCAAATCCTGATGACTGTCGAAGTACCGGTAGAGGGCGGGCGCTGTCATCCCCATCTCCCGGGCGATCGCCCGCAGCGTCACCGCGTCGGGCCCTTCGTCGACGAGGATCTGGCGCGCGACCTTCTTGATCTCCTCGCTGGTCGCCGCGCGGACGCGGTGGCGGCGGCTTAGCACGGGGGGTACCGGGTCGGCTGCCTGTTCCACGCCCTCCTCCTTAACGGCGTTGACGCTGATTAACGGCGTATGAGAAGTTTACATGTATCATTAATTTACGCCGTTTACTAAGTTAACGAGCGGTAACAAGCCTACCCCCGGGAGGCGCAGATGATCGAGGCGTGGGGACGCATGCGTCGGCGTCGGCGTTGGCCGGTCCTGGCGGTTGGCCTTGTCGCTGTGGCCTTAGCCGGCGTCTGGGGGACCGGCGTCTTCTCTCCGCCACGTCTACGCGCGGTACGGGATTAGCGAGTCAGAACCGGCCTGGGCCGAGCCACCCAGGACGGAGCCCGCGGGCGGCGACCGGCGCCCGGCGGCTCGCCGGCCGATGGCCAGTTACCCGCCCCGGTCCTGCCGCCGAGTGAAAGGATCCCTACGGCCGGGCCGACGAGCAGTTCTAGGGACACATCCTGAGCCCAGCCTCACCCTTGATCAAGGACGCGGCTTGAATCATGCGCAGGACCTCTTATTGTGGCCGACATGGCCATAACGCTGGTGCTTGGCGACATCACACGGCAGCGGGTGGACGCCATTGTGAACGCCGCCAACTCGTCCCTGCTTGGCGGCGGCGGGGTGGACGGCGCGATCCACAGGCGCGGCGGTCCCGCGATCCTGGCCGCGTGTCGCGAGCTGCGGGCGGGCGCTTACCGCGACGGCCTGCCGGTCGGCAAGGCCGCCGCCACCACCGCAGGGCAACTGGGCGCGAGGTGGGTGATTCATACGGTCGGGCCGGTCTACTCGGCCGCCCAGGACCGGTCCCACCTGCTTGCATCCTGTTACAAGGAGGCGCTGCGGGTCGCTGATGGACTCGGCGCGCACACCGTGGCTTTCCCCGCCGTGTCCGCGGGCATCTTCGGGTGGCCCGTGGAGGATGCGGCGCGGATCGCGGTGCGCACGGTGCGGGACACCCCGAGCGGGGTCGAGGACGTGAGGTTCGTGCTGCTGACCGGGGATGTGTTCGCCGCCTTTGAGCGCGCGCTCGCCACGCGGGCTCCCGGCTGACCTAGCAATTCGGTCGCCGCGCAGGATCGGCGATTCGGGCGAACGCACGCAGGTTGGCCAGGCTCTCACCGCGGCTGGCCCGCCATTTCCATTCCTTCTTGATCGAGGTGGCGAAGCCGATTTCAAGCGCCGCGTCGAAATTGTCGTCCGCGTAGCTGAGTACGCACCCGAGCAGCCGGTCTATCTCGTCGACGCTGAGGGCCTGGAGAGGTAGCCGGCCGACCAGGTACACGTCGCCGACCGGGTCGAGCGCGAAATGCACACCGAACGTCCGTGCGTTGCGCTGCAGCAGGAACCGGTAGAAGCGGGCGTGGTTCTCATCCGGCTGCCTGCAGAAGAACGCCTCCACGTGCAGGCTGTGCCTGCCCACGATGAGCCAGGTCATCGTCGCGAGCTTGTGCTGGCCCGCCAATTTGGCCAGGTACGCGCCCTGGCGCGGATTCTCGTAGCTGACGCCGGACGTCCTGAGGGCGCGCTCGATCACCGCCGAGGCGTCCCCGCCTGCTGGCGCGGCGGTCACGCGTCCACCGCGGCCGCAACATGCTCCTCCATGGCCCCGGTATACACCTTGAGCAACTGCTCGACGGTATTCGCCCAGCCGAACTGTGACGCATGCGCGAGCGCGCCGCGCCGAAGCCGCCGAAGCCGCCGCGGCGCCGCGATCAGGTCGCCGAGCACCCGTGCGTACTCCGCCGGGTCGTGACCGGGCAGCAGCAGGCCAGACACCCCGTCGCGAACCGCTGTGCGCAGTCCGCCCGCCGCAGCGGCGACCACGGGCGTGCCGCACGCTTGCGCCTCCACGGCCACCAAGCCGAACGACTCCGAGTGTGACGGCACAACGACGACAGTCGCCGCCCGGTACCAGTCCGCGAGTTCCGGCTGCGGGCAGGGCGGTTCGAGCCGCACCTGCCCAGCGATGCCGAGCCCGGCGGCCAGCTGACTCAGCCGGTCCGGGTCCGCTCGGCCTGACCCGCTCGGCCCGCCCACGAATGCGACCACGAGCCTGCCCGCGAGACCAGGATCCTCGCGGATCATCCGCGCGGCGGCGCGCAGCAGCACGTCGGGTCCCTTCAGCGGCTGAACCCGGCCGGCGAAAAGCAGCACCACGGCATCCTGGCGCAGCCCCAGCCTGAGCCGTGCGTCCGCGCACGATCCTGGCCTGAACACGGCGAGATCCACACCAGGGTTGACAGTTCCCACCCGGGCGGGGTCCGCGTCATACAGCGTGATCAGCTGTTCCGCCTCTTGTGCCGTGTTGGCGACCAGCCGGTCTGCCGCCGTGACCACCTCCGTCTCGCCGCTGATCCTGATCGCAGGCTCGGGCGCGTCCCCCAGCGCGAGCGCGCCGTTCTTGACCTTGCCAAGCGTGTGCATGGACTGCACAAGCGGCACGCCCCACCGTTCTTTCGCGACCGCCCCCACCTGTCCGGACAACCAGTAATGGGCGTGCACGAGGTCATACCTGCCGGGCTCGTAGGCGGCCTCGGCCCGCAGCACGCCGAACGTGAACTGGCAGAGCTCGCCATGCAGATCGCCCTTGTCGAGCTCCTCGAACGGGCCCGCGATCACATGCCTGACCAGCACGCCGGGAACGAGTTCGGCGACGGGCGGCGCGTCGCGGGACACCGCGCGGGTGAAGATGTCCACCTCCACGCCTAGCGCCGCCAGGCGTTTGGTGACCTCTACTACGTAGACGTTCAGGCCGCCCGCGTCGCCAGTCCCCGGCTGGTCAAGCGGCGACGTGTGCACGCTGATGGTCGCGATACGCCTCGGCGAGTGTCGCGGCACAGCGATTCACCTCCGCTCACCTCCGCACGGGCAACCGCCACATCCAACCGCGCCGTAGCGCGCGGTGTTCCCGTGACTGGTGATCGCCGCGCAGCGCCGGCCCAGTGGGCACGCCGCCGGGTCCGGGGACACCCCGGACCCGGCGGCCCGCAACCCCCGTCGAGGTGCGCCGGCCACGCGCAGGCGTAAAGGATCTAGTTGGCGTACGGTGTGGGGCGGCGGCGGTCCCGGATAAGCTTGGTCACTATGGGAACCCTGGTGCTGCTTCGGCACGGCGAGAGCGCATGGAACGCCGAGGGCCTGTTCACCGGCTGGGTCGACGTCGGGTTGTCGGCTAAAGGCGAGGACGAGGCCGCGACCGGGGGCAAGCTGCTGCTCGACGCGGGCATGCGGCCAGGCATCGTGCACACATCGGTGCTAAACCGCGCCATCCAGACAGCGAACATCGCGCTTGATACAGCCGGGTGGGCGTGGCTGCCCGTCCGCCGCTCCTGGCGCCTCAACGAGCGGCATTACGGTGGCCTGCAGGGCAAGAACAAGGCGCAGACCCGCGGCGAGTTCGGCGACGAGCAGTTCATGCTGTGGCGCCGTTCCTACGACGTGCCACCACCACCACTCGCCGACGACGACCCGCTCTCGCCGGTGGGTGACCCGCGGTATGCGGCGCTGCCGCCGGAACTGATGCCGCGCACCGAGTGCCTGAAGGACGTGGTGGGCCGGATGCTGCCCTACTGGTACGACGGGATCGTGCCCGATCTCGCCGCTGGAACCACCGTCCTGGTGGTGGCGCACGGCAACTCGCTGCGAGCGCTTGTCAAGCACCTGGACGGCATCAGCGACAGCGACATCGCCGCGCTCAACATCCCGACGGGCATCCCGCTGGTGTACCAAATCGACGCCAAGTTCCGCCCGGCCGGGCCCGGGGAGTACCTCGATCCCGCCGCGGCCGCGGCGGCAGCCGAGGCGGTACGCAATCAGGGCCGCTAGCCGCCTGCCTGGCGGCGCAGGCGAACCGCCGTTGACTGGCGGGTGAATTCATCTCAAATTACGCTTAGGTGCGCAGTCGGCGATTCCTGGCCGGCCGGTCGTCCGCATACCATCAGAATGTGACTGTCGAGCTGGTGGCGGGGATCGCGGCAGTCGCCGGCCTTGCTGTCGGCGCTTCCGCAGTACTCGTCCTGAGGCCGGGGAGCCGACGCGACGTGGCGCAGCAGCCGGTAAGGCTGCCGCCAGGAATTGCCTCCGTGCTTTCCGTGCTGCCCTCTTCCGCTGTCGTCGTCGACCACGAGGACCGGGTGCTTCGCGCAAGTTCGGCGGCACGCGCGTTCGGCCTCGTTAAGGGAGACCAGCTGGTTGTCGGTGAGCTGATTGCGCTGGCCCGCCAGGCGCGCAGGGACGGCGAGATCAGGGAAACCGAGATCGACGTGCCCAACCGCAAGTTCGGCGGCCGTACGACGAGCTTCGCCGTACGGGTGGCACCGCTCGGTGCCGAGTTCGCTGGGGGCGGCCTGGTGCTTGTGCTGGCCGACGACCAGACAGAAAGCCGCAGGGTGGAGGCGGTCCGCCGCGACTTCGTCGCCAATGTGAGCCACGAGCTCAAAACGCCGGTCGGAGCGCTCGCGCTGCTCGCGGAGGCCACCGAGGAGGCGGCCGACGATCCGGAGGCGGTGAGCCGCTTCGCCGGCCGGATGCGGCAGGAGGCCGCCCGGCTTACCGTGCTGGTACGGGACCTGATCACGCTGACCCGGATTCAGAGCTGCGAGCCGGTGACGGACGCCAAGCCGGTTGACCTCGACGCGATCGTGACCGAGGCGATCGACCGGTGCCGGATGAAGGCCAACAAGCACGGCATCACCCTGACCTCGGGAGGTGACCAAAACCTGACGGTGCTAGGCGACGAGGACATGCTGGTCACGGCGCTGCGAAACCTGATCGAGAACGCGGTCGCCTACAGCCCGGAACGCACTCGCGTGGTGGTCTCCACCCAGCGTTCAGGCAAGAAGACCGCTGAGGTCAGCGTCGCTGACCAGGGCATCGGCATCCCCGAGCGGGACCTGGAACGGATCTTCGAGCGTTTCTACCGCGTTGACCCGGCCCGGTCGAGGGCCACCGGGGGCACCGGTCTGGGCCTGGCTATCGTCAAGCACGTGACCGCCGCGCACGGCGGCAAGATCACTGTTTGGAGCAGGGAGGGCGCGGGCTCCACCTTCACCCTCCGGCTTCCGCTGCAGAAGCACGCGGCACTGGCCGCGACGAGCGAAGAGCCGACCGCAGCGCAGCCCACGCCAGAGGCGGTCACGTGACACGCGTGATCGTGGTCGAGGACGAGGAGTCGTTCAGCGACGCCCTCTCGTACATGCTGCGCAAGGAGGGTTTCGAGGTCGCCGTCTGCCCGACGGGCCCTGATGCTCTCGACACGTTCGACCGTAGCGGTGCCGACCTGGTGCTGCTCGACCTCATGCTCCCAGGCCTGCCCGGCACCGAGGTGTGCCGGACCCTGCGGCAGCGGTCGAACGTGCCGGTAATCATGCTCACTGCCAAGGACACCGAGGTCGACAAGGTGGTCGGGCTTGAGCTTGGTGCCGATGACTATGTGACCAAGCCCTTCTCCTCGCGTGAGCTGGTCGCACGGATCCGTGCCGTGCTCCGCCGCCAGGGCGAAATCGAGGAACTGCCGACCGTCACCCTCGAGGCCGGGCCGGTGCGGATGGACGTGGACAGGCATGTCGTTACCGTGCGCGGCAAGCAGACCCAGCTGCCGCTCAAGGAGTTCGAGCTGCTCCAAGTGTTGCTGCGCAACGCGGACCGGGTACTGACCCGGATGCAGCTCATCGACCGCGTCTGGGGTGTCGACTACGTTGGCGATACCAAAACACTCGACGTGCACGTGAAGCGATTGCGGGCAAAGATCGAGCCTGACCCGGCGAACCCGCGGCACATCGTGACCGTGCGTGGGCTTGGCTACAAGTTCGAATCCGCCTCCTGACAGCCAAGGTTGCTGCTCGGCTAAGGCGTGCTGCTCGGCTTAGGCCTGCTGCTCAGGGTGCGCTGGTTGGCTAAGGCGTGCCCCTCGGCGTGGGTGTCGCCGACCGAGCCGAGCTGGACGGCGACGGGTGCGGCCTCTTCGAGGCCTTGCCGGTCTTGGTTGGAGTCGGCGTCGGGCTCGGCGCCGGGGGCGAAAACGTCACGTAGTAGTTCGACCTCGGCACCACCGGGATGATCATCGCGACGGTGCCCGCGTTCTGGAAGGTGAGCGTCATGGGGATGGACTGCCCACCGATCAGCGCCCTGGTCAACCCGTTGAGCACGAGTTCGGGTGCGGGACCGGTGAGGAGCGCGGGCTGCGCCTGGCCGAGCTCCACCGTGCCGCCGTGGATCGTCACTGACGTGGCGGTACCGGGGGCGGAGACAGCCGTCAGCCGATCGGGCGCGCCGTTGTTGACCAGCGCGAGGAACATGCCGGCGGCCTGGCCAGGCCGCAGCGTTCCGTTCACGCCAGGTCCGAGCACGAAGACGTCGCGGATGGCGATGTTATGAAAGACCGTGCTCGCGCCGTCAGTTGGGGTGAAGGGCTGGTTGGTCTGGGCATTCACGCCGGCTGCACAGCCAGCGAGCGCCGGCACAAGCGCGGCCGCCGCGGCGCTCGCCGCGAGCCGAATGGCGGTTCTGCGGATCACGGAGTCGTCTCCCCGTCTCGCAAACGGATCAGGCGGACGTCGCAAAGCGTAGCGGTCGTGTCGGCAGGCCCTTCACGTGCCCTCCCCATGACCTGGAGCAGGCGATGGCCATTAGCTCATCTGGCCGGCCCTCGCCACAAGCAGCACCACATCCAGCAGGCACGCGGAAATGACGGCGGTCATGGTGAGCACGCGACCGCCCTGGTGGCGTGGGCCTGCGATGGCGCCCGCCAGGCCAGCGGCGAGTACCGCGGCCGACGCGGCGAGGCCGAATGCGGCGAGGGCGTCGGACCCGCCAGGCGCGACCGCGAGGATCGCCGTGGCCGAACCGAGGAAGGTGCCCGCCGCTAGCAGCGAGATCCTGCCACCCAGCCGCTGTGGCAGGCCAAGGACTCCGGTGGCGAGGTCGGCTGGCAGGTCGGGCACGACGTTGGCGAAGTGCGCTCCCACCCCGAGCAGCGCGCCCGCGGTCAGTGCCCACCACGCAGGCCAGGGATGGCCCGTCAGGCCAAGCGTGACAAACGCGGGGAAGAGGCCGAATCCTGGGATGAACGGCACAGGTGACCAGATGGTTCGCTTCACGCCTAGGTTGTAGATCCAGCCCGAGCCCACCGCCGTGAGCTGTGCGAGGCCGCCGCGCCAGCCGCTTGCGAGCGATAGCGGGACGCAGCAGATCGCCGCCGCGACCGCGGCGGACGCGACCAGCCGGGCGGGCAAGGTGCCGAGCGCCAGCGGCTTGTCACGTCGGCCCGCCGCCTTGTCCGTGCGCCGATCCAGATAATCATTGCTCCAGCCGATGGAGAGCTGTCCGGTGAGTACCGCGAGCCCAGCGATCGCGGTACCTGTGAGCCCTCGTCCGGCCGCGTAGGCGATCGCGGTGACTCCGGCCGCGACGGCGATCACCGGCTGCGGATGGCAGCTTCTGACGAGACCCTCGATGACACTTGCTCGCACGGCTCAGAGGCTACTTGCGCTGACCTCAGCGCGGCATCGACCCGCGCTGAGCCGTTAACGTTAACGATCCAGCCGGTCGCCGCTCCATGGCGGCGTGCCTGAGCCGCACAGGTGCGCTAAGTAGTCCGTCTGTTCTAAGTAGTCCGTCTGTTCTAGGTAGATCCGGTCTGTTCTGGGTAGATCCAGCTGGCCCAGCTCCAGTGGTCCACATGACCCGCGTGATGTGGCGCCCCGGATATCAGCCCGGCGCCGGGGCATCCGGCTTGCCAAGGCCGGGTTTGGCGAGCAGAACAAGCTCGGCATCGAGTTTGAAGCCAGGGATCAGCTTGCGCCGCACCGATCCCACGGCACTGTCTTTGTGCACAAGGATCGCGGTGAGGCCAACGGGATCGTAGGAATTGCCCAGGACGTTCTGCGCATCGTCGATCACCGTAATGTTGCCTCGGCCGGCGCGGGCCGCGAGGCTCGTGACCTGTTTCAGTCCGCTGGCATTACCGACGAAGTAGATCTTGATCTGTGCTGCGGAGGCTTGCGCGGCGAGCTGTTGCAGTGCGACGAGGCAACCGCAAGTTGGGGGAACGAGCGCTAGCACGGATGGACTGAGGTCGCGTAGTTGCAGGGGCTTGTTGTCGATGAAGACTTCCGCCCTTGGCAGTGGTCCGCCCACTTGCCGAGCGGGTGGCACAGGGGGGCTAGACAACGGCGCGGGCGACCGCAGCGCGGAAATCGACGAGGGGACCTCCGGTGGCGTGCTGGTGATCACCGTGAGCATGGTGCCGGCGAACAGGGTCACGGCAAGAGTGCCCGCTACGAGGGGGACCACCATCCCGTGCCTGGTAAATGGTGCGATGAGGCGCTCGAACCGACGATGCCGGCGTGCAGCGCGCACTTCCCGGTAGTAAGCCTGCACATCACGCTCGAGTTCCTGCGCATCGTCTGGAATCTCGATGTCGACCGGCGGCAGGCCGCTCTCGTCTCGCTCGGGTTCGCTGCCCATCTCCACGGACACCTCCCGTCACCGGCCGAGGAAGCTTGGGTACTGGCGTATCGCCCGCACCGCGCGCTCTGCGGCTTTGCTCTGCGGCTTTGCTCTGCGCCGGTGCGGGCCTGCCTCCGTGTTTCCAGTATGAGCCTGCCACGCCCGGAGCGGTGAACCGCGTGGCCACTGACCGGAGAAGGTTCTGCCCCGCGGGCGCCGCCCGGTAGCTGCACCGTCGTCCCACGCGTATTCTGATGCCCCGGAATTCCCCAGTGACCTGCACGTTTACCGTCAAGGGCGGTTTATCACCCGCGTCCGCCGTGGTAACCTTGTCTTCAGCGGAAGGGGTACTTGCCACATGACTTTTAAGGTCGGCGACACTGTCGTCTACCCCCACCATGGGGCTGCTCGGATTGAAGCCGTCGAGACTCGGACGATTAAGGGCGAGGCAAGATCCTACCTGGTCTTGAAGGTCGACAAGGGCGACCTGACGGTGCGCGTGCCCGCCGATAACGCTGAACTTGTTGGCGTGCGTGACGTCGTTGGCCAGGAGGGGCTCGAGAGGGTGTTCGAGGTGCTCCGTGCGCCGCACACCGAGGAGCCGACCAACTGGTCGCGCAGGTATAAGGCGAATCTGGAGAAGCTCGCCTCTGGTGATGTGAACAAGGTCGCGGAAGTTGTGCGCGACCTGTGGAGAAGGGACAGGGAACGCGGGCTTTCCGCGGGTGAGAAGCGCATGCTTGCTAAGGCCAGGCAGATTCTCGTGAGCGAGCTGGCCCTTGCTGAGAAAACAAACGAGGATAAGGCTGAAGCGCTTCTCGACGAGGTTCTGTCAACTGATCACTAGATCTGCGAGCACAGATCTGTGAGCACAGACCTGCCACGGGTGGGCATCGGCGTCGATGTCCACCCGTTGCGTTCCGGTCGCCCGCTCTACCTGGCCGGTCTTTTCTGGCCGGGCCAGGATGGGTTGGCCGGTCATTCCGATGGAGACGTTGCGGCGCACGCGGCATGCGACGCGGTGTTGTGTGCCGCGGGACTGGGTGATCTTGGTAGCTGCTTCGGCACCACGGAACCCAGATGGGCCGGGGCAGCCGGGACGGAACTGCTGTCCACCGTGGCCAAGCTCGTGGCCGATGCTGGGTACCGCGTCGGTAACGTGGCCATACAAGTCATAGGGAACCGGCCGAGGATCGCGTCGAGGCGCGCTGAGGCCGAGGGCGTACTCTCGGCGGCACTCGGCGGTGCTCTCGTCACCGTGGCTGCCACCACCACCGACGGGCTTGGGCTGACGGGACGCGGCGAGGGGATCGCGGCCATCGCGACCGCCATCGTCGCTGTCACAGCGGAGAACGGCCAGGCTGGCTTGGCATGTCGGCCCGGGCAGGCTGAAATCGGCCAACCCTAAGGTCGTCGCCGGGTTCGGCGCTCGGACTTGGGCGGAACCGGGGAACTGTGGACGCGCGGGAAGTCGCCAGAGGATTCTGGTACACGTTTTTCGGAAGCGTCCAGCGCGAGTTCTGCGTGTGGTGTCCCGGGTCCGTTCCCGTCCTCATATGCGGCTGCTCGCGGTTTCTGGAGTTCTCGCGCGTCCGGTTCCTGCGCGGCGACGGCCGCGTGGGCGGGTTCCGCGTGTGGTGTCCCGGGTCCGTTCCCGTCCGCGGCTGATCGCGGTTTCTGGAGTTCTCGCGCGTCCGGTTCCTGCGCGGCGACGACCGCCTGGGCGGGTTCCGCCTGCGGTGTCCCGGGTTTGTCCCCGCCGGGCTGACGCGCATCCGGTTGCGCCGGTTCGCGTGCTGACGCGTCCGGCTGAGCGGCTTGCGGTGCTCGTGTTCTCGTTTCTTGGGCCGATTGCGCTGCTTGGCGCGCCAGGTCTTTCGTGCCGTGCGGCCGGGGCCTGCTCTCGTGCGATTGCGCATCCCCTTCTTCAGCTGCCCGGTCCGCGGGCTCCAGGAGGGCGCTCTCAGGTACCGGCGCGCTGAGTGGTGGCGCGGGAAATGCGGGCCCGTGCTCGGTCTCGAGGTCAGGCGCGGCGGAAGTAACGGCGGACTGCACCGATAAGTGGCCCAGGGCGTGGCCTTCGCCGATGAGGCGGTGCCGATCGTCAGGCATCTCGTCGCCGATGGCATGGCTCTCATCGCTCGTCGGGTCATCGGGCGCTGGATCGGCATCGATAGCCAGCTCGGGCCCGGGATCGGCGGTGCGATCGTGCGGGCTGCCGACGACATGCTCGAGACCGGCCTCGGTCGGATCGGCGCGCTCCTGATCGGCGACGCGCCAGGGCGGAATGTCGTACTCGCTATGGCTGTCAGGCTCGTCGGGATACGGCGGCAGTATGAGATCAAGCCCGCTAAACGTAGCTGAGGAGGAATGACCGCCGGGGACCGTACTGTCGGCCCCCGGACTTGGTGGCGCCTGTCCATCGGACCGGCCGGTCTCGGCTGACTTGGTGTAGGCGGGGCTTGCTTCGGCTGAGTTTCGTTCGGCTGGGCTGGTGGCGGGTGAGTTTCGTTCGGCTGAGCTGGCGTCGGCGGAGTTGGCGTCGGTGGAGCTGGCGTCGGGCTGGTTGCCCGGCGGATTGTCTGGGTTTGCTGCAAGGGCGAGCACCGGGCTGGGCATTGCGGGGCTGGGCACAACCGGGCTGGGCACAACCGGGCTGGCCACTGCCGGGCCGTCCACCGCAGCGCCTTTCGGCCCTTGGCTGGCCACAGCCGTGCTGGCGACGGCCGTGCTGGCCACAGCCGTGCTGGTTACAGCGGGGTTGGCTACAGCGGTGCTGGCCCCCCCAGGCTCGGCCATCGCCGGTTCTGGTACCACTGGCTCGGTCGCCCCAGCGCTGGCGGCGGGCGGCGGCTGCTCGTTCCGCGCGTTCCGCAGCATGGAAAGCCAGAGCTGGAGGCCGAGCAGCAGCAGTGCCCAGGGGAGGACCGCCACCGCTGCCTCGGTAGACCGCAGCGGAAGCTCGATCGCCATGGCGTGCGCCGCGTCCGCGGCTCCCACGAGCGCGACGATGGCGATGATCGACAGCCACGGCAGCAGGCGGGCCCACCAGTGGGCCCGGCGGAGCGCGAGCGCAGCGGCGCAGGCCACCACGAGCAGGGCGTCGGGTAACGCGGGATAGAAGCGGGCGAGCCCCGTCTGGACGCCAGCAGCGCGGGCGATGTCATGCACACCCGGATAAGAAAACGCGAATGCGGCAGCGGCGGCTGTCAGCACGCCGGCGATCACAATGAGCAGCGCGAGCAGCGGCAGACAGTGCTTGCCCTGGGAGCGGCCGGGTGCGCCACCGGCCCGGCCGCTAGGCGAGTTGTCGTCGTTCATCGGGGGGTATGGGGTCCTTCCTCCAGCGATGCCGACCCTACGCCGTGCGTCTATAGTCGAGAAGGAGCGACACGCGCGGCCAGCCATGCGGGCCAGGAATGGCTGCGTCCCGCCGCACCAATGCGTGCGGCCCTGCGGTTCGAGCAGTGGCACCCAACGGTGCCGCGAGATGCTGATGTTCCCTGTTGCCGACCGTCTGAGTCAAAGGAGACAGGATGCCGTATTACCGTGCAGTGGGTGACATCCCGCGGAAACGGCATATTCAGCTACGCAGGCCCGACGGCGGCCTCTATGCAGAGGAACTGATGGGCGAGGAAGGCTTTTCCGCCGATTCGTCGCTGCTTTACCACCTCAATCTGCCCACAGCCATCGTCAAGAGTGAGGCCGTTCCCGACACCGCGACCGCCGGTCCCATCGTCCACAATCTGCCACTCGCTCCGCGCCATTTCCGCACCCAGGACCTGCCGGATGGGGGCGATCTCGTCCTCGGCAGGCACCTGCTGCTCGGCAACGACGACATACGCATCTACTACGCGTCCGCCGACGCACCCTCGGACCTGTACCGGAACTCGGCCGGCGACGAGATGCTCTATCTGCAGAGTGGTCACGCGCGGTTTGAATCGGTCTACGGCGGGATCGACGCCGGGCCGGGCGACTACGTGCTTGTACCAGCAGGCACAACCCACCGCTGGTTGCCAGTAACCGCGAAGACGCCTGCCCGGGCGCTGGTGGTCGAGGCGAGCGGCCACATAGGGACACCGAAGCGGTATTTGTCACCCCACGGGCAGTTCCTCGAGCACGCACCGTACAGCGAGCGCGATCTGCGTGGGGCCGAAGGCCCGCTGGTCGCGGAGGGCAAGGAGGTGCCCGTACTCGTCCGCAACCGGGCAGGGCTGACCAGGCTCACATATGCGCGACATCCTTTCGACGTCGTCGGCTGGGACGGTTACCTATACCCGTATGCGTTCAACATCGCCGACTTCGAGCCTGTGGTGAAGCGGACGCATGCGCCGCCGCCCGTCCACCAGACCTTCGAGGGGCCGAATTTCGTCGTCTGCTCGTTCTGCCCGCGCCCGCTCGACTTCGACCCGGCGGCAGTGCCGATTCCCTACAACCACCACAATGTGGATTCAGACGAGATGATGTTCTACGTCGCCGGAGACTATTCCGCACGCCGCGGATCGGGCATCGAGATTGGCTCGATCAGCCTGCACCCATCCGGGTTCACCCACGGTCCGCAGCCGGGCGCTGTCGAGGCGGCCGTGCGCGGCCTCGCCGAGGGCCGCACGAGCACCGATGAGACCGCCGTGATGATCGACACATTCAGGCCGCTGCTCCTCGGCCCCGCCGCTGTGCGGGCCGAGGATCCCGGCTACGCCTGGAGCTGGGCCGGCGGCCAATCCGTGTGATCCGCACCGACCGTCGGTCGTGGGAGCCGGCGTTGCCTAGCGCGAGTTTCCCCCTTAGTTTGATCTTGATTGCGTTTGCCCAGGTCAGCGGGTGTGCAGTCGGCGGCTGGGTGTATTACCTAACTGGTCTCACCGCGCTGGCGCGTAGCGGTCGAGTCCGAAGATTTCGTAGAGTCGTTGCTGGGTCAAGGTCATCTCAGTGAGCATGCGCCGGGCGCGGGGGCGGCCTCCGGTGGAGGGGTAGAGCAGCACGGTTTCCTGGATGCCGGCGAGTTCGCTGAGCAGGACCCGGACTGACAGGTCGAGGCCGTGCTGGCGGGCTTGGCGGCGCATCAGGTGGGCGACGGCCAGGGCGGTGACGCAGTAGGAGACGTGCACCCGGATTTTCTGGTCGGTCCAGTGGTGCATCGGGGAGAAGGACACCACGCGCGGGTCTTTGAGCTGGCGGAACCCGGCTTCGGCGTCGGACTGGGAGCGATAGCCGGCGACCACTTCGGGTACCGGCCAGTCGTCGCGGCTGGTGACCAGGATCCGCTTGCCGAGCAGCTCGGTCTCCAGCTCGTGGCGGGCCGGCTCGTCCACGGTCCAGGTCAGCCGCAGCTCGCTCGGCTCGTCGCCGGTCAGGTTGGTGGTGAGGACCCGGTTCAGCCAGCGGGGCCGGGTGATCTTGGCGATGTCGGCTTCCACGGCGGCGCGGTCGCGGCGGGTGCGGCCGCGGTCCAGGCGGGCGTGTCGAGCAGCACCCGTCGCCGGGCCCCAGCGTTTCGGCTGTGGTCTCGTACCCGGTCAGACCAGGGAACCGCCTCGGCCTGCATCTGCTCCAGCGAGGTGAACTGGCGCCCCCGCCGGAAGCTGTCCCGGATATACGGCATTGCAGGCGGAACGGTTCCGGCCCTTGCCCGAGGACGCCGCACTGGAGGCGCGTCCGCGGAGGCAGACCGGCTGCAGTGCCGTGTGCTCGCGCGGGAGCACTGCCCGGCGAACGTGCCATGGAGCGGGTGACGGCTCGACAGGCACCGGGAAGACGTGTCGGCCCCCGCCGCCACGGCGAACTCAAGCGGGCGATCGGCGGCATCTCGCAAAAGATGCTCACCCAGACCCTGCGCACCATGGAGGCCGACGGGCTTGTCGGGCGGACCGTCATCGACGTGATCCCGCCGCACGTCGAGTACCGGCTCACCCCCCTCGGACAAACGCTTACAAGCCCACTCGTCGCGATATGCCAGTGGGCAATGGACAGCCTGGCAGACATGCAAGCCGCCCAAGCGCACGCCGCACAATCGCACCACGCGCGCGAAACAATCGCGCTATAGCCAGCCAACCGCCGCGCGCTTGGCATCGGTGACGCGGGGCAGTGGCCCCGGGATGATCGCGGTGGGGAGCCGATCCCCCATACTGACCGGCCCGCAGAACTGCCCTCTGCCCGCTGGCGGATGGCATCGATGAGGTGCGCCGTCGCCTTGCCCTGCATGCCGTCGGCGAGCACGCCGTCGTCGTCGTACCGGGCGCCCGGGAAGGTGAACGTCGCCCCGGTGCCGCCGAGGTAGCGACCGAAAGTGCGCGGCTGGTCTTTGGCCAGGATCGGCCTTGCCAGGCTGGCCGCCTGGGGACCGCCACTCGATCTGGTCGCCGCGGCGGACCGCCGGCTCCACCCAGAACGACGGCCACCTAGCGTCGCCGACCAGGGCGTCGAAGACCGCCTCCGCGGCGAGGCCAGATGCACCCGCCATTCTCTGCTCTATCGCTGCCCCTCGCCCGCACGCTGGGACGTCGAGGGGCAGGGCCGCTGCGAGGTGGCTGCCGCCAAGGAAACGCCGGCCGGCTGCGGTTGCGCTCACCAGTCGCCGCCCCGTCGGCAAGTTCAAGGATCAGGCGCGATCACGTGGACCGCGTTTGGTGAAGATGCGTGGTAGTAGTTGAGGCATGTCCGCCAGAGGGACAACGGCGGCGGGTGAGTCCGCGCCGGTTCCGGCGATTGGTCACGACGACCGGGTGCCGCTGGCCGCGTGGGTGATCGCCGCCGCCTATGTTGCCCTTGAGCTGGCGGTCAGCGACCGGTACGGCTTCCAGCAGGACGAGCTGTATTTTCTCGTGGCCAGTCACCAGTTGGCGTTCGGCTATGTGGACCAGCCGCCGCTGGCGGTGCTGCTCGCCCGCACCACTGACCTGTTCGGCGTGAACCCCGCCGCTATCCGGATCTTGCCAGCGCTGGCCGGCGGCGCGATCGTGGTGCTCGCCGCGCGGCTCGCCGCGCTGTTCGGGGGTGGCTGCGCTGCGCGGGTGGTCGCGGCGCTTACCGCAGCTATCGCGCCGGTCTTCCTAGGTGCGATGCATGTCGGGAACACCACGCCGTATGACCTGCTCGCCTGGACGGTCGTCACGGTGTTCGTGGCCACGGCGCTGCTGCGGGACCGGCCGCGGTGGTGGCTTGGCGCTGGCGTCGCGGCCGGGATCGGCATCGAGGACGAGTACCTGATCCTGACCCTGCTGGCCGCTCTTGTCATTGGCATCCTCGTCACCTCGGCGCACCGGGCCGTCATCAAAACACGGTGGCCGTGGCTCGGTGGGGTCGTTGCGCTGGTGATCTGGCTGCCGAACCTGCTCTGGCAGTTTGCCAACGGATGGCCGCAGCTCACGATGGCGTCCGCGCTGCACCAGCAGAACACCTCCACGGCCGACTACATCGGCGGGCTGCCCGCGCAACTCCTCTACGTGGGGCTGCTGGGGATCCCGCTGGCCATCGCGGGGTTCATCACGCTCTGGCGCGCTGCGCAGCTACGGTTCTTGGGCGTCACCGCCACGCTTATCTTGATCTACGTCCTGGTCTGGGTCCCGGGCAAGGTCTACTACGTGGACGGGATCCTGCCGGCGATACTGGCAGCCGGGGCCGTCTCGGCCGAGCGGTGGATCGCTACGGCGCGCCGGCCGCGTGCCCGGCGTGTCGTTATCGGTGTCCTCGCGCTGGTCGGCACTGTGGCCGTCTTGCCGAGCGTGCTGCCCATACTGCCGGTCGCGAGCCTGCGCAAGGTGAATGGGGCAACGAGCATCGCTGACGGCATCGGCTGGCCGCAGCTGACCGCCGAAGTCGCGGCGCAGAACGCGGCGCTCACCCGGGCAGGCCAGCCGCCGACGTCCACCTTCACGGGCGCCTACGCGGAGGCCGGCGCGCTTGACGCGTACGGCACGCCGTACCACCTGCCGCCGGTGATCTCGGGTCACAACACGTTCTGGCTGTGGGGGCCGGGGGACGCATCCGACACGACGGTGCTGTACGTCGATGCGGCCGGGCAGCTGAAGCCGTACTTCGCGAGCTGCCGCCAGCTAGCCGTCTACAATCCTCCTGACCAGGTGAAGAACGACTGGAACGAACTGGCGATCGGCGTCTGCACCGGCCCGTCCGGGTCCTGGAAGACGCTGTGGCCGCACATGAAGCACTACGACTGACATGCGCGCGGGGCGGACTGCCCCTTGCCGGGGCACATGGGCCCTCACAGCGGGCTTCGCTGAGGATCAAGGTTCCTCAGCCAGCCCGCAGGTCGGCAGTCTTCGGCCGTGAGAATCCAGCAGCGGCACCCGGATGCAATCACGGTGCCCAGTCCGCCCACCGATGCCTCCAGCACCATCCCATCGGCTGGGCGGTCCGTCGGCTGACAGACACGCAAGTCACCCGGATATGTGCGGTCGCCGACTCGCCAGCCCGGACGGCACGGCCGCCCCTAACGCGGCATTGTGCGCGAGTCGGTTAGGCCGACTCGATTGGCTCGATCACGCTCCTCCGCGGTCGGCTTGAAGTGCCGGACCTGGCCGTGAGAGTGCCGGGAGCCGGATCCAGTCGCGCAGATCCCAACAGCGGGCCCCCCATAGAGGGACTGACCTCATCGCGGCTAGCAAGCTTCGAGGTGGATGGGTCGCTGGAAGCGGTACGGGCTCCTCGCTCACGGGCGGCCGGGACCGGGTTCGCGGCGTGGGCGGCAGCAGCGAAGGAGCGGGCGCGAGGCTGCGCGAACTCCACGGCCGCTTGGAGCCGTCGGCGGTCAGTCGGCGTAGTCGTCGTAGAAACCCCTGCCGGACTTGACGCCGAGGAACCCCTTGTCGACGTAGTCGCGCAGCAGGTCGCGTGGGGCGGTGGGGATGCTGTCGCGGATGGTGGCGTAGTGCTGCTCGACGGCGAGGGTGACGTCCAGGCCGATCCGGTCCATGAGCCGGAACGGTCCCAGCGCCGTGCCGAGCGACAGTTGCCAGATGCGGTCGACCTCCGCCGGGGTTGATACGCCCTCGGCGACGACCATCAGGCATTCGCGCCGGGCGGCGTGCCAGATGCGGTTGAACAAGAAGCCGACGCTCTCGCGCATCACGGTGAAGGGCACGAGCCCGTAGCGCGGCAGCCGCTCGGCGAGGGCGTCGATGACCGCGGGATCGGTCCGGCCGCACGACATCAGCTCGACCGCGATAAGCTCGGGCGGCATCTGGAAGTGGACGTTCAGGAGCCGCTCGGGGGATTCGACGGCGCCGGCCAGGCGGCTACTGGGATACGACGAGGAATTCGTCGCCAAGATCGCGTCGGGCTCGGTGAGGCGGGCGAGTTCGCCGAACACCTGCCTTTTGAGCGCCAGGTCTTCCGACACCGATTCGACAACCAGCCACGCCGTGGCCACGGCGGGTTCCAGCGCGTCGAAGAGCTCGGCCGTGCCCAGCGGGCCCGCGGCGAGCCTGAGCCGCTCGCGGACATCGACGGCGTGCTCGTCGATGAATCGTCTGGCGGCCTCACGCGAGCAGGAGGAGCGAGAGAACAGATGCACCCGGCTGCCACCGGCCGCAAAGATCATCGCGATGCGGCGGCCCAACGTCCCGCCGCCGATCACTGCGATCGGGCGCTCGTCCACGTCGCTGGGAAACACATAGGGCATGGCCTCCATGGTCGCTCGCCGCCGCGGCTGATTCAATCAGCCGAAGCCCCTTGGCGGGCGATAGCGGTCACGGAAAGTGAGCATCTCCTGGCCGGTAGGGCCCGCTCGCTTCGAGCACAACGCCGAATCGGCACCGGTGTCCGCGCGGGAACTCTTGTAGAGACGATGGCACGCGGAACTTCCGAGTTGGGGGCCCGTAAGGGAGAGAGCCTTGTGGCGGGCGATACAGCGCGGCCGGACCTGCCTCCACAGCCGGGGGAGTAGGCCGGGAGCATGCCTGTCGTGGTGGCCTTGCCGGCAGCGAAGGCATGCTGCCTGCCGGATGAGCCTGTGCTGGACACCACTCGGTGATCTTGGAGTTCAGGTGTCTGCCAGCACCTGGT
The DNA here is from genome assembly GCA_035517695.1 of Streptosporangiaceae bacterium. Taxonomy (GTDB): domain Bacteria; phylum Actinomycetota; class Actinomycetes; order Streptosporangiales; family Streptosporangiaceae; genus DATFVJ01. Next base: position 41,842 of record DATIYI010000203.1, read on the forward strand.
CAAGCAGGAATGCGGTCAGCTCCGGGCGGCTAGAGACCCCGAGCTTGGCGAAGATCGCTTTCATGTGGTCGCTGAGGGTGTGCCTTGAGATGAGCCTGCGCGATGCTGTTGAAGTGACAGATACAACCCTCGCGATCGGCGGTTTCCGCGCCCGGATGGGAGGGGCGTGAGGACCGCATTCGCTGACACGAGCTTCAGCGAGGCCCGTGGCGGCCATGTGCGGCTGCCAGGCTGGCCGCAGGGGCCGTATCCCTAGTAGCTGGGAGGCGTCCGACACGTAGTTTCGGAGGAGCACGACAATGGTTTCGGAAGATCACGCGACGAGTCCCGCAGAGTTCGGCGCCGTGGACGTCTCCGCCGATCCGGGCGGCCTGATCCGGTTTCTGGACGCGGCCAACGCCATTGCCGGGCTGAGGGCGGCCAAGTCAGCTCTGATGGAGCAGCTTGTGCTGGGGCGGGCACGCGCCGCCTTGGATGTCGGGTGCGGCGTCGGCGGGGATGTGGCCGAGATGGCGCGCCTCATGCCGGACGGCACTCACGTGTCGGGGCTGGACACCAGCGAGACGATGATCGCCGAGGCGCGGCGGCGCGCTGCCAGCCTTGGAACGCGATTTCCTTGCGGATCGGCGATGCCGCTGACTTGCCCTACGGCGACCGGGGATTTGACGCCTGCCGGGCAGCCACCCTCTTGCAGCATGTCCCGGACCCGGCGCGCGTTGTCCGCGAGACGGCTCGCGTGACCCGGCCTGGCGGTCGGCGGGGGTGCTGGAATTCGACCAGGAAACGTTATTTCTCGACCACCCGGAGCCCGAAACGACCCGGATCATCCTGGATGCGTTCGCCAGCGCTATGGCCGAGGGCCACATCGGGCGGCAATTGCCGCGCCTGTTCCGGGCCGCAGGGTTGACCGATGTGTCGGTCATGCCGCGGGTGATCCTCGGCCCCGCACAGTTTCTGCGGACTCTCCTTCACGATCATGTGGCGCGTATGCAAGATCAGGGTGTGCTGACCGGTCAGCACACCACCCAGTGGTGGGCAGAACTCGAGACGCGGGCAGCAGCGGGAGATTTCGTCGGCGGCGTGATCGTTTTCATCGTGGCCGGGCGTCATCGAGACCGCCGCCTTCGCCGCACGCATCCGCGCCCTTGCCGACCATGAGGGCCCGACCTAGACACCGCGCGCCGGAACTTCATATCCAGCTTCAACATTCCGCTCGGACGGCCCGGCACCACGGATGACGTCGCAGCACTCGTCAGCTTCCTCGTCTCCCCCTCCGCCAGCTACCTCACCGGCACAAACAACGTTATCGACGGAGGACTGCTGCCCACCATCTGACCTTGGTTCTCAGACCTGCCGACACGGGTCGATGACACGACGATTACCACGGTCATCCGCGGGGCCAAACACCGGGAGCAGCACTGGATGGTCGGTGCTGCCGGGCGGGACACTGACTGAGGCTGTCCTGGCTCACTGCCACGCGAACTCTTCGCTCGGGCGACCGGCAGCCCTGCGACTGACCCATGACCAGAACCAGCGTGGCGCAGAATGCTTCGTTATGCACGGCCATAACCGCCGGGAGCTCACGCTCGCCATCCGCCCAGATCGGCGGGAATTTGTGCTCAATCGTGTGCAACAGAGAAGACAACAGATTCTGCGATCGTTTGGCGCTGAGTGGCGCGGTCAGCGACGCCGGGCGCGCAGGACTACACCGGCGATGTGCGGGCTATCCGGCGGCGGGTCGATCCGCGGTTCGACCGCGGGCAACTCGATCAT
>DATIYI010000204.1:0-123378 GCA_035517695.1 Streptosporangiaceae bacterium
ACCACACCCACGGCAATCTTGGTCCCGCCGATATCGATGACAATCGCAGGATTTGCTCCCGCCACGCTCACCCTCCTGTTCCGGCGCCGAACATCAAGAGCAGCGCTGTGAACCAGCACAAGTGATTTCGCCCGCTGATCGGGCCGATCTCAGCGAAGAACCCGCCGGCCACCCCGGCCGCGGGCGCGGCGGACCGTTCGTACATCATGATCGGCCATTGCCGGAAAACGCAGCTCCCCGGCATCGGCAGAGAAGACTTCGCCAGGCAGGACGCCCGCGCCGCGCTGGCTGGCGGCGCTCGCCACGCCAGGGCCCGCCGCGAGGCCAGCCCGAAGAAGGCCACGGGACTCCCCTCAAAGCACCTACGGAGTTCTAAAAGTGTCTGAGAGGTGATTCTCGCGGCTATGAACCAGCCTGGCCAAGCTAAGTCAGATGCGAAGTTGCCTGGACAAGACATAGTGTCGAACGGTGCCGTCACCGATCCAGCCCCCGGCTTCCGCCGCGACGCAACCCCGGACGGAGCCACCCGCAGCCGCGACACTCCGGGAACTGCGCGCCTCCGGACATCAGCATCACACCATCAAAGAGGAAATCAGGCAGAACCTGCTCGCACTGATGCGGGCCGGTCGCGACCGCTTCCCGGGCATCGTCGGGTTCGACACCACCGTGCTCCCGCACGTTGAGCGTGCCCTGCTCGCCGGACATGACATCGTCCTGCTCGGCGAGCGCGGCCAGGGAAAGACCCGGCTGATCCGGACCATCGCGGGGCTGCTCGACGAATGGACCCCAGCGGTCGCCGGCTGCGAGATCAACGACCATCCGTACGCGCCGGTTTGCGCGCGCTGCCGCCGGCTGGCCGCCGAGCGGGGCGGAGACCTGGACATCATCTGGCGGCACCGGGATGAAAGGTACGGCGAGAAACTCGCCACCCCGGACACCAGCGTCGGCGACCTGATCGGCGACGTCGACCCCGTCAAGGTCGCGTCGGGGCGCACGCTCGGCGATCCGGAAACCGTCCACTTCGGGCTGGTTCCGCGCACCAACCGCGGGGTCTTCTGCCTGAACGAGCTGCCCGACCTGGCCGAGCGCATCCAGGTGGCGCTGCTGAACGTGCTCGAGGAACGGGACATCCAGGTCCGCGGCTACGCGCTGCGGCTCCAGCTCGACCTTCTCCTGGTCGCAAGCGCCAACCCGGAGGACTACACGAACCGCGGGCGCATCATCACGCCGCTGAAGGACCGCTTCGGCGCGGAGATCCGCACCCACTACCCGCTGACCCTCGAAGACGAACTCGCGCTCGTCCGGCAGGAGGCCCGGCTGCCCGGCGCCGGCCAGGATCCCGGCGGGCCGCTGCCGGGCCACCTGGTAGAGGTCATCGCCCGGTTCACCCGCCTCGTCCGGACTTCGGGCGCCATCGACAGCCGTTCGGGTGTATCGGCACGTTTCGCCATCGCGGCGGCGGAGAGCGTGACCGCCTCAGCCGTCCGCCGCGCTGCCTTGACCGGCGAGGACCAGCCAGTGGCACGAGTCTGCGACCTCCCGGTGATCGTGGACACGCTCCGCGGCAAGGTCGAATTCGAGGTCAGCGAGGAGGGCAGGGAGCAGGAGGTGCTCACCCACCTGCTGCGACGCGCGATAGCCGACACGTTCCGCGCCTGCCTCGGCAGCGCCGACCTGTCCGGGCTGCTCGCCAAGTTCGACCGCGGCGGCACGATCGAGTCGGGTGAGCTCACGCCCGCCCGTGACCTGCTCGGCCGTGCAGGCGAGGTCCCGGGGCTGGCCCGGATCATGGAGCGTCTCGGTATGGACGGCGGCGAATCACCAGGCCACGCCGCCGCCGCGCTCGAGTTCACGCTGGAAGGCCTGTACCTGATGCGGCGGTTGTCGAAGGACAGCAGCGGCGGCGCGGCCGTCTACCGGACGTGAGGGAATGCGGACCTAAGGGAAATGGCGAATTCGGGAAGTTACCGCTACGGGCCCTACCACGATGCGCCCGACCCGCTCGCGGCGCCGTTCGACGTTCGAACCGCGCTCGACGAGATGTCGGACGCCATCCTGGGCGGCAGCGCACCCGCGGACGCGCTGCGCGAGGCCCTGCGGCGCGGGGTGGGTGACCGGCAAGGGCTTGACGATCTGATCCGCCGGGTTCGTGAGCGGCTGCGCGAGGTACGGGAGCGTGGGCGCGCCGACGGGCTACTCGAGCAGGCGCGAGCGCTGCTTGACACCGCCATCGGGCAGGAGCGTGCCGACCTTTTCCCCGATCCGAGCGACGATGCGCGGATGGCCGAGGCAGAGCTGGATACGCTGCCCAGCGAGACCGCCCAGGCCATCAGGTCCCTGTCCACCTACCAGTGGCGGTCGGATGCCGCCAGGGAGACTTTCGAACGGCTCAAGGACCTGCTCCGGCGGGAAGTGCTCGACAGCCAGTTCCGCGGCATGAAGGACGCGCTGGCCCAGCCGGACCCTGCCGCCATGCAGCGGGTCAAGGACATGATGTCCAACCTGAGCGGGATGCTCGAGGCGGACGCGCGCGGCGAACATCGGCAGCGGGATTTCGACGACTTCATGCGCAAGTACGGGGAGTTCTTCCCGGAAAGCCCGCAGAATCTCGACGAGCTCGTCGACTCGCTCGTCCGGCGGATGACCGCCGCGCACCGGGTCTTGGACTCGCTCTCAGCGGAGCAGCGCGCCGAGCTTGCCGCGATGATGGAAGGGGCGATGGCCGACGCGGGCCTAGCCGCGGAGATGTCCCGGTTGGCCGGGGCCCTGCGCGCGCGCCGCCCGGACATGGACGCCCCGGCAGGTGGGCGCACAGACACACTGGCCGGGGAAGAACCGCTTGGTCTCGGCGACGCCACCACCGCGATCGAGGAACTCGCCGATCTGGCCGAGCTCGATGCGACGCTGCGGCAGGACTACCCTGGCGCGCGCCTGGACGACGTCGACGAGGCAGCGGTACGGCGGGCGCTCGGCCGCCGCGCCGTCGACGACATGGAAAGCCTGCGGCGGATCGAACGTGAGCTCGAGAAGCAGGGCTATCTGCGCCGGTCGGGCGGGCAGCTGGAACTGACACCGAAGGCGGTCCGCAGGCTCGGGGATACCGCGCTTCGCCGCGTGTTCGCCGAGCTGAGCGAGGGCCGCGCGGGCGATCACGACCAGCAGGATGCCGGCCATGCCGGGGAGCCAACAGGAAGCACCAGGCAGTGGGAGTTCGGCGACGAGCAGCCGATCGACGTGTCGGCGACGGTGCGCAACGCGGTGCTACGATCAGCGACCCGCGCGCCTGCCGCGGTGGATGGCGGCGCTGCGGCAGGCGCCGGACCTGCGCGAGACACCGGCGTGGCGGCTGTGCACCTGTCCGTGGACGACTTCGAGGTGACCGAGACCGAGCGTCGCACGGCGGCCGCGGTCTGCCTGCTTGTGGACCTGTCCTACTCGATGGCGTTGCGGGGCACGTGGGGCGTCGCAAAGCAGACCGCGCTCGCCCTGCACTCACTGATCAGGACCAGGTTCCCGCTGGATGCGGTCCAGATTGTCGGCTTCTCCAACTACGCGCGCGAGCTGCGGGAGACGGAACTGGCGGGCCTGGGCTGGGACATGGTCCAGGGCACCAACCTGCACCATGCGCTGCTGATCGCGGGCCGCCACCTCGACAAGCATCCCGAGCACGAGCCTGTCGTGCTCATCGTGACGGATGGTGAGCCGACCGCGCATCTGCTTCGCAACGGGCGGCCGTACTTCGACTGGCCGCCCGCGCCAGAAACGATCGAACTCACGCTCGCCGAGGTAGACAAGATGACCAGACGCCGCGCGGTGCTGAACATTTTCATGCTCGCCGAGGACGAGCGGCTCACGGCGTTCGTCGAGGAAGTGGCGCGGCGCAACGGTGGCAGGCTGTTCCGCCCGGAACCACAGCGGCTCGGTGAATACGTGGTCGCGGACTTCCTGCGCACCCGCCGCGGCCGCGCCGCCCGCCGCTGACCTAGGGTCGAACCAGGGATCCACCCTGGTGACACGGGGCGCCGCGGCCGGTGACGATGGCACGGTGGCACCGACATAGCCCTTCTCCCGGGCGACGATGTGCGCGGATTTTCCCATTCGGAGCTGGCTGGGCCTCGCGGCACCCGCTGACGAGTGCGCGACGCGGCGTGACGAGAAGTGCCCGACCATAAGAAGGAAGCGGCCATGAACATTAACCCGCCGGCGGCTGAGCCGCAACCGCCCGCATCGCCGCGGCGCGGTGCGCCGACCATCATTAGGCAGGGCAAAGACGGCGCTCCAGCACCCCTCACTAGCCGCGCCTACCTGGCGACCGAATGGTGCGCTGCGATCCTCGCTACCGGGCTGTCGGCGGCATCGGAGCTGGTCAGCTTAAAGGGCTCGCCCGCCGCCGGGGCCGTGGGCGTTCTCGCGCGGTGGCGGCCCTGTCCTGCCCCGGCCGCTGCCGATTGCCGCCAGTGCGGCCCTGCCGTGCCCATGCCAGGCGCCGGCGAGCACTCGCGGTGGATCGATCTCGACGGCCCTGTCCACTACCTGGACTTCGGCGGTCCGGCTGACGGGCCGACGGTCGTGTGCGTGCACGGGCTCGCCGGGTCGGCGGACAACTGGTCGGCGATCGCTCCGTCGCTGACGGACCGCTACCGCTTGCTCGCCCCGGATCTGGCGGGGCACGGCCTTAGCCGGTCCCTGGGGCGCGGCACCGACGTGGTGGCGAACCGGGCGCTGCTACACCGTTTCATCGAAACCGTGGCGCCGTCGCCCACGACCCAGGTGATTCTCATCGGTAACTCGATGGGCGGCATGATCTCGTTGCTCGAGGCCAGCGCAGCTCCGGGCACCGTCGCCCGCCTGGTGCTGCTCAACCCGGTCCTGCCCTTGGTGCTCGCGCGGCCGGACCCGTTCGTCACCCCGATGCTCGCCGCGTACGCTATGCCGGGCCTTGGCCCGCTGCTGATGGCACGCCGCCGTCACATGTCACCGGAGGCGCTCGTCGCCAGCCTGCTGTCGCTGTGCTGTGCGGATGCCTCACGTGTGTCCGCTGAGATTCTCGCTCAGCATGTCGCGGTAGCCCGCGAGCTTCTGCTGGCCGCAGATACCGAGCGGGAGATTGCCGCTGCCGCCCGGTCCATCATTGTCACCGCAGGCTACCTGCGCGGCATGGCGTACCGGCGCGGGATCCGCTCGGTGACCTGCCCTGTACTGCTGCTGCACGGCGTGCGTGACCGGGTGGTACCCATAGGCATCGCCAGGGCGGCGGCGCGCGCCAACCCCGCCTGGACGCTGGTGGCAATGCCCGATGTGGGTCACGTACCTCAGCTGGAAACGCCGCGCGAGACCGCCAGGATCATCACCGCCTGGCTCGGCTCAGCCGAGCGGCGAGGAGCTGAATCATGAGCCAGCCCGGGCGCCTCGGCGGCGGGGCAGGGTGCCCGCGCGGCCGTGCCGCAGGGTGGTCAGGGTGACGATCGCCTTGTCCGCGCGGGCGGATCTGGCGAAGGTGGTCAGGTGCAGCGGCGGCCTGAAGCGCTGCCGGGCGACCGCCTTGGCGGTGGTGAATTCGCGTAGCCCGTCGGGGCCATGGATTCGCCCGAAGCCGGATTGCCCGACCCCTCCCCAGGGCAGTGACGGTATGGCGGCGTAGGAGATGACCGAGTTCACCGTGACCATTCCAGCGCGGATCCGGCGCGCCAGCCCGGCGCCGTGGGCGCGCGAGAACACGGTCGCGCCCAGACCGTAGGCCGAGGCGTTGGCGCGGCGGACGGCCTCGTCCATGCCGGGCACCTTCGCGATGGTCAGGGTCGGGCCGAAGGTTTCCTCGGTCACCGCCGAGGAGTCCTCGGGCACATCCAGCAGCACCGTCGGCTGCACGTAACGCTCGCCCACCGCGTCCGAACCGCCGACGACCGCCCTGCCGCCGCGCGCGAGTGCGTCGGCGATGTGCCTGCGGATCACGCCTGATTGCGTCGGCATCGTCATCGGGCCGATCTTCTGGCCGGGCCCTGCCCGCAGGTCGCGGGCACGGGCGGTGACCTCGGCGACAAACGCGTCATAGACCCGTTCGTGGACGTAGACCCGCTCGACCCCGATGCAGGTCTGCCCGGCGTTGGCCATACCACCCCAGACGGCCGCGTCGGCGGCCGCGGGGATGTCGGCGTCGGCGTCGACGAGCAGCGCGTCCTTGCCGCCGCCCTCGATGATGACAGGGACAAGCCCGTCGGCGCAGGCGTGCATCACCTTCTTCCCGGTGGCCGCGGAGCCAGTGAAGGCAACCTTGTCCAGGCCGGCGTGGCATAGTGCGTTCCCGGTCGCGCCAAAGCCGGTGATCAGCTGCAGGACCGGCGCTTCGGGTACCACCTGCGTGAAAGCGTCCACCAGCCACGCGCCGACGCCTGGAGTGTGCTCGCTCGGCTTGAAGACCACCGCGTTGCCGGCGGCCAGGGCATAGGCGATGGAGCCGACCGGGGTGAACACCGGGTAGTTCCAGGGCCCGATCACCCCGACGACGCCGAGGGGCTGGTACTCGACCGTCGCGGTGTGGCTGACCATCAGCAGTCCGGGGCGCGCCCGCCGCGGGCCGAGCACCTTGCGTGCGTGCTTGGCCGCCCACGCGATGTGCTCGATCGCGAGCACGATCTCCAGCTGCGCGTCCGAATGCGGTTTGCCGTTCTCGGCGTGGACGAGCTCGGCAAGTTGGCCGATGCGGCGGGTGAGCACGCCCGCCCACGTGGTGAGCCGCCGGGAGCGTTCGGCGTGCGGCAGCGGCGACCAGAAGGCGGTGGCGGCCCTGGCACGCGCCACCGTGGCGTTCACCTCCTCGGCGTCGTACACGGGGTAGGTGCCGACGACCTCGCCCGTCGCCGGGTCCAGCGAGTCGAAGGTCACCGGGCCAGCATGATCGGTGATCAATGATTCGGACGGTGTGGTGGTCACGGTGTCGGCTCCTGGGCAGTAAGGGGTGGCATGCCGCGGACGAGGTCGGCCGCCTTCTCCGCGATCATGATGGTGGGTGCGTTGGTGTTGCCGCGGGGGATGGCTGGCATCACCGAGGCATCGACGACCCGGAGGCCCTCGATCCCGTAGACGCGCAGCTGCGGGTCCACGACAGCGCCCTCGCCGCTGCCCATCGCACAGGTGCCGGCCGGGTGGTAGAGCGTCTGGGCCCGGTCCCGGATGTGGCCGAGCAGCTGCTCGTCGGTGCTGTCGCGTCCATCGGCGGGCAGGAACGGGCGATCGCGCAGTCTGCGCATCGGGGCTTGGTCGGCGATCTCAAGAAGGGTCCGGCAGCCGGCCAGCATGGCGTCGAGATCGGCCGGGTCATCGAAGTAACCCGCGTCGATCTCCGGCCGCCACAGCGGGTCTCGCGTTGCCAGCCGCAGCCGTCCGCGACTGGCCACGGCGACCAGCGTGGCGCCGGTGGCAACCATCCGGCTGGTCGGTTCCCGCAAACCATTGTCGTAGAAGCCGGTCGGCGCCGTCAGCGCTTGGATGTCCGGGGCGGGCAGGCCGTCACGGCTGGCGAAGAACGCACCGGCCTCACCGACGTTCGAGGCCAGCGGGCCGCGGCCGAGCAGCCGCCACTGGGCGAGCCGGCCTGGCGTGGCGAAGTCGAGCAGGTCGGTGGTGCCGCGGGTGTGCCACAGCAGCGGCACGACGGGGTGGTCCTGCAGGTTCTCGCCCACCGGCAGGTCGGCGACCACACTGATGCCGAGCTCACGCAGATGCGCCGCCGGGCCGACACCGGACAGCAACAGCAACTGCGGCGAGTTGATCGCGCCCCCGGCCAGCAGCACCTCCGCGCCGACGTGCGCGGTCCGATCAGTGTCCTGCTGCCGGTATTCAACACCAGTCGCGCGCGCGCCCCGCACCACTATCCGGGTTGCCTGCGCGCTTGTTCTGACCTCCAGATTGGGCCGGTCAAGGGCTGGATTGAGGTAGCCGTCAGCGGCCGACCAGCGGCGCCCGCGCTTGCACGTGACCTGATAAAGCCCGGCGCCCTCCTGCGCAGCGCCGTTGAAGTCGTCGGTCGGCTTGAGCCCCCACGCGACTGCCGCCTGCACCCAGGCGCGGCTCAGCTCGTGGCTGTAGCGGCGGTCCTCGACGTGCAGCGGTCCGGTCCGTCCGTGGTACGGCTCGCCCAGACGGGTGTTGCCCTCCGAGCGGATGAAGTAGGGCAGCACGTCCGCGTAACCCCAGCCGGCGGCGCCGTGCCCGTCGCGCCAGCCGTCGTAGTCGACCCGGTTTCCCCGCATGTAGATCATCGCGTTCATCGCCGAGCAGCCGCCGACGGCCTTCATCCGGGGCCAGTACGCACGCCGGCCGCCGAGCTGCTTCTGCTCGACGGTGGTGTAGTTCCAGTCCCAGCGCGTCCTGAAGAGGGCGGAGAACGCGGCCGGGATGCGGACCTCGTCGGCGTCGGCCGGCGGCCCCGCCTCCAGCAGCAGCACCGACACCGCCGGGTCCTCGGTCAGCCGCGCCGCCAACACACAGCCGGCGCTCCCTGCGCCGACGACGACGTAGTCGAAGGAATCCTGATCAGTCACGCGCACCCCCCGGAACGATCATGCCGGTCGTGGCGAAACGGGCCAGGTGGAACCCGGCGCCCGCCACCTGCCCGGCGCCGCCACCTGCCCGGCGCCGCCACCTGCCTGAAGTTGCGACGCGATGACGTCGCTTTCACACTCATCGTCACCCGGCCGCTGGAGCCGTGTCGATAGCGTCGTCCCCCGGTGTTAACCCTAGGTTCGACCCTAGGGTTAACCGTCGTACTGCTCCAGGCGGTGCTGCGGGACGCCGATGCGGGTGACCAAGTCGCGTCGGGATCGGATGCCGAGCTTGGCGAAGATGTGCCCGAGGTGGAACTCGACGGTCTTGACGCTGATGTACAGCTCAGCCGCAGTTTGCCGGTTGGAGCGGCCGGCCGCGACAAGGCGGGCCACCGCCTGCTCGGCCGGAGTGAGGCCGAGCATGGCGGGTGCTGTTGCCGTGCCGGCCGACGCGGCGGCGGCGGCGAGTTCCCGCTCACAGGCCTGCAGATAGGGACGGGCGCCCAGCTTGGTCAGGCGCTGCCTGGCTGAGCGCAGCCTGGCGACCGCCGCTTGCGGCTCGCCGACCGCGCGCAGGTGACGTGCGTGCGAGAGCTCGAGCAGGGCGAGCGCCAGCGGCACCTGGAGCCCTTGGGCATGGCGCCAGGCGGTTTCGAACGCCGCGGTGGCGGCTGCCCGGTGCCCGGCGGCGGCGGCCAGATCGCCGCGCAGCCGGGCGGCGGCAACCCGAGCCGACGCAGGGCCGGTGAGTGACAGGGCCGCCTCGAGCTCAGCCAGAGCCGTTTCCGCCTGGCCCAGCCGGGCCAGGCCGATAAGGGCGCCGATCTCGAGGGATCGCCAGTTGTAGGGCAGGAGGCTCAGGAACTCCGCCCGGCCGGTGGCGCGCACGGCCGCGACGGCTTCAACGACACCTTCCAGATCGCCTCGGGCCATGGCCAGAAACGCCTGGGCGATCGCCGCCGCGCCGGTCGCACCCGGCGCGGCGGAAGCATGGCCGGCCTCGGTGGCCATCCGGACGTGCGCGCTGGCAACCTCCCAGTCGCCCCGCAGCGCGGGAACAACAGCGGCGGCGCTGTGCATGAAGCCCAGGTCCCATACCCGGTCAGCGTCCTGGGCGAGCGAGACCGCAAGCTCTCCGTGCACCACGGCGTCCTCCCACGACCCGAGGCGGTACTCTGCGCCCGCCAGGTAGCTGAGGCACTGGCTGGCGGTGCGCAGCGGGACTCCGGCCCGCAACCTCGCCGCGGCGGTGGAGAGGTCGGCGATCGCCCCGGCCAGGTCCTCGGCCAAGACCCTGGCCATGCCCCGCAACACCAGTGTGTCGGTGTCCGACCGCGACACCTCGGAAGCGGCTGCGGGCAAGAACGCCAGCCGGGCCAAGCCCTCGGGTCCTCGCCCAACGGCGAAGAGTGCGATGGCCAGCAGGCCCAGCGCCCGGTGGCGCATGGCGTCCGGGACGGCGCCGTTCCTGGCCGCCCGCTCGCCCCATTCGATCGCTTCCCGGATCCGGCCCGCGACTAGGCACAACACCGCCAGCTGGGTGGCGGCCGCAGCGCCCACCGACGCGTCAGAAGCGGGGTCGTGACTCTGCCACGCCGCCAGCAGGCGGGCCTCGGCTGCAGCGGCCCGGCCCGCGAAGAAATCCAGCGTGCCAAGCAGCTCGCTGCGGCGCGCGCTCTGCCCTGCGGTTGCCACCCCGCCAGCAAGGGCCTCCGCCTCGGCCACCTCGCCATAGGTGACCAGAGTCTCCAGCGCGTCAAGCAGGCGGCGATCAGCCGCCTCAGGCTCACCACTCACCGCCGCAGCCTGCGCCAGCCAGGCCGCGGCCTGCGCCGTCCTGCCGAGGCGGCGTGCCTGCCGGCCAGCCTCCTCGAGCTCGCCAGCCAGCCGGTCGTCCGGGCCGACCGCCGCCGCCACCCGGTGCCCTAGCGCCCGGTCCCGGCCGGCCAAGCCCGCCGCCCGCGCGTGCAGCCGGCGCCGCCGGGCCGGGTTCAGATCGCCGTAGACCGCCCGCTGCACCAGCATGTGGCTGAAGCCGATACCGGCCGCCGCCCCGCCGGGCTGCTCGACCAGGATTCCCGCCGCCACCGCCTCGCCAAGCGCTGGCAGCGGATCTGTCAGGCCGGCCAAGGCGGCCGCCGCCGCAACCAGGCATGGGCCGCCAAGAACCGCCGCCGCCACAACAAGCTCTCTGGCAGCAGGGCTCAGTGAGCTCAGCCGCAGCAACACCACCCCGGCCAGCGAGCGCGGTACACCCAGGACCCCGCCGAGCCGGTCCAAGCCATCGACCCCGAACTCCTCAAGCACAGCCCGGCAGTACAACGGGTTACCGCCCGTGTCCTCGAGCAGGCGGTTGGCGGCCCGGCGCGACAACTCCCCGGCCCCCAGCGCCCGGCCCAGTGCCACCACATCCGCGGGCTCAAGACCACCCAGGCGCACCCGGCCTGCCCTGTGATCCCCCGCCAAGAAGCGCTGCCAGCCGTCGCCTAACCGGGACAGCTCACCCGTGCGGGCCGACACCACCAGCAGCATCCGATCCGCCTGCAGGCGGCGGACAGCGAAAAGCAATGCCCGCGCAGAGGGCCCATCCGCCCACTGCAGGTCGTCGATGACCGCCAGCACCAGTCCCCGGCCACGGCAGAACTGACCCAGCCAGCCGACCAGTTCGGCGCCAACCGCAAAGGGATCGACCCCACCGCTCAGATCCGAGGCCAGTAATCCCGCCGCGCCAGTCATCCCGCGGGCGCTGGCCACTAGCTGACCCACGATGCCGTACGGCAGCAACAGCTCCGCCTCGTCGCCACTGGCCCACAGGACCGTCACGTCGGCCAGCCCCGCCGCGAAATGCGTCACGAGGCTCGACTTGCCGATGCCGCCTTCGCCCTCGACGAGCACGACTTTGGGCTGCCCGCGGCGTGCCGCAGCGGCAGCCGCCGCAAGCTCTGCCAGCTCAGCCGCACGGCCGACGAACACCCCGGGGCCGACAGCCGCGGCGGCGGACGGCAACGCATAAAGGGAAAAGGTCAACGCTGCTCGCCTCCCCGTTGTGGGGTGCAAACCCGATGGGCGGCCATCCGGCCGCCCGGCTGCATACTCTGAAGGAGAGGGATCCCCCGCACCTGATACATCGCGACGTCGTTCGTCAGGGCAGCTTCTGCGGAGCGCGGCGGCCGAGGACGCGGAGGCTGGACTCTGCCCCCGCATCCTCGGCACGACCTGGCGTCAGGGTTGGATCTGTCGCAGCGGACCGAACTGGTCGGAGAAGTTGCGTGTGCTCAGCGCCTGCACGCCGGCGTCGTGTTCACCGTTGAACGGCGTGACGGTACTCGGGCAACCGGCGGCGGCGGCGTTCTTCGGCGAGTTGAACCACAGGCCCAGGTGGTACATCTGCACAGGGCCGAAGGCGGGGTTCTTGGCGGCGTCCGGGAAGGGCGGGCTATTGAAAACCTGGGGCGCCGGCGCCGCGCCAGGCGCCACAGCGAAGGTCTCGATGCTGAATCGCCCGATGAAAGTGCCTTGAGCGCTGCCACTGCTATTGCTGTCCAGATCCCCCTGGTACCAGGAGATGCCAAACGGCGCATTGGGCACCTGGATGACAAAGAAATCGAAGTCCGTCTTAGGCGGCAGGTTGGCCGCAGAAACGTTCATGACCTCGACTGGGCCCTGCGACTGGATGGTGACTGTGGCGTGCGCACCCTTGAGGCAGTTGGCGCCGACCGCAGCAGCGGAGCGGACCATCTGGAACGAGGTGTGCGCGACTGCGGGGTGGGCGGTAGCACTCGTAGCACCGGCTGCAGTGGCGGCGGCGCCCCCGGCGGCGAGCAACGCCGCCCCCGCGATAGCTGCGGACTTTGCTAGGACTCTCATGTTCTTCCCCTCGTCATGGCTTCCTCTCGCGACGGCGCGGGAGGCCCCTGGGCGGTGAGCTGGCACCAGGTTCAGGTGCCGCTCGGCCATCGTCACCGCCCGCTGGGCCCCGCGTCGCCAGGGGTCGCCCCTAGGTTCGGCCCTGGTTGTCGCGCGACACGGCTTGTTGCCTGCGGGGCGCACGTGGGTGCAACAGGCATGAGACGCCGTCACGGTGTGACAAGATTCGTGCCATGTCGTTCGCCGACAAACTGCTGCTGTGGCTGCACATCGGGTTCGCGATCTTCACACTCGGCCCCGCCGCGACCGCCTTGCTCGTGACGCCGCGCTACATCAGGAAGCGGGACATTCCCGTGCTGCGGTACCTGTACCGCAGCACGCGGATCTTCGGCGCGCTGACGGCCGGCGTTTTCCTTTTCGGCCTGCTGCTAGGCCGGCACGACTTCAACCAAGCGTGGTTCACTGCCGCGACGACCCTGTTCATCGTCGCCGCGGTCTTGCTTGTGCTCGTCATCTTCGACCAGCGCCGTGCCATCACCGCGATGGACAGGGCCGTAGCGGTCGATGCGGCCGCGGCCGGGACACCAGTGCCCGCGAACGGGTCGGCCGATGCCGCGGCGGCCGCCACGACTGGCCGGCCGGACGTTTCTGCGCCAGCGGGCGAGCGTACTGCCGCAGAACGCACCACGGCAGAGCCGACCGGGGACGAGGCCGCGGATAGGCTGGGCGCACGAGCGGGCGAGCCCGCGGCCACTGCGACCGCGCCCCAGCCGGCCCTCGCGAGCGCTGGCGGTGCCACTGCCGCGCCTCATCTCGCATCAGTAGAGCGTGGCCGAATCGCCACCATGGGTGGCGTGATCACCCTCATCTGGCTGGTGATACTTGTCCTGATGGTCTGGCACGGCTGATCCAGGCGAGGAGAGGTCAAGCGAGCGCTTGATTGAGATCGTCGAGCAGGTCGTCGCACGCCTCGATGCCGACGGACAGCCGCACCAAATCGGGTGGCACCTCCAGCACGGAGCCCGCGGTGGATACATGCGTCATCCGGGCCGGCTGCTCGATAAGGGACTCCACGCCGCCAAGTGACTCCCCGAGCGTGAACAGCCTGGTACGCCCGCACATCCGGACCGCGGCTTCCTCGCCTCCGCGCAGTCTCAGTGACACCATGCCGCCGAATCCGCGCATTTGCTTGGCCGCAGCCTCATGCCCTGGATGGGAGGGCAGACCGGGATAGAGCACCTGGGTCACCGCGGGGTGGGCTGCGAGCGCTCCCGCGATCCTGGCCGCGTTCGCGCAATGCCGGTCCATCCTGACCCCGAGTGTCCTGACCCCGCGCAAGGTCAGCCACGCGTCGAACGGACCTGCCACCCCGCCGATCGCGTTCTGATGGAACGCCAGACGCTCACCGAGCCCTGGATCGGCGGGCACCAGCGCTCCCCCGACAACATCGGAGTGACCTCCGATGTACTTCGTCGTGGAGTGCACCACCACGTCGGCGCCGAGCGCGATCGGCCGCTGCAGATACGGTGACGCGAACGTATTGTCCACCACGAATAGCGCGCCCGCCTCGTGCGCGATGTCCGCGATCACCGCTATGTCGGCGATGCCGAGCAGGGGGTTGGTGGGCGTCTCGACCCATACCACCCGAGCCGGTTCTTCCTCGAGAACCTCCTTAACGGCTGCCGCGGCGGCGAACCGCACCGTCGTGTGACGCACGCCCCACCGGTCAAGGACCTGGGCGAGCAGTCGGTACGTGCCACCGTAGGCGTCGTCAGGGATCAGGACCCTGTCACCTGGTGCGCAGACCGTGCGCAGCAGGCAATCCTCGGCGGCCATGCCCGAGGCGAAGGCCAGCCCCCGGGCGCCTCCCTCGAGGGCGGCCAGGCATGTTTCCAGCGCGGTCCGGGTCGGGTTTGCTGTCCTGCTGTACTCGTAGCCACCGCGCAGGCCGCCAACCCCGTCCTGCTTGTAGGTGGACACCTGGTAGATCGGCGGGACAACAGCGCCAGTCACCGGGTCAGGGTCCTGCCCGGCGTGGATCGCAAGGGTCTCGAACCCGCTGATGTCACTGTTCATGAGGTGACACTAGCGAGGAAAGCGAGCACATCCTGGCGCGTCAGCATGCCAACGGGCTTGCCGTCGATCAGGATGACCGCGGCGCCGGCCTTCTCGAGTGCTTCGACCGCGCGGCTGACGGCTTCGCCCGAGCCGACCATCGGCAGGGGCGCGGACATGTGCCTGGACACGGGATCGCCGGGTCGGGCCCGGCCCGCGAGCAGTGCGTCGAGGAGATCACGCTCGACGATGGACCCGACGACCTCGGCGGCCATCACCGGTGGCTCCGCCTTCATGACGGGCAGTTGCGAGACATCGTATTCGCGCAGGATCTCGATGGCGGTGCCGACAGTTTCGTCTGGGTGGGCGTGCACGAACTCGGGTAGCCCCGGGCCCTTTCTAGCCAGCACGTCGCTCACGCGGGGTTCGGCCGTCACCACATCGAGGAATCCGTAGTCGGCCATCCAGTCGTCACTAAAGATCTTCGAGAGGTAGCCGCGGCCGCCATCGGGCAACAGCGTCACGATCACGGCGCCAGGATCCGCGGTCGCGGCCACCCGCAGCCCGGCCACTACCGCGAGCCCGGATGATCCGCCGACAAGCAGCGCTTCCTCGCGCGCGAGCCTGCGCGTCATGCCGAACGACTCCTTGTCGCTCACTGCGATGACCTGATCGCACACAGACGGGTCGTAGGTCGCTGGCCAGATGTCCTCACCCACTCCTTCCACGAGGTAGGGGCGGCCGGTACCGCCCGAATAGACGGATCCCTCCGGGTCGGCGCCGATGACCCGCACTCGGCCGCCCGATACTTCCTTGAGATAGCGGCCGGCTCCTGTGATCGTCCCCCCGGTGCCGATGCCCGCGACGAAGTGGGTGATGGTGCCGGCGGTCTGCGCCCAGATCTCCGGGCCGGTGGTCCGGTAATGCGACGCCGGGTTTTCCTGGTTCGTGTACTGATCGGGCTTCCATCCTCCTGGCGTCTCGGCAGCCAGGCGATCGGACACCGCGTAGTAGGAGTCCGGGTGATCCGGTGCCACCGTGGTCGGGCAGACCACGACCTCGGCTCCGTATGCCCGCAGCACGGCGATCTTATCCTGGGCGACCTTGTCCGGGCAGACGAAGAGGCAACGATAGCCCTTCTCCGCTGCGACGATCGCGAGGCCGACGCCGGTGTTGCCCGACGTGGGTTCCACGATGGTTCCACCCGGTTTGAGCGCGCCCGACGCCTCGGCAGCCTGCACCATATGCAGCGCGATCCGGTCCTTCACCGAGCCGCCGGGGTTGACGTACTCGATCTTCGCAAGCACGTCGGCCGCGTCGACTCCCGTGGTCACCTTTCTCAGCCGGACGATCGGGGTGTTTCCCACGAGTTCGACCAGTGAATCATGAACCTGCATATCGACCGCCCTTGTCACAGCAGGCGCGGCAGTCACAGAAGGCCGGACAATCTTAGGAGTGACGCGATCCCGCAGCTAGATTGCTCGCTTCGACGGTATCGAACCGTCCACGGTTCCGGTCATAACAGCCAGGCTGACCCCGCGCGTTCGCACGAATCATGGGTTACCGTTGAGTAATCCACCGGCTCGAGGAAGAGATGTCATCATGCCTGAGGCAGTTATCGTCGCCACCGCACGCTCACCCATTGGCCGCGCGTTCAAGGGAACAATGAAGGACATCCGCCCGGATGACCTCGCCGCGCAGATGGTCCACGCGGCCCTGGGCAAGGTGCCGCAACTGGATCCGACGGCCATCGAGGACCTGATGCTCGGCTGCGGCCTGCCAGGCGGCGAGCAAGGCTACAACATGGCGAGGGTGGTGACAGTCCTGCTCGGCTATGACCACCTGCCAGGGACCACGGTCAACCGGTACTGCTCGTCGTCCCTGCAGACTACTCGAATGGCGTTCCACGCCATCAAGAGCGGCGAAGGTGACGCGTTTATCTCGGCCGGTGTGGAGTGCGTCAGCCGCCTCGCCGCCGGGAGCAGCGACTCATGGCCGGACACTCGCAACCCGCTGTTCGCCGACGCGGAGGCCAGGACCGCGAAGGAGGCGGAGGGCGGCGACGATGGCTGGCATGACCCGCGCGAGAACGGCGTTCTCCCTGACGTCTATATCGCTATGGGACAGACCGCCGAGAACGTCGCCGAGTTGCGCGGCGTCAGTAGGAGCGAGCAGGACGAGTTCGGCGTACGGTCGCAGAACCTGGCGGAAAAGGCCCTCGCCGATGGGTTCTGGCAGCGTGAGATCACACCCGTGACGATGCCCGACGGCACCGTGAATACGAAGGACGACGGCCCACGCGCAGGGACCACGATCGAGAAGGTGGCCACGCTGCAGCCGGTGTTCCGGCCGGACGGAACCGTGACCGCGGGCAACTGCTGC
This sequence comes from Streptosporangiaceae bacterium, assembly GCA_035517695.1. Classification (GTDB taxonomy): domain Bacteria; phylum Actinomycetota; class Actinomycetes; order Streptosporangiales; family Streptosporangiaceae; genus DATFVJ01. The sequence goes on from DATIYI010000204.1 coordinate 16,848, forward strand.
CCGCTCAACGACGGCGCCGCTGCCGTGATCGTGATGAGCGACACGAAGGCCGCCGAGCTTGGCATCACCCCGCTCGCACGTGTCGTTGCCACAGGCGTGTCGGGGCTGTCGCCGGAGATCATGGGCCTCGGACCTGTCGAGGCGTCAAGGCGGGCGCTCGCCAGGGCAGGCATGGCGATCGGCGATATCGACCTGGTGGAGATCAACGAGGCATTCGCCGCTCAGGTCATCGCGAGTTACAAAGAACTCGGTATCGAGCTGGACAGGCTCAACGTCAACGGCGGGGCTATCGCCATCGGGCACCCGTTCGGTATGACCGGCGCGCGAATCGCCACGACATTGGTCAACAGCCTGCAGTTCCACGACAAGACGTTCGGTCTGGAGACCATGTGCGTGGGCGGCGGGCAGGGCATGGCCATGATCCTCGAACGGCTGAGCTGAAAAGCTTCCGCTCGTGACGGGCGGTCGTGCTGCGCGACGTGTCCACCCGCGACCGGGGCAGACTAGCGTAACTCGGAAAGCTGGAGGCCAGGGCTTGTCATGTGCCCAGCGCTGGTGCACGCTCGCAACAAAGAGGAGTTCACCCTGGAGGTGCCAATTGGCTCTGAATCACTCTCCGGAGATGCACAAAAACCTCATCGCCCGGATCCCCGGCGTCACCGGACGTGACCTACGGGAGTGGTTCACAAGCCTCGAATCAGGCCCCGCGTTCCTCCGCTGTGAGGAACGTGCGCACTGGCTGGCTGACGAGCACGGTCTATCCAACGGCTACGCGACCGCGATCGTGCACGAGTACGAGTTGCGCCGCCGCATTCGCCTCTACAGTGGTTGAGTGGATCTCGATCGGGCCCGCGGCTTCCTGCGGACTCATCACCGGGCAGTCCTAGCGACCGGCCGCGCCGACGGCGGGCCGCAACTGTCGCCGGTACTGGCGGGTCTCGACGGCGAGGGCCGGGTGCTGATTAGCACCCGGGAAACCGCCATCAAGACGCATAACGTACGCCGTCGGCCGCACGCGTCCTTGTGCGTCTTCACCGAGGCGTTCTTCGGGGGCTGGATTCAGGTCGACGGGACGGCCGAGGTCGTCGCGCTGCCCGAGGCCATGGACCTTCTGGTCCAGTATTATCGCGCCGTCGCAGGCGAGCACCCAGACTGGGCCGAATACCGCGCCGCGATGGAACGCGACAAGCGAGTGATCATCCGCATCACGATCACCCGAGCCGGCCCCGACATCAGCGGCTGAGACTGTACTGCCCCCGGGGGGACGACCCCCCGCAGACCGTAGTGACCCGCTCACTGCTGGATGAGAATCAAGGCAGGACGCGGCCGACCTGGCCCGCCGCGCGGCGCAGCCCCGGCACCGGGCACCTCCGGGGGCCCATCCCCCGGGCAGCCCCGCCGCCCGGCGCAGCCCCGCACCGGGCACCTCCGGGGACCCATCCCCCGGGCAGCCCCGCCGCGCGGCGCAGCCCCGCACCGGGCACCTCCGGGGGCCCATCCCCCGGGCAGCCCCGCCGCGCGGCGCAGCCCCGCACCGGGGGGCTCCGGGGGTCGCCCCCCGGGCAAATACCGAGGAATCGGCGCCGTAGGCCAAAGGCCAACAAGCAGCATGAGGCTAGTGCCCCCGGTCGGAGTCGAACCGACACTGGGGACCCTTTTAGGGGGCCAGCCTCTTCCCTTGGGCTACGGGGGCGGAGAGATGATACCTCGTGCCGATACTGAAGTCTCTTACACGTTTGAATAGGGCTCGCACATTTTTGTGTATAAGGCCGATATTCAACCGTGCTGATGATCGCCAACGGCCTGCAGCGGCGGACCCGACGATGCCAGTGCCAGCTCGAACTCTTCTCTTGGTCGTTCCACGGTACCCAGCGATACGATCTCCCGCGGGAAAAGGAGCGCAAGCGTCCAGTCCGCGACCACGCGCACCTTCCTGTTCAGCGTGGGCACGCGCGACAGATGATAGGTCCGGTGCAGGAACCAGGCGGGCCAGCCGGTGAGCTTCAGGCCGTAGACAGGTGCGACGCCACGGTGCAAGCCGAGGCTCGCGACCGAGCCCGCGTAAGCGTGCCGGTAAGGCTTTAGGTGCTGACCGCGCAAGAAGGCGCGGACGTTCCGTGCGAGCGTGCGCGCCTGGCGGAGGGCGTGCTGCGCGTTGGGTGCGCACACAGTGGAAGCCCCGCCGTCCGGGGCGGTCAGGTCGGGCACGGCAGCGGCGTCGCCCGCAGTGAAAACGCCGGGAAGGCCGGCCACCGTCAGCTCGGCCGTGGCCTTCAACCGCCCTTGCGGGTCGAGGGGAAGATCACTGTCCGCCAGCACCGGATGCGCCTTCACACCCGCCGTCCACACCAGCGTGTTCGCATCGAACTCGGTCCCATCGTCGAGTACGATGTGGCCGCCGGTAGCCGCCGCGAGCTTGGTCTCGAGCCTGAGGTCGATGCCACGCGAGCGCAACTCCTCCTGCGCGCGCTGGCCCATCTCAGGGCCGACCTCGGGCAGGATCCGCCTGGTGGCCTCGACGAGCACCACCGCATGTCACCCGGCTCTATACCCGGGTAATAGCGGCACGCATCGCGAGCCATGTCCTCAAGCTCTGCGAGAGCCTCGACGCCCGCAAAGCCCCCGCCGACGAACACAAACGACAATGCCCGGCGGGGCACATCCGGATCTTGTGCCGAAGCCGCAATATCTAGCTGCGTAAGTACGTGATTGCGCAGGTAAATCGCCTCGCCAACGGTCTTGAAACCGATTCCGTGATCGGCTAGCCCGTCGATGGGAAGTGTTCGCGAGATGGAACCAAGAGCGACTACGAGGATGTCGTAACCGATCCGCCGGGACTCGCCCGCTACGGACAGAAAGTCCACGTAGCGGCCCGCGTGGGAGATGCGTGTCACGCTGCCGTTAAGCACCTGAACGCCGCGCAGAATCTGCCGCAGCGGAGCGACCACGTGGCGCTCGGCCAGGTTGCCCGCCGCCGCTTCCGGCAAGAACGGCTGGTAGGTCATGTAGGACTTCGGGTCGATAATGCTGATTTCGGCCGCTGCCTTGTGCAGCTTGCGCCTGAGGCGCAGCGCCGTGTACATCCCCACATAGCCGCCGCCGAGGATCAAGATCCGCGGCGCGCGGCGTGCGGCACCTTGCTCGACCAGGGAACCTTGACTCACGCGCCCGGCTGATCGACACCTGGATGACCGGCGCCGCCACCGGCCCCAGGACGAGCATCAGCAGCAGCCCGAACACTCCAGTTCCATCGTCATCATCGGATCGCAGCGGGATGAGGCACGCCGGACCCGCCACGAACGTAATCGCCGTCGCGAGCGCGGCATCGACGGACGAGATGAGCACGTCCCGGTTGTAGATATGCGATAGCTCGTGCCCGAGCACGCCGCGCAACTCGCGCGTCGAGCAATCGTAGAACGCCTTCTGTGCAGCAGATCGCCGCCGTGCGTGGGCTGCGGCCGGTCGCGAAAGCGTTCGGCTGCATCGCCGGGGACACGAGCCGGGGCATGGGCTGCCGCGCCGATGTGGGAAAGCTCTCGGACGATCTTGTAAAGCTGGGGGCGCTCGACCTCGCTGACCCGCTGACCGGCCGCGCACGCAGCGCGGTCAGCGCGACCCGGCCGCTGAGGAAGTACACGGTGCCGTTCATCGCGACCATGAACACAAGCGCGATGGCGAGCCAGCGCGCGCCGCCTGCCGCGGCCCCAGCCAGCAGTATCAGCCCAGACATCGCCGCCATCAGCGCCCATGTCCTGAACTGGTTGCCGGGCACCCGCGCCTCCGTTCCCGCTATTCGGCCTGCGGAAACGTTCCCGCGATGGCTGCGGGGCGCAATGTCAGGCAGAACAAGGCAGATCCTTAACGGCTGCCGTGGATGCGGCATTCATCGCTGCGGGGGGATCCCGGGGGGGTCGCCCCCCAGGGCAATGCGGCCTTAACGGACTGCCGTAGCGCGAACCAGCGCAGGTGTGCGGGCTTATCCACGGGTAGTTGTGCGGCGGGATGCTTCAGCACACTTAGCGGGATCATGATCACCGTGGTGTCAGCGTGGCAAGCGGGAACCGGGCGACCGCCGCGCGGCACGCTCCGCCGCCGCAACCTCCTTGGGCACCGGCGCGGCGGGGTCGTCGGTTGGCGGCGGCGGGACCGAGCGCAGCCAACCGCGCAGCCGGTCCCGCTCGTGGGTCAGGTCGCGGATGTCGAACTCCGCGTAGTCGGCTTCCGGTGACCAGAACAGCGCATCGAACGGGCACACCTCGATACAGATCCCGCAGTACATGCAGAGCGAGAAGTCAATCGCGAAGCGGTCAAGCACATTGCGGGCCCGTGGCCGTCCGACCTTGGCGGCGCCGGAGCTGACGGATCCGGGGACCTGCGAGGTTTCTGTGTGCGAGTCGATGTAGATGCACCAGTCCGGGCACTCACGCGCGCACAACATGCATACCGTGCAGTTCTCCTCGAGGAGCGCGATCACGCCGCGGCTCCTCGGCGGCCGCTCCATCGTCACTCGGCAGACCCCTCCGCCGTGGCGGAACGACCGTGCCCCTCGGCGGAACCGCCGTCACTTCTGGCGGGAGGGCCTTCCGACCCGGCGTAACCGCCGTCACTTCCCGGGGCACCACCCGAGTTCTCCTGGGCCGAACTCCCCCGGACCGAACTCTCCTGGGCCGAACTCCCCCGGACCGAACTCCCCTGGACCGAACTCCCCCGGACCGAACTCCCCTGGGCCGAACTGCCCTGGGCCTCGGCGGCGTCCCCCCAGTCAGGTGGCACGCCCGGGGGGCGCAGCCGCCGCCGCGCCGGCGCACCCCCGGCGGGGTCGCCCGGCTCCTCGCCGCCCGGCCAGGGTTTGGCGACTCTGGCGGCGAGCACGAAATCCTTGCGCAGCGGATGGCCCTCGAACCCGTCGGGAAGCAGCAGCGGAGACGGATCCGGATGACCGTCGAACACCACACCGAACATCTCCGCCGTCTCCCGCTCGTGCCAGGCCGCACCGCGGTAGATCTGCGTCGCCGTGGCCAGGTGCGGCCTGTCCCGCCCGATCCGGGTCCGTGCGAGCAGGTGATGCCGGCCTGCCAGCGCGTAGACGTGGACGACGACCGCGAAGCCGTCCGGGAGTTCATCAACCGCGGACAACCAGTCGAAGAAGTCGCAGCCGAGTTCGTCGCGGGCGAAGGTGAGCGCCTCGATCCAGCGCCGCGGCGGCACGTCAAAGGTCACCGTGTCGCCGGGGGCCGTAGAAACACCAGGGACCGCAGCCACATCGGGGACCGCAGCCACATCGGGGACCGCAATAACACCGGGGGCCGCGGTGCCGGAACCGAGATCCCTGGCGCCTGTGACGTCGCTCACCGCACCAGAGCCGAACCGCGCCGCTATCAGGCCGGCAAGCTCCCCGCCCGTCACCGGGCCTCCTGGCCCGTCACGGCATTCCCTTGCTTGCCACGCTGTCATCCCCGTTCGCATCCGGGGTGGTCACGGCTGTCGCGTCGTCGGCTCGGCCAGCCGCGCCGCTCACCGCTCCGATCTTCTCGTGCAGCCGAGCGAAACCGTACAGCAGCGCCTCAGGCCGGGGCGGGCAGCCTGGCACATAGACGTCGACTGGGATGAGCTGATCCGCGCCCTTGGTCACGCAGTAAGAATCCCAGTAAGGCCCGCCGCTGTTGGCGCAGGCCCCATACGAGATCACGTATCTGGGCAGCGTCATCTGCTGGTAGGCCCGCAGCACCACCGGTGCCATCTTGTCGGTGACCGTGCCCGCGACGACAAGGACGTCGGCCCGCCGCGGCTGCGGGGCGAACGGGTTGACGCCGAGCCTTGCGAGGTCGCTCGCGCGCACGGATGCGGCGACGAATTCGACCGCACAACACGCCAGCCCGAGATTGAACACCCACAACGAGTACCTGCGACCCCAGTCAAGCTCGTACCGCGCCGGTTCGAGCGCAGCGGAGCGAGGCAGATCGGAGCCGTGCACCGTTCCAGCGTAGACCGGCAGGCATCGGGAGGATCGCAAGATCTTTGTCGTGCTTCCTTTTCACCTGCCCGTGGAAGGTGTAGCCGTGCCCGCCCGCACCCCGGGCGCGACGGCCAAGATCGAAAAGGCAGCGCGATCCACGGACCTTCGCTGACCACGGTCAGTCAACCATCCGCGTCCCGTCTGCGTCTTGTTACAGGGAGGCCACGTCGCGGCACGGTCGTGTCACCAAGCGACCTTCTGCACCATTGCACATCCAGCGAGTGCGAGATTCGTCACAATGGCATCCGTCACAGTGCGGAGTGAGCTTATGCGGCACTGCGCACGTAGGATAGCCGAGTAAGCCTAACTCGCGCTCCGAAGCAGGGGCTGCGCCACAAGCCGTCCGCTGCCGCACGTTTTTCGGCGGCCGATACCTTCGACACGCCACCGCGGTGGCTGGCCCAGGGCGCGTGGAGGAGGTCTCGGGACTGTGGGCAAACAGGTCCAGCAGCTCGATCGCGTCATTATCCGATTCGCCGGCGATTCCGGTGATGGCATGCAGCTAACTGGGGACCGGTTTACCCAGGAGACCGCGACGTTCGGCAACGATCTCTCAACGCTGCCGAACTTCCCCGCCGAGATCCGGGCACCCGCCGGCACGCTACCCGGGGTGTCGAGCTTCCAGGTGCACTTCGCGGACCACGACATTCTCACGCCCGGCGACGCGCCCGATGTGCTAGTAGCAATGAACCCGGCAGCGCTGCAGGCCAATCTGGATGATCTGCCACGAGGCGCTGACGTGATCGTCAACACGGATGAATTCACCCGCCGTAATCTGGCGAAGGTCGGCTACGAGACGAACCCGGTCGAGGACGGTTCACTCGACGCGTACCAGGTGCACGCGCTGCCGCTCACCTCGATGACGGTAAAAGCACTCGACGGGCACGAGATCAGCAAGAAGGACGCCGAGCGCGCGAAGAACATGTTCGCGCTCGGGCTGCTTTCCTGGCTTTACGCCCGGCCGGCCGAAGGCACCCTGGACTTCCTGCAGGCCAAGTTCGCCCGCCATCCCGAGATCATGAAGGCCAATGTGACGGCCTTCCAGGCCGGCTGGAACTTCGGCGAGACGACCGAGGCCTTCTCAGTTCAGTACGAGGTGATGCCCGCCACGCTGCCAGCGGGCACGTACCGGAACATCACCGGGAACACCGCGCTCGCCTACGGCCTGATTGCCGCTTCCCAACTGTCCGGGCTTCCGCTGTTCCTCGGCTCGTACCCGATCACGCCGGCGTCCGACATCCTGCACGAACTCGCCAAGCGTAAGCCGTTCGGTGTTCGAACATTTCAGGCTGAAGACGAGATCGCGGGAATCGGGGCGGCGCTCGGTGCCGCCTTCGGTGGCGCGCTCGGCGTCACCACCACCTCCGGGCCTGGCATGACCCTCAAGGGCGAGACCATCAGCCTTGCGGCCGCGGTTGAGCTACCGCTGGTGATCTGCGACGTCCAGCGGGCGGGGCCGTCAACGGGCATGCCGACCAAGACCGAGCAGGCCGATCTGCTGCAGGCGCTCTTCGGGCGCAGTGGCGAGTGCCCGCTACCGGTCATCGCCTCCGCCACGCCCGCCGACTGCTTCGACACGGCGATCGAGGCGACGCGGATCGCGCTGAAGTATCGCACGCCCGTCATCCTGCTCTCCGACGGCTACCTCGCGAACGGATCAGAACCGTGGCGGCTGCCCGACGTCGCCGGGCTACCGGACCTGCGGGTAGCGTTCGCCCAGCAGGGCGAGGCGCCGTTCCAGCCGTACCGGCGTGACCCTCGGACGCTGGCGAGGCCCTGGGCGATACCTGGCACTGCGGGCCTTGAGCACCGGATAAGCGGCATCGAGCGCGCCAACGGCAGCGGCAATATCTCCTACGACGCGGACAACCATGAACGGATGGTGCGGCTCCGCCAGGCCAAGGTCGACGGCATCGCGCACGACATCCCCCCGGTCAAGGTGGACGACCCAGACGGGGACGCGCGCCTGCTCGTACTCGGCTGGGGCTCGACCTACGGCTCGATCGGCGCCGCCGTCCGCCGCGTGCGCCTCGGGGGCGGCAAGGTGGCCCAGGCCCACCTGCGCCACCTGTCACCATTCCCCGCCAACCTCGGCGACGTCCTCAGTGGCTACGAGAAGGTGCTCGTACCCGAGATCAATCTCGGGCAACTCACGCTCCTCCTCCGCGGGCTGTCTCTCGCCGATGTGATCCCCTACAACCGGGTCCGCGGGCAGCCGTTCCATGCGGCCGATCTTGTCTACGTCATTCAGGAAATGATCAGCCATGTCTGAGGCCGAGCACGACCAGCGTCCGGCGTCACTCCGGCTGGTGCCAAGCACGGAAGAGAGGCTGGCCGCCAAGGACTTCAAGACTGACCAGGATGTCCGCTGGTGCCCCGGCTGCGGCGACTACGCGATCCTCGCAGCGTTTCAGGCGTTCATGCCCGAACTCGACGTGCCGCGTGAGAACGTCGTCGTCATCTCAGGCATCGGGTGTTCGTCCCGGTTTCCGCACTACATGGACACCTACGGGTTCCACTCGATTCACGGCCGGGCTCCGGCCATCGCGACCGGGCTCGCCGTCTCTCGCCCCGATCTGTCCGTGTGGGTCATCACCGGCGACGGCGACGGCCTGTCAATCGGCGGCAACCACCTCATCCACGCGCTGCGGCGCAACGTGAACATCAAGATCCTGCTGTTCAACAACCGGATCTACGGCCTGACCAAAGGCCAGTATTCGCCCACCTCCGAACAGGGCAAGATAACCAAGTCGACGCCGTTCGGGTCGATTGACGCACCCTTCAACCCGGTATCGCTCGCCCTTGGGGCCGACGCGACGTTCGTCGCTCGCAGCGTCGACTCCGACCGCAAGCACCTTACCGGGGTGCTGCGCGCTGCGGCTGATCATGAGGGCGCGGCGTTCATCGAGATCTACCAGAACTGCCCGATCTTCAATGACGACGCGTTCGCGCCGCTGAAGGAACCCGCGTCCCGCGACGACCGTCTGGTGCGGCTCCAACACGGTGAGCCGGTGCGATTCGGGGCCGGCCGCACCAAGGGTCTGCGGTTCAGCGCGCAGGGCTCGCTCGAGGTCGTGGAGGTGCCCGGCTCGGCAGCCCCGGATGACCCGGTCAGCCGCGGCACGCTCGTGCACGACGTACAGCGGGACGACCCGTCCTACGCGTTCGCTCTGTCGCGACTTGACTCCGAAGGCTTCTCGCACACGCCGATCGGCGTCTTCCGCAAGGTCGAACGTCCCAGCTACGACGCGCTGATGGCAACGCAGATCGAGCTGGCCAAGGCTGGCCAGGGCATTGATGACCTGGGCACGCTACTTGCCAGCGGCGACACGTGGCAGATCGGCTGACCGCCCCGGCCAGGCGCAGCTTCTGCGCGCGCCAAGCGCCGGGCACTTCAGCCGTAACACCTCAGCCACGGAGCACCGCCGCGGCGCAGCACCATAGGGGTGGACATGGCGGTACGGGCCGAGCACCGCGAGGGCATAACAACGATCATTCTCGACCGGCCGGAGGTGCGGAACGCCGTCGATGGCCCGACGGCGGGGGCGCTCGCCGACGCGATGCGGGCCTTCGATGCCGACCCCGCTGCGCGCGCTGCCGTGCTTTACGGCGCGGGCGGTACGTTCTGCGCCGGCGCGGACCTGACGGCAATGGGCGGCCCAGCGAGCAACCGGGTGGCCGCTGACGGCGACGCGCCGATGGGACCCTCCCGGCTACGGCTGTCCAAGCCGGTGATCGCGGCGATAGCCGGTCACGCCGTCGCGGGCGGGCTTGAACTCGCCCTCTGGTGCGATGTGCGGATCGCCGAGGAGGGCGCGGTTCTCGGGGTGTTCTGCCGCCGCTGGGGAGTGCCGCTGATCGACGGCGGAACGGTCCGGCTGCCACGGATCGTGGGACTCGGGCGCGCGCTTGACCTCATCTTGACCGGCCGGCCGGTCGAGGCCGCAGAGGCGCTGCAGATGGGCTTGGTCAACCGGGTGGTCCCGGTCGGGCACGCGCGGGCGGCCGCCGAGCAGCTCGCCGGGGAGATCTCGGCGTTCCCGCAGGAGTGCCTGCGCAGCGACCGGACCGCCGCGCTCGAGGGGCTCACGCTCGACGAGCCCGCGGCGCTGGCGAACGAGTTCGGCCACGGGGTGGAAACGATCGAGAAAGCTGGGCTGCCCGGCGTTGAACGCTTCCGCCGCGGCACCGGCCGAGGCGGCGCCTTCGGGTAAGCGCTCGCGCGACCCCATTCGCCGTAGCCGCATGCCAGGAACGGACGTCTGCGCGGCAGCCGTTCGGCTGACTGGTTTGCCTAACCCAATGCCTCCGCCAGCGCCCACAGGTCGCGCCATTCGAAATCGGGCACCTCGCCGGGCGGGCGCGCTCGGGCGGACCGGTTCACCCATGCAGTGCGCATCCCCACCGCATTCGCTGGCCCGTTGTCGTACTCGAAACCGAACGCCACGTGCAGGATGCGGTCCGGCGGCGTGCCGATCACCTCGAGCGCGCGGTGGAACACCGCGGGAGCGGGCTTGTAAGCATGGCAGTCCTCCGCCGTGATCACCGCGTCGAAAGGTATCTCGAGATGCCTGAGCGTGTGTACGATGATGTCGCGGTCGGTGTTCGAGATGATCACTAGTTGGGCGCCGCGCGCCCGCGCCGCCGCCAGGGCGGAGCGGGTGTCAGGAAATGGCTGCCAGCTGCGCATCGCCCGGACGAACGCCGCCTTGTCCGCCTGCGTCACGGACCAGCCCTGTTCGGCCGCCAGCAGCGCAAGGCTGTTCGCCAGGATCTCCTTGTAGGGCCGGTACGCGCCCGCTATCAGGTCAAACTGGATTCGCTCCCAGCGTTCCCGGATGCCCGCCGCCGATGGCAGCTCGGCGGCCGAGGACTCGGCTGGGCCGGCGTCGCGGAGGGCCAGCTCGTAAAGAAACGACGCGGTTCCGCCTTCCCAGTCGACGAGCGTGCCATAGCAGTCGAATGTGACCACCCTGATTCCCGCCATGGATCGGCGCTCCTTCCGCAAATGCACTGTTGTTACCATCGTTCAGTACAGTCCTGGGCGTCGCGGCGCGGCGGACGGGTCCGCGATCGTGTGGTTTACGTCTTGGGGGCAGGCATGGAAGGCCGTGCAGGAAAGACCAGGAATATCTTCCTCGTGTGGCTTGTGTGGCCGCTGATCACGATCGGGATCTACTTCTTCGTCTGGTATTACAAGGTGAACAGGGAAGCACGGGACTTCGATCCGCGCATCGAGGTCGAGCCCGCGGTCTCGCTGCTCGCCGTGCTGCTCGGATGGATCATCATTGTCCCGCCGTTCGTCTCCATCTACCGGACTGGCGAACGGATCGCGAAAATGCAGCGGGCGGCCGGCCTCGAGCCCACCTGCAGCGCGATACTCGGCCTGCTGCTGACGTTCGTCTTCCACCTGGAATCGTTGTACTACCAGTACGAACTGAACCGGATCTGGGAACACTACGGCAGCCCAGCAGAAGGAACGCCGGTGCCGCTCGCCATCCCCGCCGTCGCCTGACGTCGCCTGACGTGCGGCGCGCTGCACGTCCAGCGCCAGGTGAAGATCATCCGCGGTGAGCAGGTGTTCGCGCCGCTGACGAACGACAAGGTGCATTCCGTGCCGCTGACCTACGACGCGGCGGTGATGCTGTCGGAGTACATCCGGACCTACCCGCCCGAGTCCGTGACGCTGCCGTGGGTCAAGGCGGACGGCGAGCCGACGACGTTCACGCAGTGCCGCGGCGACACCGAGGCGACCGCGCAGGCGATCCACTCGCACCTGATGCCCGACGACACCGACCGTGTCCGCAAGGCGATCGGGGCAGTTCTTCGCCCGCCGGGACGAGGTACCTGGAAGCGTCAGGTGGCCGTCATGTGCCCTGATTGTGCCCTCACGCGCCCCGATACGCCCTGCGCGCGCCCGTGCCGTCCCCCGCCCGATCGGCCGGGCGGACGCCAACGGGGCAGGTCACGCCCGTGCCGTGGTCCGGGCAGTAGCCGTTCGGGACCTTCTGGAGATACTGCTGGTGGTAGTCCTCGGCGAAGTAGAACTCACCGGCGGGGACGATTTCGGTGCTGATCTCGCCGTGGCCGGCCGCGGCGAGTGCACGCTGGTAGGCGTCTCTCGACTCCTCCGCCGCCTCCTTCTGCTCGGGCGACCCATAGAAGATCACCGACCGGTACTGCGTGCCGACGTCGTTGCCCTGGCGCATCCCCTGAGTAGGATCATGCGACTCCCAGAACAGCTTGAGCAGGTCCTGGTAGCTGGTCCTCGCCGGGTCGAACACCACCCGGACCGCCTCGGCGTGCCCGGTCCTGCCGCTGCATACCTCGCCATAGGTGGGGTTCGGCGTGTAACCGCCCGCATAGCCCACAGCTGTTGTCACCACGCCAGGTGCCTGCCAGAAGGCCCGCTCCGCGCCCCAGAAGCAGCCGAGCGCGAACTCCGCGACCTGCGTTCCCTCCGGGTAAGGCGGCGTCAACGGCCCGCCCAGTACCTCGTGTGTGGTGGGCACACGCATCGCGTCAGGCCGCCCCGGCAGCGCCTCATCTGGCGTCACGGGCCGGCCCTTGCGAGATCCGAACAAGTTCACCTTGCATCCTCCTGTAGCAAGGGCCGGCGAACGTCCGGCCCCCTGTCAGTCCCGACGGACCGGCGAACGCCGGCCCAGTTCAGTGCGTACGGGCGGCGGATGGCCGGCCCGTTTCACCCCGTCCGCTCGACCACGTAGTCGCAGAGCGATTCGAACGCGGTTCGCGCGGGGACATCAGGTAGCGCGAGCACCTGCTCGCGTGCCTCGTCCGCCCACCGGCGCAGGTCCGCTCGCGCGGCAGCCATCGCGGGATGCGCACGAAGCAGCCCGAGCGCCTCCGCATGCAGCCGTGGATCGGTCAGGTCGGCGCCGCTCAGCAGCTCACGCAGCCGGCTGCCATCAGGCTTCGCTGAACGCAGCGCGTGTAGCACTGGGAGCGTTTGGACGCCCTCGCGCAGGTCGGTGCCTGGCGTCTTGCCTGACTCGATCGACTCGCTCGCCACGTCGAGAATGTCGTCCGACAACTGGAATGCCATGCCGAGCGCGTCGCACGCGGCCTCGGTATGGCGCACCACGGCGGGCGGTGCACCGCCGAACATGGCGCCGAAGCGGCCCGCCGTCGCGATCAGCGAGGCGGTCTTGTCCGCCACGACACATAGGTAGTGCTCGAGCGGATCCTGACCTGGGCGCGGGCCGACCGTCTCCGCGACCTGACCGTTGACAAGCCGGATGAAGGTCTCGGCCTGAATCCTGATCGCGTCGCTGCCAAGATCCGCCAGGATCCGTGACGCACAGGCGAACAAGAAGTCGCCGGTGAGGATCGCGACCATGTTGCCCCAGCGCGAATTCGCCGACGAATGGCCGCGGCGCATAACCGCCTCGTCCATGACGTCGTCGTGGTACAGGGTGGCGAGGTGCGTCAGTTCGATCGCCACCGCCGCAGGGACGACCTTCGGCGCCGTGGCATCACCGAACTGCGCGGAAAGCAGCACGAGCGTTGCCCGAAATCGCTTCCCACCAGCGTCGATCAGGTGCCGTGCGGCATCGGCAAGCACGCCGTCTACGCGGCTGGCAACGTCCTGGAGCGCCTCCTCCACCTGATCGAGCCCGCTCAGGACCTCGGCGGCGAGCGCACCGTCGCGAAGGTCCGCAGGGAAGGCAGTGATCACGCAGGCTCCCAGTTATCTATGCATGCTGTCAGGTGTCGCGCGGACAGTTGGGCCGAGCAACGTCGTCCGAGCTACCTCCTAACACACCATTCTCAAGGTTGTGGCGCTACTGCGCATTCCCCGGCCCCCGCCTGCGGCCGGTGGCACACGATGGCCCATCAGGCGTCAGGATTGACCCCACGATGGCCCATCGTTTGTCACCGCCGCCGGAGCCGTCGGCAAGCGTCGGCTCAAGGAGATCATCCGGGGCGCTCGAAGGCGATACGCCGCTCGGGAGCTCTACCGGTGCCGGCCGACCGCCAGGACCTGCGCATCAGTCTCATCAGGCGCGGGCGGCCCGTCAAGATGATCGTATGGCTGTGCCAAGGCGCTGGTGTCCATAGCTGAGCTGCGCTCAGCGGACGAACAACTGGCTGGCGGCATGATTCGCCAGGTTGAGCAGCGGCTCAGGCGCCACTCCGAATACCAGCGTGGCCAGCACCCCGATCCCGACGGCGCTTGCCGTCAGGGCGCTTGGCACGACCACCGTAGGGCCGTCAACCGCAGGCTCCGAGAAGAACATCAGCACGATCACACGGACGTAGAAGAACGCGGCTACCGCGCTGCTCAGCACGCCGACGATGACGAGTGGCGTCGCTCCTGCCGCGATCGCCGCCTGGAAGACCGCGAACTTGCCGGTGAACCCGCTCGTGAGCGGAATGCCGGCGAAGGCGAGCAGGAAGAACGCGAAGATCCCGGCCACCATTGGTGAGCGCTTGCCGAGGCCCGCCCATCGGGACAAGTGGACCGCCTCTCCCGTGGTGTCGCGCACCAGCGTCACCACGGCGAACGCCCCGATCGTGGTGAAACCGTAAACGGCGAGATAGAACAGGCAGGCCGACAGTCCCGCCGTGGTGGCGGCGATCACACCGGTGAGGATGAACCCCACGTGTGCGATCGACGAGTAGGCGAGCAACCGCTTGACGTCCGTCTGGGTGATCGCGATCACCGCGCCCACGACCATGGTGAGGATGGCTATTGTCCACAAGATCGGACGCCAGTCCCAGGTCAGCGTGCCGAAGGCGACGTAGAACACGCGCAGTACCGCGCCGAACGCGGCCACCACCGTGCACGAGGCCATCAGGGCGGTGATCGGAGTGGGCGCGCCTTGGTACACATCCGGCTTCCACGCCTGGAAGGGCACGGCTCCGATCTTGAACAAGAGGCCCAGGCCGAGCAGTGCGATCCCGCCCGCGAGCAGCGTGGTATTTGAGGTGTTCGAGGCCGCGGCGGTCGCGATGTCGGACAGCCTGACCGACCCAGCGAATCCGTACAACAGGGCGATCCCGTAGAGGAAAAACGCCGACGAGAAGGCGCCGAGCAGGAAGTACTTGACCGCAGCCTCCTGGGAAAGGAGCCTGCGCCGCCGTGCCAGCCCGCACAGCAGGTACAGGGGAAGTGACAGCACCTCGAGCGCGACGAACATGGTGAGCAGGTCGTTCGCCGCTGGGAACAGCAGCATGCCACCGACAGCGAAGAGCATCAGCGGATACACCTCGGTGTGCGAGATCCCCGCGAGCAGCCCTTCGCGCTCCTCCGGGCTACCG
Organism: Streptosporangiaceae bacterium; assembly: GCA_035517695.1. Taxonomy (GTDB): domain Bacteria; phylum Actinomycetota; class Actinomycetes; order Streptosporangiales; family Streptosporangiaceae; genus DATFVJ01. The sequence goes on from DATIYI010000204.1 coordinate 32,149, forward strand.
GGGATCGCGGCCGCCTGAGCCGCGAACGCGCCGGCGTCGTGCGAGCCCTCCCCGACAAGCAGCGCGCTGATCAGGGCAAGGATGATGATTGTGCCCTGGATGAACAGCGTCGGCCGGTCGACCGCGACCGCGCCCATGGCTGCGATGTGCCCCGGCTTATGATCGCCGAACAGGCTGCTTGAGCTCGCAATGACCACCGTGAGGACGAACGCGGCGGCAAGGCTGGCAAGCGAAATCACCAATTGCACCGAACGGCGGATGCGGCGTGGCGCAAACGCTTCCACGAGCACACCCGCCACCGCGGCACCGAACACCACGAGCATCGGGGACAGCTGGAAGTACTCGATATGCGGGGGCGCGATCGGAGCGGCCGCCGCAAGTGTCCCCATCACGGAGTGGCTCCCTTCACGCCCGCCGACCCGGCCGGCCTGCTCACCGTGGGGGGCGGATCAGTGGCGTGGATCTGCGTCATGGTGTGCCTGACGGCGGGATTGATGATGTTGAGTATCGGTTGCGGGTAGACACCAAGCGCGATGATCAATGCGACCAGCGGGCCCACGGCCCATAGCTCGCGGGCCTTGAGGTCGGGCATCCCCTTGACCTCCTCGCGGGTGGGGCCGTTCATCGTGCGCTGGTACATCCACAGGATGTAGATCGCGGCGAGGATCATCCCCAGGGTGGCGAATACGGCAGGCACCTTGTAACGGGTGAAGGTTCCGACAAGCACGAGGAACTCGCTGACGAAGGTGCTCAGCCCGGGCAGCGAAAGTGTGGCGAGGCCGGCAAGGAGGAAAAGCCCCGCCAGAATCGGCGCCACCTTCTGCACACCGCCGTAATCCGCGATCCGCTGCGATCCCCTCCGGGTGATCAGGAAGCCCGCGATCAGGAAGAGCGCGCCGGTAGCGAAGCCGTGATTGACCATATAGAGGGTCGCGCCTGACTGTCCCTGAGTGGTGAGCACGAAGATGCCGAGCGCGATGAACCCGAAGTGCGATACGGACGTGTACGCGATCAGCCGCTTCATGTCGGTCTGCCCGATCGCGACGATCGCTCCGTACAGGATGCCGATCACGGCCAGCGTGATTACCAGCGGGGTGAAATATCTCGCCCCCGCGGGGAACAGCTCCAGGCAATAGCGCAACATGCCGAAGGTGCCGACCTTGTCGAGCACGCCGACAAGCACCACCGCGGCGCCGGGCTGAGCGGCGGTCGCCGCGTCGGGAAGCCAGGTGTGGAACGGCCACAGCGGCGCCTTTATCGCGAAGGCGACGAAAAATCCCAGGAAGAGCCACTTCTGCACGGGCAGGCTCAGCGTCAGGTGGGTCAGGTCGGTGAACAGGAACGTGCCCTTGGCGCCGCCATGGGCGGAGTAGACGTAGAGCGCGATGATGGCCACCAGCATCAGCAGGCCGCCAAGCAGGCTGTAGAGCAGGAATTTCACCGCCGCGTACTGCCGCTGGCCAACGCCGAAGCTCCCGATCATGAAGTACATCGGGATAAGCATGGCCTCGAAGAAGACGTAGAAGAGGAAGACATCGGTCGCCACGAAGACACCAATGATCATCGTCTCGAGCACCAGCATCAACGAGAAGTAGGTCTTCACGCTGCGCTTGCCGACGTCCGCGTCGTTCCACGAGGCGAGCACCACGATCGGCATCAGCACAACGGACATCAGGACGAGGACGAGCGCGATGCCGTCCACGCCAACCGCGTAATGCACGCCGAACTGCGGGATCCAGCTGTAGATCTCGGTGAACTGGAACTGCGGACCGCCAGGCTTGAACCGGACCGCCACCACGATCGCGATCGCCAGCGTTGCCAGGGTGAATACCAGCGCGAACCATTTGGCTAGCAGGGCACGCGCATCTCGATCAACCTGGGCGATCCCGGCCGGGTTGGGGATGGCAGCGATCACCAGCGCGCCGACCAGGGGGATTGCGCCCATGACGGTAAGCCACGGAAAGCCGCTCATGTCATCTGCCTCCCTCGGGCGGTCGGCCCCGAGGAAGGTCGACAGAGGATTCTCATCGCTGTTACAGCCTCACCAGGAGCATTGCGGCGACGAAGAGCGCGGCGCCGAGGAACATCGACAGTGCGTACGAGCGGACAAAGCCGGTCTGAATCCGGCGCACCCGCCCTGACGTGCCACCCACGGCCGCGGCCAGCGTATTGACCAGGCCATCGACACCCCGGTTGTCGAAGTACACGGACAGCCGGGTGAGCCATTGGCCTGGCCGCATCAGGACCGACTCGTTGACGGCATCACCATAGAGATCCTTGCGCGCGGCGACGGTCGGGAAGTGGCCCGCCGGCGCCGTCCGCGGCACCTCACGGCGCCCGTACATGGCCCACGCGATCAGGAACCCGACCACCAGCATGCCGAGCGCGGCAAACCCGTAGGGAGAGATGATCTTGTCAGGACGCGGCGGCGGCGGTACGACAGGGGCCAGGAAATCCGCCAGGCGGCTGTTCACGATCAGGAACCAGCCCTCGACGACCGAGCCGATAGCCAGCAAGATCATCGGCCAGGTCATCACCGGCGGCGACTCGTGCGGGTGCACGTCAGGATCCCATCGGGGCTTGCCGGCGAAGGTCATGAACATCACCCGGGTCATGTAGAAGGCGGTGATGCCCGCGCCGAGCAAGGCCGCCCCGCCCAGGAGGAGTCCCGACGTGCCGCCCTTGTCGAAGGCGGCCTCGATGACCGCGTCCTTGGTGAAGAACCCGGAGAACGGCGGCATGCCGATGATCGCGAGGTAGCCGATGCCGAAGGTGGCGAGGGTAATCGGCATCAGCCGCGCGAGCGCCCCGTAGCGGCGCATGTTTACCTCGTCGTTCATGCCGTGCATTACCGAACCCGCGCCGAGGAACAAGCAGGCCTTGAAGAACCCGTGGGCGAGCAGCAGCGCGATCGCGTAGGCATATCCGGGAGGGCCAAGCCCGGCGCCGAGGAACATGTAGCCGATCTGGCTCATGGTGGAGCCGGCCAGCGCCTTCTTGATGTCGTCCTTAGCGCATCCGATGATCGCGCCAAAGAGCAGCGTGACCGCCCCGACCACGGTAACCGCGAGCCGGGCGTCGGCAGAAAGCGCGTAGATCGGGTTCGAGCGGACGATCAGGTACACGCCCGCGGTCACCATCGTCGCCGCGTGGATCAGGGCCGACACAGGTGTCGGGCCTTCCATCGCATCGAGCAGCCACGACTGCAGCGGAAGCTGGGCGGACTTGCCGCAAGCGCCGAGCAGCAACAGCAGCCCGAGCGCGGTGGTGACACCCTGGCCGGCCCCGCCGACGCTGCCGAAGACGCCGCTGAATGAGACCGTGCCGAACGTGGCGAACATCAGCAGGATCGCGAGCGTCAGGCCGGCGTCACCCACCCGGTTGACCACGAACGCCTTCTTCGCCGCCGTTGCCGCGGTCGGCTTGAACTGCCAGAACCCGATGAGCAGGTAGGAGGCGAGGCCAACGCCCTCCCAGCCGACGTAGAGCGCCAGATAGTTGTCGGCGAGCACGAGCAGCAGCATCGCCGCGATGAAAACGTTCATGTACGCGAAGAAGCGCCGCCGGTCCGGGTCGCCCGCCATGTAACCGATCGAGTAGATGAGGATCAGCGATCCTACCCCGGTGATCAGCAGCACGAAGCACATCGACAGCGGGTCGAGCAGCAGGCCGAGGTTGACGTGGAACCTGCCCACGGAGATCCAGGTGTACAGGTTCAGGTCCCTGCTGCGCCGCGACGCCGGGTAGCCGAGCTGCGCGACGAAGGCGAACACCCCGTAGCAGAACGCCGCGAGCACCGTGACGCAGCCGAAAAGGTGCCCCCAGCGATCGGCGCGCCGCCCGGCCAGCAGCAGCACGGCCGCACCCGCCACCGGGAACGCGAGCAGCAGCCAGGCCAGCGACTGGATGCCGTGCGCGGGCAGCGTCGCCGTCGGCGCAGCGGCGGACGCCGCGGCAAGTGAGCCTGTCACTGCCTCTCCTCAGTACTTGAGCAGGTTGGCGTCGTCCACCGACGCGGACCTGCGGGTCCGGAACATTGCCATCAGGATCGCCAGCCCCACCACGACCTCTGCCGCTGCCACCACCATCACGAAGAAGGCAATGACCTGGCCGTCCAGGTTGTGATGCATCCGCGCGAACGCGACAAACGCGAGATTCGCCGCGTTGAGCATGAGCTCCACGCACATGAAGATGACAATCGCGTTGCGGCGGATTAGCACGCCGACGCCGCCGATGACGAACAGGATCGCAGAAAGCGCGATGTAGTGTGCCGGGCTCATGGCGTCTCCACCCCGCCGTCCTCGCCGTCCTCGCCGTCCTCGCCGTCCGGCGGCGGGTTAGCCCGATCGTGGTGGCCAGGGTCTGCCTGTGCCGCAACGGGTGCCGTAGGCAGTGCCGCGGGGGCTGTCGCAGGGCGCGCCCCTGCGGGGCGCCCGGCAGGGAGCATCGGACCCTCCGCCGGGCCGCCGGTGCGGCGGCCCGTGACCACCGGGCTCACCGACAGTTCCGACACCCGGCCATCGGGCAGCAGGGCTGGCCTGTCCACGGCGTTATGGCGCGCATAGGTGCCAGGACCTGGTAGCGGTGTCGGGTGAGCGCCGGCCAGCCTGCGCTTGGCGAGCTCTCGCTGAGTCGGCTTGGGCGTCGTGCGCTCCCGGTGGGCGAGCACCATGGCGCCAAGCGCCGCTGTGATCAGCAGGGCGCTCGTTACTTCGAATGCGTACACGTACTTGGTGAAGATCAAGCGAGCGATGGATGTGAGGTTCGCTGATCCGTAAGCGGCACCGACCCGGGTGACGCCGCCGAGGGCGGCATGGCCGACGGTCGCGAGCAGCAGGATGACCAGGGCGATCCCCGCGAACCCGGCCGCCAGCCGCTGCCCCTTGATCGTCTCCACCAGCGAATCGGAGGCACTCACGCCGACCAGCATCATTACGAACAGGAAAAGCATCAGCACCGCGCCGGTGTAGACGATTACCTGGACGAAGGCGAGGAATGGCGCGCCCTGCGTCGCGTAAAGCACGGCGAGCGAAAGCATCACCACCGCGAGCAGCATCGCGCAATGCACGGCCTTGCGGGCCACGATCATCCCCAGTGCGGCGAGCACGGACAGCACCGCGAGCAGCCAGAACGTCACCTCCTCACCGTTGCTCGATGCCGTGGACTGTGCCACGACGAGGTGCAACTGCATGCCGCTCACGCCGGGCCCTCAGGTGGCGGGTTGCTGGGGGCGTGCCCGGTGACGCCGGCCCGGCCGAGATCGTAGTAGTCCTTCTCATCCGAGCCTAGGCGCATCGGGTGCGGAGGTGCCTCCATCCCCTGCTCGAGCGGGGCGACCAACTGTTCCTTGGTCCAGATGAGGCTCTCCCTGTTGTCATCGGCGAGTTCGTACTCGCCGGTCATGGTGAGCGCACGGGTGGGGCATGCTTCTACGCACAGCCCGCACAGTATGCACCGCAGGTAGTTGATCTGGTAGACGCGACCGTACCGCTCGCCGGGCGAGTAGCGCTCGTCCTGGCTGTTGTCACCGCCCTCGACGTAGATGGCGTCGGCCGGGCAGGCCCACGCGCACAGCTCACATCCGATGCACTTCTCCAGCCCGTCCGGCCATCGATTGAGCTGGTGCCGTCCGTGGAAGCGCGGCGCGGCAGGGTGCCTTGCCTCCGGGTACTGGACGGTGTCGACCTTCTTGAACATCTCGTGGAAGGTGACACCGAATCCCTTGACCGGATTCAGGAGGAAATCAAGCACCGGTCACCTCCTTCGCTGCGCCGCTGGTCGCATCGCCACCGTGGGTGCCGCCGACCGGCCCGGCGGGCATGCCGCCTGGCAGGCCGGCGCCGGGAGACGGTGGCACGCCGACGCCGTGATAATGGGGAAGATCGAAGGGTGGAACAGGGAAACCGCCGGCCATCGGGTCTCTTTCCATGGCGGCCATATCCGCCGCCTGCCGCGCCTCGTCCGCCGACCGCCGTCGCTGTACGCCGGCGTCCCATGCCCACCACAGCGCGAAGAGCACCACGAAGACCAGCCCGGCGATGAAGTAGGGCACCGGCCCGGTGCCGGCCCGGTGGATCGACCGCACCGAGGCGACCAGCAGGATCCAGGCGAGCCCGATGGGGATGAGAATCTTCCAGCCGAGCTTCATCAGCTGGTCATAGCGGACGCGAGGCAAGGTGCCACGAAGCCAGACGAACGCGAACAAGAGGATGAGCAACTTCACCAGGAACCACAGCATCGGCCACCATCCGCTATTGGCGCCGGGCCAGATCGTGATGGGCCATACCGCCCGCCACCCACCGAGGAACAGCGTTGTCGCGAGGGCGGCCACAGTGGTCATGTTGATGTACTCGGCAAGGTAGAACAGCGCGAACTTCAACGACGAGTACTCCGTATGGAAGCCGCCGACGATCTCGCCCTCGCCCTCCGGCAGGTCGAAGGGAAGCCTGTTGGTTTCGCCCACCATGGTCACGAGGTAGATGAGGAAAGAGGGCAGCAAAAGCACGGCGTACCAGGACGGCGCGTGCAGCGTGATCCCAGCCAGCTGGAATGAGTTCCCATGCGCCTGCGCGGCAACGATCTGCGAGGTGGAAAGTGATCCGGCGTAGAGGAAAACGGCTACCCAGGACAGGGCCATCGCGATCTCGTAGCTGATCACCTGGGCTGATGACCGCAGGCCGCCGAGCAGCGGATAGGAGGATCCGGACGCCCAGCCACCAAGAACGATGCCGTACACGCCGATCGAGCTCATGGCAAGCACAAGCAGCACCGCGACGGGAAGGTCGGTCAATTGCAGCGGCGTCAGCGTGCCGAAGATCGAGACTATCGGGCCGAACGGGATGATCGCGAAGCTGATGAACGCGGGCGTCATCGCGATGAGCGGCGCCAGGATGAACACCATCTTGTGCACACCGAGCGGGACGATGTCCTCCTTCAGCCCCAGCTTGATCCCGTCAGCGACCGACTGGAGGAGCCCGAAGGGCCCCGCACGGTTAGGCCCCAGACGATTTTGCATGCGGCCAATCACGCGGCGCTCGGCCCAGATGAGGAAGAGCGTCATGACGAGGAGAAAGACAAAGATGAAGACGGCCTTGAGGATGATCAGCCACCAAGGGTCGTGACCGAAGCTCGCCAGGGTCGGATCTTGGGATCCCGTGCCCGCGGCCGCCGCGTTGGTTACCAGGTGCAAGATGGGCGCCTGCGGCGCTACGGCCAGGAAGTTCATTGGCCTCTCCCGACGGTCACCAGGGCGCCAGCGTCGGCGCCAAGCTCGAGGCGCACCGCGCAGCCGGCCGAATTGGTGGGCAGCCAGACCACCCGGTCCGGCATCACGGTCACCTCGGCGGGCACCGTGACGGCACCGCGATCGGTGGCCACGGTGATCTTGTCACCGTCAGCCACTCCGATCTCCGCCGCGGTCGCCGCCGACAGCCGGGCGGACACCGGGCGGGCGGTCCCGGCAAGGAACGGCTCGCCGTCCTGCAGCCGCCCCGCGTCGAGGAGCTGATGCCAGCTGGCGAGAATGGCCTCACCTGACTGGGGTTCACGACGGACAGCGGCGGGCAGGCTCGGCGGGAGCGACCGCGGACCCTTCCATTGGCCGAGCTCCGCTAGTTCACGCCGCGCGGCCGCCGCGTCGGGCAGCCCGAGATGCACGTCCATCTCATCGGCAATGACGTTGAGGACCTGCAGGTCGGACTGCACGTCGGGCACATCGAATACCTGGCCGAACGCGCCGCCCCTGCCTTCCCAGTTCACGAACGTGCCAGGCTTTTCGGTCATGGCCGCCACGGGGAAGACGACGTCCGCGCGGTCAGTGACCGCGCTGGCACGCAACTCCATGCTGACGACGAAGGGCGCGGCCTCGATCGCGTCGAGCGAAGCGCGCGGATCGGGCAGGTCATGAGGGTCGACGCCGGCGATCACCAAAGCACCGAGTTCGCCATCGGCGGCGGCGCCAAGGATCTCGCTCGTGTCGCGCCCTGGCGTGTCAGGCAGTGCCGCCACTGCCCAGGCCCGCGCCACCTCGGCACGTGCCTGCGGATCGCTGACCGGGCGGCCGACCGGTAGCAGGCCTGGCAAGGCTCCTGCCTCGACCGCTCCGCGCTCGCCGGCCCGCCGCGGGATCCAGGCGAGGCGCGCGCCGGTCGCCCGTGCGAGCCTGGCGGCGGCGGACAGCGCACCTGGGACCGTCGCGAGCCGCTCTCCCACCACGATGATTGCCCTGCCGCCCCCGCTACGGGTGCCTGCCGCAGCGTCCTTTCCCTGCGCGCCGTCCCGCGCGCTGGAACGACCGTTGAGCAGCGCCGCCGCGACCCGCCCCGTCTCGTCCAGGCCAGATCCGGTGATCAGGTTCCCGAGTATCTCGGCTTCGGCACCTGGCCGCGCCCGGATTAGCCTGCCCGACATCTTCCGCACGGCCGGGGTTTCGAACGGCGCGATCGTGAACGTGCGCAGGCCCTTCTTCCTGGCTGCCTTGCGCAACCTCAGGAAGATGATCGGGGACTCCTCCTCGGGTTCGAACCCGGCGAGCAAGACGACCGACGCCTTTTCCAGGTCGCGATAGCTGACCTCGATACCGTGGCCTGCCACCTCGGAGGCGATGAACTGGGCCTCCTCGGCTGAGTGCGGCCGGGCACGCATGTCGATGTCATTGCCACCCAAGGCGACGCGGGCAAACTTCGCATAAGCGTAAGAATCTTCGAGGGTGAGCCGTCCGCCCACCAGGACAGCGGCCCGGCCACGGGCGCTTGCGAGCCCACTGGCCGCCACCGCGATAGCTTCCGCCCAGGAGGCTGGCACCAGAACGCCGTCATCATCTCGCACCAGCGGTCCTGCCAGCCGGTCCGGCTGCGTGGCATAGGTGAAGGCCCACCGGCCCTTGTCGCAGTTCCACTCCTCATTGACCTGCGGGTCGTTGCCAGCCAGCCGCCGCGTGACCTGGCCCCGCCTGTGGTCGCTGCGGATCCGGCAGCCGGACGCGCAGTGCTCACATACGCCTGGCGTCGACACGAGGTCGAATGGGCGCGCCCGGAACCGGTACGCGGCGCCAGTCAAGGCCCCGACGGGGCAGATCTGGACCGTGTTGCCTGAGAAATAGGACCGGAACGGGTGCCCGGGGGCGATGGCGATCTGCTGCTGCGGTCCGCGCTCGAATAGCTCGATGAACGGGTCTCCGGCGATCTGCTCGGAGAATCGGGTGCAGCGAGCGCAGGACACGCACCGCTCCCTGTCGAGCAGTACCTCGCTGGATATGGCGACCGGCTTGGGGAATGTGCGCTTCGGGTCGGTGAAGCGGGTTTCCCCCTGCCCGTTGGCCATCGCCTGGTTCTGCAGCGGGCACTCACCACCCTTGTCACACATCGGGCAGTCCAGCGGGTGGTTGATGAGCAGGAACTCCATCACGCCCCGCTGCGCCTTCTCCGCTACCTGCGAGGTCAGCTGAGTCCGCACCACCATGCCTTCCGTGCAAGTAGTGGTGCACGAGGTGAGCGGCTTGCGCTGGCCCTCCACCTCGACGAAGCACTGCCGGCAGGCGCCCACCGGGTCGAGCAGCGGGTGATCGCAGAACCTTGGCACCGGGATGCCGAGCAGTTCGGCGGCACGGATCACCAGCGTTCCCTTGGGCACGGCAATCTCGAAGCCGTCGATGGTCACGGTGACCGTGTCCGGTGGCCGCGGCGCCGGTGCGGGCGACTCGCTGGGCTGCAGCGTCATTGATCGCTCCCCCCGCCGAACAGGGTGGCGGCGGCGGGGTCGAACGGGCAGCCGCCGCCCTTGAGGTGCTCGATGTACTCGTCGCGGAAATACTGGATGGACGAGGTAACCGGGGCGGCAGCACCATCACCGAGCGCGCAGAACGCCCGGCCCGTGATGTTGTCACAGATATCGAGGAGCTTCTCAAGCTCGTCCTCGGTACCCTCACCACGTTCGAGCCGGGCGAGCACCCGAACCATCCAGTAGGTGCCCTCACGGCATGGCGTGCACTTGCCGCACGACTCGTGTTCGTAGAACTCGGTCCAGCGGAGCACAGCGCGCACCACGCAGGTCGTGTCGTCGAAGATCTGCAACGCCCTGGTGCCGAGCATCGAGCCGACCGTGCCGACCGACTCGAAGTCGAGCGGCACGTCCACGTGCTCGTCCGTGAGCAACGGGGTCGATGAGCCACCTGGGGTCCAGAACTTGAGCTTGTGACCGGCCCGAACCCCACCCGCCAGGTCGAGCAGCTCGCGGAGGGTGATCCCGAGCGGCGCCTCGTACTGGCCCGGGATCGTTACGTGGCCAGACAGCGAGAAGATCCCAAATCCGGTGGACCTCTCCGTGCCGAGACCGGCGAACGAGTCGGCGCCGTTCAGCACGATCCACGGCACGCTCGCGATCGACTCGACGTTGTTGATCACAGTCGGGCGCGCGTACAACCCGGCAATCGCGGGGAACGGGGGCTTGAGCCGCGGCTGGCCACGGTAGCCCTCCAGAGAGTCGAGCAGCGCCGTCTCTTCACCGCAGATGTAGGCGCCGGCCCCGGCATGCAGGACGACCTCGAGGTCATAGCCCGAGCCAAGGATGTCGCGGCCGAGCAGACCTGCCTCGCGCGCCTCGCGGATCGCGTGCTGCAACCGCCGGATGACGTGCAGCACCTCGCCGCGCACGTAGATGAACGCGCGCTCGGCCCTGATCGCATACGCCGTGATCACGGCGCCCTCGATGAGCGAATGCGGGCTGGCGAGCAGCAGCGGGGTGTCCTTGCACGTGCCGGGCTCGGACTCGTCCGCGTTCACCACCAGATACCGCGGCCCGTCGTCACCCTGCGGGATGAAGCCCCATTTCAGGCCGGCCGGGAAGCCGGCGCCGCCGCGACCGCGGAGCCCGGAGTCCTTGATCATCTGAACGATGTCGCCTGGCGGCAGCTCCAGCGCCTGCCGCAAACCCTGGTAACCCCCGGTGCGCTGGTATCCGGCCAGGGTGAAGATCTCCGGGTCGTCCCAGTGCGCGGTAAGTACGGGCGTGAGCTCGGTCACCGGTTCTCCTCCCGCGGCGCGGGCTCAGGCGCGGTCCAACCGTGCTCCTTGGCGATCTCTAGCCCGACGAGACTGGCGGGGCCCGCGGCGGGCCCGTCCGTCGCCTGGCCGTCCGGGTAGCCCGCGAGGATCCTGGACGCTTCCCGCCAGGTGCACAGGCGCCGCGGTCCGCGGGAGGGCCTGACCTCGTTGCCCTCGCGCAGGTCGTCAACGAGGCGGCGGGCGGAGCTTGGCGTCATGTTGTCGAAGAACTCCCAGTTGACCATCACGACAGGCGCGTAGTCGCATGCGGCGTTGCATTCCACATGTTCCAGAATGATCTTGCCATCTGCCGTGGTCTCGTCATTCCCGACGCCCAGGTGTGCTTGAAGCTCGGCGAAAATCTGATCGCCACCCATGATCGCGCACAGCGAGTTTGTGCACACACCCACGTGGTAGTCGCCGACCGGCCGGCGCTTGTACATCGTGTAGAAGGTCACCACCGCGGCAACTTCCGCGGCGGCCAGGCCGAGCTTGCCCGCGCAGTATTCGATGCCGGTTGCGGAGATGTATCCCTCTTCCGCCTGCAGCAGATAAAGCAGCGGCATGAGCGCCGAACGTGACTTCGGGTACCGGCCGATGATCTCGGCGGCCTCCAGGTCGAGCCGCGCCAGGGACTCGTCGGTGAGCGGCATTACCTGTCCACCCCTCCCATCACCGGATCAACGCTGGCCAGCCCCGCGACGACGTCAGCGATCATGCCGCCCTCACACATCGCAGGCAGGGCCTGCAGGTTGCTGAAGGACGGATCACGGAAATGCACACGGTACGGCCGGGTCCCGCCATCGCTTACGGCATGGCAGCCGAGTTCGCCGCGGGGCGACTCCACCGCCGCGTACACCTGGCCCGCGGGTACCCGGAATCCCTCGGTAACCAGCTTGAAGTGATGAATGAGCGCTTCCATCGACTGGCTCATGATGTGCCTGATGTGGTCGGGTGAGTTTCCAAGCCCGTCGGAGCCGAGGGCGAGTTGGGCGGGCCAGCCGATCTTAGCGTCGCGGATCATAACGGGGTCGTGTTTCGGGCGTTTACCTGACAGCCGGTCCATGCACTGTGAGATGATCTTGAGAGCCTGCTCCATCTCCGCCATCCGGATCAGGTAACGGTCGTACACGTCACACCCGTCCCGCACCTGCACGTCGAACTCGTAGGTCTCGTAGCCGCAGTAAGGTTGCGATTTGCGCAGGTCCCAGGGCAGTCCCGCGGCCCTCAGCACCGGGCCGGTAACGCCGAGCGCCATGCAGCCAGCCAGGTCGAGCTGGGCGATCTCGCGCGTTCTACCCAGATAAATGGGATTCGCGTCGAGTAGCTTGTGTATGTCCGCCAGCCTGCGCGGCATGATTTCGAGCAGTTCGCGGATGGCCTCGAGGCCGCCCGGCGGTACATCCTGCGAGACGCCACCTGGCCTTATGTAGGCATGGTTCATGCGCAACCCGGTGATCAGCTCGAAGACGTCGAGCACATGCTCACGTCCACGCACGCCATGGATGAAAACCGTGCTGGCGCCCACTTCCAGGCCAAAGGTGCCGATGGCCACCATGTGCGAGGAGATCCGGTTCAGCTCCATCATCAGCACCCGGATGATGCTCGCCCGGTCCGGGATCTGGTCCTCGATGCCGAGCAGGCGTTCCACCGCAAGGCAGTAAGCCGTCTCATTGAAGAGTGGCGAAAGGTAGTCCATCCGGGTGCAGAACGTGACACCCATCGTCCAGGTGCGCACTTCCATGTTCTTCTCGATGCCCGTGTGCAGGTAGCCGACGACCGGGCGCAACTCAGTGACGGTCTCGCCGTCGAGCGTCAGGATCAGCCGGAGGACGCCGTGCGTGGATGGATGCTGCGGGCCCATGTTGACGATGAGCCGCTCCTCGCCCGGCCGATCACCGAGCTCATCCGCGGCGGCGACGATCTCGTCCCAATCCTGGCCGCTGACCGTGTACACCCGGCCTTCCGTGGCCTCGCCGGAGGCGGCAACCGGGGAATCGGGCCCGCTCGCCCGTGCGGCTTCCGGGGCTTGTGCGCTCGAGCCCGAAACCGCCCCGGCGTCCTGGGACGCATTCCCGGTGCCGGCCGACGGCGGGGAACCGTCCCGGTGACCGGTCGTCATGCGTACGACCTCCGCTCCTCCGGTGGGGGCACCTTGGCACCGCGGTACTCGACCGGGATGCCCCCGACGGGGTAGTCCTTGCGCTGCGGGTGGCCTTTCCAGTCGTCTGGCATCTCGATTCTGGTCAGTGCCGGGTGGCCGTCGAAGATGATCCCGAAGAAATCCCAGGTCTCACGCTCGTGCCAGTCATTGGCCGGGTAGATGTCCACGATCGACGGGATATGCGGATCCGCGTCAGGCGCGCTCACTTCAAGCCGGACGCGCCGGTTGTGGCTGATGGATACCAGGTGGTAGACGGCGTGCAGCTCGCGGCCTTCGTCTTCGAGGTAGTGCACCCCGCTGACGCCGCTGCAAAGCTCGAACCTCAGCGCGGGCTCGTCGCGGAGCCGCCTGGCCACCTCGGGCAGGTGCTCCCTCTTCACGTGGAGGGTCAGCTCACCCCGGTCGACCACCACCCGCTCGACGGCATCGCCGAGGCCCATCCCCGCCGCGCCGAGCGATCGTTCGAGCGCGTCGGCGACCTCGTCGAAATAGGAACCGTAGGGCCGTGGCGACGACAACGTCGGGACGAAGCGGACCCGCAGCCCGCCGTAACCTGACGTATCGCCGTCTCCTGACACACCGAACATCCCGGTGCGGACGACGCGCTCGGCCAGGCGCTCCTCACCCGCCTTGGCCGGCAGGCCCGGCTCGCCGTCGCCGGAGTCGCCGGCGGGGGGTGCGTCCCGCTCGGTCACTTGCCCACCTCCTGCGGGCCGATACCGGCATCGAGGAGCGGTAGCCTGCGCAGCCGTTCGGCTTCAAGCTCTTCCACCTGAGACCTGCGGTCCGTGCCAAGCTTGGAATTCTGAATCTTGTCGTGCAGCTTCACGATCGCGTCGAGAAGCATTTCCGGCCGCGGCGGGCAGCCAGGCAGATAGATGTCGACCGGCACGACGTGGTCGACGCCCTGCACGATCGCATAGTTATTGAACATGCCGCCGCTCGAGGCGCACACGCCCATCGAGATGACCCACTTGGGCGCCGACATCTGGTCGTAGATCTGGCGGAGCACCGGGGCCATCTTCTGGCTCACCCGCCCGGCCACGATCATCAGGTCGGCCTGGCGGGGCGTGGCGGATGCCCTCTCCATCCCGAACCTGGCAAGGTCATGCCGCGCGCCGCCCACGGACATCAGTTCAATCGCGCAGCACGCAAGGCCGAACGTGGCCGGCCACACCGAGCTCTTTCTTGCCCAGCCAGCTACCTGCTCCAACGTGGTGAGCATGAACCCGCTCGGCAGCTTCTCCTCGATACCCATAGCGCTTAGTCCCTTAGTCCCACTCCAGGCCGCCGCGCCGCCAGACGTAGGCGTACGCGACCAGGACCGCGCCGATGAACAGAACCATCTCGATCAGCCCAAAGAGCCCGAGCTGATCGAAGGACACGGCCCACGGATACAGGAAGATAATCTCGATGTCGAAGACGATGAACAGCATCGCCGTCAGGTAGTACTTCACCGGGAACCGGCCGCCGCCCGCAGGCTGCGGGGTGGGCTCGATCCCGCACTCGTATGCCTCGAGCTTCGCGCGGTTCCATCTTTTCGGCCCGGAGAGCGTCCCCACGATGAGCGAGAAGAGCGCGAAACCCAGGGACAGTGCTGCGAGCACCAGGATCGGCACGTACAGTTTCATCGCCGTCCACCTCTTCTTTGCCGTGCGCCGCTCTTGTGGATCACAGCATCCTTGTGGGGCACAGCGTCCGCTGGCTCAATGGGCACTAGCTCCCGTTGCGTGCGGCCGGGGCGCCTCTCGGGTGTTCTGCTCACCGCCGGGATTCCCATCCTAGATGCGACGAGTATTGGGCTTGCTCGCCGTGCTCCCCGTCGTTCGCAACAGGAGTCGTCTTTGGCCGCACGGCGGTGGCCGCAGGATCTCCCGCTCAGGTCGTTAGGCCGCGGGTGCCGCCTTTGACAGGGCGTTGATGACCCGGTCCGCCGCGTCACCTCCCCGCGGTTCGGTGAGGTTCGCCAGCAGTTTCATCGTGAACCGCATCACGGTCGGATGCGGCAGCCCATGTCGGGTAGCGAACTTCATCAGCTCGGGGTGGCCAATCGCCCGCACGAACATCCGGCCGAGCGTGTAGTAACCGCCGTAGGTATCGCGCAGGATCTGCGGGTACGCGCGCAGCACGCGTTCCGCCGAGGCGGGGGGCCTGCGGGCGAGAGCCCGCACGATCACCTCTGCTGCAAGTTCACCCGCCTCCATGGCGTAGGCGATGCCCTCACCATTGAACGGGTTCACCATCCCGCCCGAGTCACCGACGAGCAGCAGGCCGCGCGTGTAGTGCGGGGTCCGGTTGAAACCCATCGGCAATGCCGCACCGCGGACGGGCTGGGTCCGGTTTTCCTCGGTGAAACCCCAATCGGCGGGCATCCCGGCCAGCCAGCGGCCGAGCATGCCGCGGTAGTCGGTGTTCTGGAAGGCGTCGCTGGTGTTCAGCAACCCGATCCCGACATTGCTGGTGCCGTCGCCGACGCCGAAGATCCAGCCGTATCCGGGCAGCAAGCTATTGCCATCCCACAGTTCCAGCCATGCTTCGAGGTAGTCGTCGTCATGCCTCGGGCTGGTGTAGTAGGTGCGGATCGCTACGCCCATTGGCCGGTCATCGCGCTTGCGCAGGCCCATAGCCACTGACAACCGCGAGGAGTTGCCGTCCGCGGCGACCACCAGGCGGGCACGGTAGGTCCGCTCGGAATCTGGCTGTGCGGCGCCAGCACCCGCCTCCTGGCGACCGCCCGACGCGGTGGCACCGTCGGGCGCCGCGTGCCGCACGGTAACGCCGACGATCCGGCCGGTTCTCTCGTCAAGCACGGGGCCGGTGACGGTGGCCCGCTCGATCAGCAGCGCTCCCGCACGCTCTGCGGTGCGGGCGAGTGCCTCATCGAAACCAAGTCGGGTGCGGACGAGGCCGAAATCGGGGTAACTGCTGAGCTCGGGCCATGGCAGCTCGATGCGGACTCCGCCGCCAATGATCCGCAGGCCCTTGTTCTTGATCCAGCCGTCCTCTTCGCGGATCGGCACGCCCATCTTGAGCAGGCATTTCACCGCGCGGGGGGTAAGGCCGTCGCCACACACCTTCTCGCGCGGAAAGGCGGTCTTCTCCAGCAGCAGGACTGACAGGCCAGCCTGCGCCAGATAGAACGCCGTTGACGACCCCGCGGGCCCGGCGCCGACCACAATGACGTCGACGTCGTCCTGTTCGCGCGTGCCGCCGCGCACCGCCGCGGCGCCGTCCACTGCCGGGGCGCCGTCCACTGCCGGGGCGCCGTCCACTGCCGGGGCGCCGTCCACTGCCCGGGCGCCGTCCACTGCCGGGGCGCCGTCCACTGCCGGGGCGCCGTCCACGCGCGGACGGCCGCCGGTGGCAGCGGTGGAAATTGGCTTGGTCACAGACCTGTCCTGACTCTGGTGCGGGCGCACCGCGCCGCTTACGAGCGGCTCGCGACGGGCACGAGCACGGGCGATTCGCGCCGGGCGCGAGGCTTATCCTTTTGTGAACCGCTTCACAAGTCCTCCACGGAAGTGTAGACCTTCGGGATCGGGCGCCGCGAACCGCCCCACGCTCGCCCAGGCCTGCTCATGACGTGGGCCGGCCGCCTGAATTACCGGCCGCGCGGACGTCGCCAGCGTCACGGGCCAGCGTCACAGGCAGTGCCAGCGTCACGAACGGCGCTGTGTACCGCCACGATCCCCAACGACAGGTTCTGCCAGCGGACCGCGGACCACCCGGCCGCGTGCAGCCACCTTGCAAGCTCGGCCTGGTCGGGCCAATCCTTGATCGATTCCGCGAGATATGAGTACGCATCCGGGTTGCTACTCACCATGCTGGCCACCGAGGGCAGCACACGCTCTAGGTAGCGCTGGTAGACGAGATCCGCGGGCCGGGCCGGCACATGGCTGAACTCACAGATCACAAGCCGTCCGCCCGGGCGGGTCACCCGGAACATCTCCCTGAGCGCTGCCTGCGGATCGGCGACATTCCGTAGCCCGAAGGAGATCGTCACCACGTCGAATGACGCGTCACGCAGCGGCAGCGCCAACGCGTCGCCCGCGATGAAGCTGACGCTTCCGCTCGCGCCGCGAGCCATTTCGCCCTGGCGGCGCATGCCCTCGCGCAACATTCCGAGCGAGAAATCCGCCGCCACACAGGCGGCACCAGCCGCGGCAAAAGCACGCGCCGACGTGCCCGTGCCCGCCGCGATGTCAAGTACCCGGTCGCCGGGTCCGGCTGCTACCGTTCGCGCGACGGTCCGGCGCCACAAGCGGTCCTGGCCAAGCGAAAGCACATCGTTGACCAAGTCGTAGCGGCGTGCCGTTCTGTCGAACATGGCGGCAACGTCGGCCGGCCGTTTGTCCAGTTGAGCGCGGGTCACGTGCTCAGGCTAGCCGCCCGGATCTAGGAATGCCCAGGTCGGGGGAGTACCTATGGGCACGATTTAGCCGCACTTATGCTGGAGCGACCACTATGTTCACCCGCGACCTATATCTTCGCTGCCCCATCGACCCGTCGTGGTCCCACGCATTAGGTGGATTACGAGTGGTTCTGGCGGGTCGCCAGGGCAGGGAATCAGGCGCACGTCCGCGTGGACCTGTTCGGCTGGCACCCCAGCACCCCCAGCACCCCCAGCACCCCCAGCACCCCCAGCACGGGCTGCGCGTGCTGGCCGACGTGTAGAGAGTGGCCGTCAACCGTCAAGGGGACGTGGTCGTCGGCGGGGTGGTGGGTGCGGTCGTGGGTGCGGTCGTGGGCCGGGTGGTCGGGGCGGTCGTGGGTGCGGGCGTGGGCCGGGTGGTGGGTACGGTCGTGGCACGGGTGGTGGCTGTGGTCGTGGGGGCTTTGGTCGTGGGCGCTGTGGTCGTGGGCGCTGTGGTCGTGGGCGCTGTGGTAGTTGCGGTCGTGGGCGCTGTGGTCGTGGGCGCTGTGGTCGTGGGCGCTGTGGTGGGTGCGGTCGTGGGCGCTGTGGTGGGTGCGGTCGTGGGCCGGGTCGTAGGCGCAGTGGAGGGTGCGGAGGAGGGTACGGTCGAGGTCGCGGGTGTGGGTGTGGGCGTGGTGGCGCTGGCTAGGGCAAGAGCCCCACCTGTGGCAGACGCGATGAGCGCGGCGATAAGCAATGCGAATATCAGGCGCTGCCGGTTGCGGCGTTGGGGGGTGTGGCCATCGCTACCTGGCTGGGGCCGGGCGGCGGCCGGTTCGGCGGACGGGCTCAGCCTGGCCGCGGTAACCGTCGCCGGGCCGCGCGCGTCCCCCGGCGGCTCGGGCAACGCAACGCCCTCGGTGACGGGCAACGCCGGACCCTCGGCGATTCCGGCCCCGGCTGGTGCCGGATCGGCCCGGCCGTGCCCGGGGAACCCCTGGACGATCGATGCGGGCAGCCAGTCAGCCACAAGGTCCGCACCACCCAGTTCTGCCAGGAGTTCGTCGGTAGCGGGCCGCTGACCGGCATCTTTGGCCAGGCAGCGCTCGACCAGGGGCCGGACCTGGGCGGGCACGTGATCCAGGCCCGCCGGGCTGTAGACCACGCGGTAGATCAGCGAGGCGGTGGACCCGGTCCCGAACGGCCCTTCACCTGTGGCAGCGAAGGTGAGCACCGCTCCCAGGCTGAACACATCACTGGGCGGGCCGACCTCACGGCCCTCGGCCTGCTCCGGGGACATGAACCCAGGCGAGCCGACCACCAGGCCCGTATGGGTCAGCGCACTGGCCTCCGCGGCCCGGGAAATCCCGAAATCGATCACCCGCGGTCCGTCTTCGGCCAAGAGCACGTTCGACGGCTTCAGATCCCGGTGCACCACGCCTGCTGCATGGATCGCGCCTAGGCCCTCAGCCAGACCCGCCGCCAGCGCCAGCACC
This sequence comes from Streptosporangiaceae bacterium, assembly GCA_035517695.1. Taxonomy (GTDB): domain Bacteria; phylum Actinomycetota; class Actinomycetes; order Streptosporangiales; family Streptosporangiaceae; genus DATFVJ01. Next base: position 51,202 of record DATIYI010000204.1, read on the forward strand.
GACGCGGCGGGCAGGGGTCCGTTGCTCGTTACCGCATCGGCCAGCGACGACCCGCCCACATAAGCCGTCGCCAGCCACGGCATTGGCCCGTCCACGTCCGCGTCCACGACCAGCGCCGTGAACAGGCCGCTTACCCGCCTGGCCGCAGCGACCTCCCGCCGGAACCGCACCCGGAAATCGGGCTCTTCGGCCAGGTCAGCGCGGATGACCTTCACTGCCACCAGCCGCCCACCTGCTGAGCGGCCCAGGAACACCCTGCCCATCCCGCCGGCGCCCAGCCGCCCGAGCAGCCGATACGGCCCGATGCGCTGCGGATCCCCCGGCTGCAGTGGTTCTGTCACGGCACTCCCCGTTCTCAACGATGACAATTGGGGGTACAAACGGTACGGCAGATTCCCAGCAAATCCCAGGCCAGACGGGCCGCGGGCCGCCACGAACACCCAGAGCCACGGAATACAGGACATTCCCAGCCGGGTAGGGCGGTGCGAAGTTCAGCGACGGATGGGCTGCGCCGGCAACGTCCAGCCGGGCACCTCGGCCCCCGCAGGCCGCGGTGTCAATCGGCAGGTAAATCCGGGGTACCCTGCGCTACTCCTATCAGCCACACAGGGCGGGTGCTTCATCCCGGGCGCAATCAGCCAGGCCCTCACCAGGATCGGGATCGGGAAAGCGGCCGGGGGGCCAGGGTTCCGCCCACTGGTTCCGGCACCTGTGGGCAGTCAGCATGCCCGCCACCATTGCGAACGAGGGCGATGTCATGACGCTCGGCGAATGGGAGACATCCGGGCAACTGCACGAGACCTATGGCAAGACCACCGCGGTGGCGTGGGTGAAAGCCGCGGAGCATGCCCTGCCCGTTGCGTCCCCCTTATCAGGAATGGGGGTGCAGTGTTAAGCCCGGTCACTTAGCCGAACGGGCTGGACGGGTTCCGGTCACCAAGGAGGCCAAGCACCCCGTTATCTTCTGGCAGTACCAGCACCCACCCCTGGTCCATCAACAGCACGCGCCCGGCTAGCTAGTCCCAGCTTTCCCCTGCGGGGAGGTCGCTCAGGTGTGAAAATTGGTGGCGCAGTTGCCCGCCGAGCCCGGGACTCTTCTGGGACCCATGATCCCGGTTAGTGCCACTCTGGCGACCGCCAGCTGGGCATGGGGTCGGCCAAACGATCTTTGTCACGATAAGAGGCCATTTGGTCGTCTTGCCGGACAGGTAACGCCGCTCCTTTGCCCGGTGTCTTTGTGCGGCGTTCCGGCACTCTCGCGAGCAATACCGCCGCAAGTGGTACCAGCGGCCCCCGTGCGGTGTCTGGCCGGGGTTGTCTGGTAAAGCGGTCCGCCGCAGGAGTCGCACGTGGCTTCCATCGGCAGCTCGTCCCACCGCGCCGCCCGCTCCCGGGCCCTCTTCGCGCGCTGCCGACAGACCTCGGAGCAGTAATTGCGGTTGGACCGCTGCGCGGTCATCGGCTCAGCGCATTCCAGGCAGAAGGTGACCTCGAGCACTGACACGAGCACGCCCACGACGTGGCCACAAGCCCAGTAGGTCCGGCCCCAAACCGGCTTCGGGCCGACAACGTTTCGCACACCACCTCTAAGCGCGACCTATTTCCGATACGTGTCCGCTGTATAAATGTGCGCTTAAGCCACTGTGTCCGGTAACCGAGCGCGGACCGAAATCGCCAGGCTGAACGCGACCGCGCTGATCACTGCCACGAGATCTGCGACCGTCCGCTGGGTCCGGTCTTCGCCCCGTGCACGGCGCCCGTCCGGCGATCGATTGCCCGGCCAACAGGTATCGGTGCCGACCCGGCAGCACGCACACCCCGGTATCGTCCACCACGAGCAGCCCGTCAGGGCAATCGGGCGCCAGCACGCCACTAGTCCTGGTCTTCTGAGCGCGCCCCGGCGTCGAGCCGTTCGCGGAACTCGCGGACACGCGAGAACACCGCACCCGACATGGCATCGCGCTGACGGGACAGCACAACGAAGCTGACCAGCCCACTGACGGCGGCTCCGAGCACAAGCAGAAGCAACCCGCGGGCACCGGCCAGATAGAAGACCCCAAGCGCCGCGACCAGGAGCAGCAACCTGGCAGCTGTATAGGCAAGTGTGGTACGCATGACGGCTCCAGCCTATTCCCGGCAACGCCGTCGGCCGCGCGAGGGGACACTCAAGGCGCGCCGCGCGCGGCGCCACGGCGCCACGATCGTTTCCGCGCGCGGCCCAATGGTGCGTCGTGTGCGCGGAACACCTCATGATCCGCAGCTGTGCTGACTTTCCGGCGCGATCCGCGGGTTTGTTAGCGCAAGAGGATCATGGGCGCAGCTGGCGGATCAGGCGCGCGAGCTGCCACCATTTCAGACGCCGGTCCCATCCACCACGAGCGGCCCGTCAGGCACTCGAGCCTTACAGCTCGCAGTTGCGGCTAACAGAGGGTCAACAGAGGTAAACAGAGGGTCAACAGAGGGTCAACAGAGGAGTTCGGCGCGCAGCGCGGGTGCGATGTTGCCCCCAGACAGGACCGCGACGTAGGTGTCCGCCTTCGGCAGGTCGCCGCGGCGGAAGAGGTACGCCGCCACCGCGACCGCGCCGCCGGGTTCTGCGACCAGCCGCAGGTCGTCCGCGATCTGCCGCACAGCCGCCGCGATCTCGTTTTCTGTCACCGTCACGATGTCGTGCACGTAGGCTCGCATGTGCGCGAACGGCAGCTCACCAATCTGCTCCACCCGGAGCGCGTCGGCGAGCGTCCGCGCCGTCTGGCTGGCCGGCCAGGCAATCCGCCTGCCTTCGCGCATGGAGTCACGGGCATCCGCGGCGAGTTCCGGCTCAACCCCTACCACAAGCGTGCCCGGGCTGACGGCGCTGATCGCCGCCGCGATGCCGGAGATCAGGCCGCCGCCGCTGACCGGGACGAGGACCACGCCGACGTCCTCGCAGGCAGCTGCAATCTCAAGACCAATGGTGCCCTGGCCGGCGATCACCCTGGCGTCGTCATACGGCGGGATAACGGCGTAGCCATGGCGGCCCGCCAATTCCTCGGTGGCGGCCACGCGTGCGGCGATCGATGGTTCGACCCGCACGACCTGCGCGCCATAGGAGCGCGCCGATTCAACCTTGATCTCGGCGGCGCCTCGGGGAACGACGACGACTGCCTGGCAACCGACCGCCGCCGCCGCATACGCGACCGCCTGAGCATGATTGCCACTCGAGTGCGCGATCACGCCACGTTCGCGCTGCGTTTCAGACAGCGCGCTGATCGTGGCGTATGCCCCGCGTATCTTGAACGATCCGGTCGGCTGCAGCGACTCCGGCTTGACGAGCAACCGCTGCGGCGTGTGCGGGTAGGGCACGAGCGGTGTCGGCACCGCTACCCCGGCCAGGCGCCGCGCCGCAGCCTGGATGTCTTCCAGCATCACCAGGGACTCGGAGGTCAGGGCCATATTTTCTGGAATATAGGGAGAAAATCGCCGTTTGCCGGCACACTTGGGACAAGTTTCCGCTACCAAGGTCAGGAAGGGTAGGACGTGGAGGGCAGCAGCGAGCGACTGCTCACCCCCGGAGAGGTCGCCGCCCTCTTCCGGGTTGATCCCAAGACCGTTACCCGGTGGGCCGCGTCAGGCCGGATCAGCAGCATCCGGACGCCCGGTGGCCACCGCCGGTTCAGGGAATCCGAGGTGCGTGCGCTGCTGCATGGCGACGCCGAACCATCGGCAGATGGACCCGCGTCTAATGGTTCACACGGATAGGCCGGGTAACACGGATAGGCCGGGTAACACGGATAGGCAAAAAAACAACGGGCCGCCTGGCCTCGCCCGCCAGCCACCACGCCAAGCAGTCCTGACCGCCAAACAGTCCTGGCTAGCCTAGCCACGGCGGCCGGGCCTCAGACAGGGTCCTGACCCTCGCCGCCTGCGCCGCGTTGTGCACGAAACTCGAGGAACTCGCGGTAGAGCGCGTCGTCTTCCTCCCGCCAGCGGGTGCGCCGTTCCTCGAGTTCCTCTTCGGTAACGGCCTGGCCCGCCAGCCGCTCGTAGTCCGCGTCTGCAGGCCCGATCTCCACATAGGCCTGCCCGATGACACGGCCGCCGTCGAGGTCGGCGGTCCGTGGCACCTTCAGGTTTCCGTTTGGGAGCCGTATGACGAACATTGCCCGATCATCCTAGATGCCGTAGCGGCGATTGAAGAAGAGCATCACGTTCAGCGCTGTCCTGGTGTCTCCGCCCAGCATGTCCACTAACGCTGGGCGCTGACTTGAGGCGATCGCGGCGAACGCATCGGCGAAGAACTCCCTGCGGCCGAGGCCGTTGGGCTGGCGATGGAAGTCGCTCACCAGGTGCGGAAAGCACTGGTCATACAGTGTGCGGAATTCGGCCCGATCGGAAAGCCACTGGCCGGGTGAGTCGATGTCGTCTAGTGCGTGGCCGATCTCGTGGCACATCACGTCGGGCGTCGGCGAGGGCTGAGCCCCGACGACGATCTTGCGCCCGCCATAGGCGCCGGCGCAAATGTCCCAGGTCGCGCGGCCGGCCGACAGCGGCACACCACGCAAGTGCCGCATGTCATCCAGGTCAGGAACCCCGCCTGGCCCAACGAAGATCCCGTCCAGGTCCGCGGCGAGTTTGTCCTTCAGCTTCGCGGGAAGCTCCGCCAGGCGGTCGATCGCGCGCACGATCTCCGCGGGTGGCGGAGCCGTGGCGTCCCACTGCCGGTGCAAGACACTTTCGAGGCTCCCGCAGTGCCTTCGGCCATCCGCCCGGTAACGCTCGTCAGGCCGACGCGGCGCAGCGTAGGGAAGGCCCGTGGCCGGCCTGCCGTCCAGCTGCGCCCGCTGTACCTGCCGCGCCACCGCCGAGGCCGGGCGGGCCGCTGGCTGCACCGCACTGCCCGGATTGGCCGTCTCGTACCAGGGACGCCGCGCCGCGGCATCCCCGCCGCTCCGTCCGGCGGGCCCGCGCCGGGCGTCCGTGCGCCCGGCGTTCGCGCCCGCCTGCTTGTCACGAACCGGTGAGGTGAACGGCTCGCCGCTGTTCGGTGACTCGCGCACACGCGCCCTCGCGGCACCTGGCCGGGCGGTTCCTGCCTGGGCGCTCCGGTGCGAAGGCTGCCACGCCGGAGGATTTTGGGCCGCGGGCTCGCCCGGCGCAAGATCCCTGGCCGCGGGCTCCCCCGGCGCAAGATTCCTAAGCACGGGATCCCTGGGTGCGGCATCTCTGGGCACGGGATCCGTGTCCCTCGGACCTCGCCACGGCGCGTCCGGTCGTAATGGCTCCGTTCCCGGTGCGCCCGCCGAGTCGTCACGAACGGGCCAACACTGATCACCTTCGGCTGGCGAGCGGTCGGGCTTGGAACGCCAGCCGCGCCTATCGTCACGGCTCGCGGATTCGGCCGTCCCGCGGTTGCTGCCACCCGGCGGGAGCCAGTCCCGCGGGACACGACGCGAGTCACGGCCCCGCCAGGCTGGCCGTCCGCCCGAGCCTGCCCGAGCCCAGCGCTGGTTCCAGTCCACTGGCGGGCTCCGCCGACCAGGCGGGTCAATGTCTGCGGAACCGGACAGGCCCAGCTGTCCCATCTCGGCGGGCCGTCTGCCCGCAGGCCCTTGTCTGTCCGCAGGCCCTTGTGTATCCGCAGGCCACTGCGGGCCCCCAGACCGTCCGCTGCTTTCCGCAACTTGCTGGTTGTTCGCGGGACGCTGACTTTCCGAGGGTCCCGCCTGCCAGATGATGCCGCCGAGTCGTTCGGCCCCGTTACGCCGGCCGTCCGCGGCACTTGCGGCCTGGTCGGCCGGGCGACGCAGCCGGTCGGCGGCGGCGCCGAGCCGATGCCGACCTGATCTCCGTACCCGGTCTAGGACATCCCCGCCATGGCCCCTTCCCGGCTTGCGAGAACGCCTGACGCGATCGAAAAGCCGGAAACGCACGTTTCCCACTCCTTGCTTCGATGCGTTGGTCAACGCGTTCGGCACACGTCAGCCCGGCGCCCGCTCCCCCGATCCAGCCGTGCCCGCACTCTTACGGACTGCGACATACCACCCGGGCCGCGAGCGGCCTGGGCCAGCGTACGACGAAATCGGCGAAACAGTCACCTCGCGTGATCAAATATAACGGCGCGCGCTTAGTCCTCGTCCGCGAGCCAATCCAATGGATTCCAGGCGCAGTCCCCCCTGTGCGCCAGCTAGGCTGCCGCCATGCTGCTGTTGGCTGCCCTATTTGGCCTGCTGGCAACCGGGGTCTGGCTCTACTGCCTAGTGGATATAGTTCTCACCTCCAGGTCAGGTTGCCGTCACCTGACAAAGGCCGCCTGGCTGGCCGTGGTCACGCTTGCGTTCGTCGTCGGCGCGGTGGCCTGGTTGCTCCTTGGACGCTCAGGCGCCGGGCTGTCACGGCTCGCCAAGTCACAGCCGCGCCGCCGGGACCGGCCCAGAATGGGCTACGCGGCCCCGAGGTCCGCGCTGGCGAAGAGCAGGCATCCAGCGGGGCGGGCACGGCCAATCGGCCCGGACGACGATCCCGGTTTCCTGCTCGAACTTGATCACCTCATCCGGGGCGGCCGCGACGGTGGCAACGACATGTGACGCCGACGCAGGCAGCGACTTGTGACGGGCGAGTCCCGCAACGACTTGTGACACGCCAGTCCCGCTGAGATCCGCGGGCGACTGCGGCTCAAGAATGACCTAGATCCGCGGGACTGCGGCGGCTCAGGAATGACCCGGGGCGCCGGTCTGCTGCCGGGTGTGATCTTGCCTGCCGGATGTGGTCCTGGCCTGGTGTCGGCAGGCGCGCGCAGGCCCGGCCTCGGTCGGCGGCTTCCCAGCCCTGCCTCTGACCTCGGACCTTCAGGGGAGGTCCTGACCCCTGACTAAATTCCGGAATCATGGTCAGCAGACCCCCGGCGCTGGCATCAGCTGACCATCTCCGATCAGCTGATGCCAGCGTAGGAATGCAGCCCAGTGATCCAGAGGTTCACTCCAATCAAGTTGAACATCAGGCAGCCGAAGGCGAGCAGCTGGATGACCGCCGCCTTCCTTCCCCTCCAGCCAGCGGTGGCCCGGGCGTGCAGGAAACAGGCGTACGCCACCCAGGTGATGAACGCCCAGGTTTCCTTCGGGTCCCAGCCCCAGTACCTGCCCCATGCCTGATCCGCCCAGATAGCGCCCGCGATGATCGCGAACGTCCAGATGGGGAAGCCAAATACGACGGTGCGGTAGGACAGCCGGTCAAGGACCTCGGGTTTCGGCAGCCGCTGCATGACCCCACCGGCGTGCGATCCAACCGCGACCCGCGCGGCATTGCGCTCGGCGAAAAGGTACATCACGGTCGTCGTGGCCGCGACAATGAAGATCCCGGAGGAAATGATCGCCGCGGTCACATGGATCGCGATCCAGTACGAGTGGAGCGCAGGCATCAGCGGCCCAGCAGCCGTGTAGAGCACAGTCGCGCACAGACCCAGGCCGAGCACGACAGGTACCATCACGAACAAGCCAAGGAAGTATGCGCGATAGCGCACCGCAAGCACGAGGAAAACGATCACAGCGCCGCAGGTGATCGCCGTGACGAACTCGTACATGTTTCCCCACGGGATCCGGTGCGCAGCAAGCCCACGGGTCACGATGCCGAGGACGTGCGCGGCAAGCCCGATCGTGGTGAGCGCGAGGGCAGCACGGATCCACGGGCCAGCCGGAACGGCGTCAGGCGGTGTGTCCGTATCCGTGACGGGCGAGCCCCCCGCGCCCGTTGCCACCTGCCCGGGACCGGCCGAACCGGCCGATTCCCGCTGTCGACCGCGCGCCGCGGCGACCCCGGCCAAGGCAAGTTCAGGTTCCTGCTGGGCCGTGGCCTTGCCGCGGCGCCGCCCGTACGCGATCTCGCCAGCGTAGGCGAGCATGGCGAGCGAGTAGATCACCACGGTGAACAGCAAAAGATGATCACTAAGCCTGGCCATGCCGATATTGACGGGCATGAGCCTCACTTCCTGTCTGTGTTTGCCGCAGCGCCTGTGCTTTCCGCAGCGCCTGTGCTTGCCGCAGCGCCTGTCGTACTGTCTGTGCTTGCCGTAGCGCCTGTGGCTGTCGTGCTGTCTGTGCTTGCCGTGCCGCCTGCGCTTGCCGTACCGCCTTGGCTTGACACACTGCCTTGGCCAGCCGTACTGCCGAGGCTTGCCGAAGCTGACTCATCCAGTGGTGCCTGGCCAGCTGCCGCCCCCTGCGTTACCTGGTGCGCCGCGCGAATCGCGGCGGTGAGCGCAACGAACTCCTCCTCGAACCCGCCCGCCACATCCGAGCGGGCGAGACCGCCGAACTCGACCTCGGTGCCGTTTCCGGCGGTATCCGCCCCGTCCTGCCCGGCCGTCGCCGGGTGCACACGCACGAAGAGGCGACGCCTGCGGACAAGGAACGAGAGCAGCAGGCCGAAAACGGCCAAGATGGCCGAAATCAGCGCGGGGACCCGGCCCGGGTCGTAGGTCACCTGCAGACTGATCCACTGCCGGTATCCAGTGAATGTGACAGTCCCGACGCCGTTAGGGAGCTTCATCGACTGCCCAGGGAATAGCGGTCGCGGCTCGATCGGCAGCTCCCGCATACCGCTGGTCTGCAACTGGTACACCGACTGCGGTGCACCCGAGTTCAGGCCCAGGTTGCCCGCATAGGAGACCAGGCTGACCGCCGGGTTCAGCGGCGCGGGGAAGGCGGAGCTGAGCTGCCCGTCGGACGCCACCTCGGTGGGCAGGAAGACGCCGACGAAGCCGAGTTGGTCCGGCTGCGCGTCCGGCACCTTGATCACGCCTTCCGACGTGAAATCGGTATTGTCCGCGGGCAGGAAGGGAACCGCCTGCTGCAGTGCCAGACGGCCCTTCCCATCGGTGATCCGGAACTGCGGCGCGTAGCCGTGACCGAGCAGGTACACCTTCGCCCCGTCGATGTTCAGGGGGTGGTTGACCTGCAGATCGTAGCGGCGGATGGGAGTGCCAGGCTGCTGCTGGTATCGAAGCGAGGCGGCGAACGACGACGGCTCGCCACGCAACGGGCCGGAGGCAATGTAGCTCGCGCTGAACTTGTCCAGCCAGATCGTGAACGGCTGCAGGTCACCAGGGGCGACCGCACGGCCCGGATGGTACTGGTCGTAATCGGCGACCGTATTGGCGAAGCCATCACCCTCGGTGAGGAGGATATCCGCCTTGTAGCCGAACAAAGCCCCGAGTCCCACCGCGGCCAGCAACGCGAGCAGCGCGATGTGGAAGAGCAGGTTTCCCGTCTCCCGCAGGTAGCCCTTCTCCGCCGCAACCCAGCCGTCGCCGGTCCGCAGCCGGAATCCCTCGCCGGATAGCAGGCGGGTTGCGACCGCAAGAGCCTCCGCTGGCTGCTGGGTCGTCCGGTAGGCAGACCCGAAAGGCAGCCGCGCCGGATGCCGTGGTGCGGCGGGCGGCTTCGCGCGCGCCGATACCGCCAGGCGGAACGCACGCGGCAGCACGCAGCCCGCGAGCGATGCGAACAGCAGCAGGTAGATCGCGGCGAACCAGGGTGCGGCGAACACATCGAACAGCGACAGCCTGTTCAGCAGCGGGCCGAGAAGCGGGTGCTGGCTGATGTACTGCTGCACCTTGGTTGGGTCGGTCCCGTTCTGCGGCAGCATCGAGCCAGGCACGCTCGCCACGGCGAGCAGGAAGAGCAACACGAGCGCTGTGCGCATCGAGGTGAGCTGACGCCAGCACCACCGCAGCCAGCCCATTATCCCGAACGGCTTCGCGGGCTGACCCGCGGTCTCTTCCTGGGCACCGTCCTTGGGCAGATACTGCCCGGCGTCCTGGCCGGCCTGATCGGCCACGCCAGTGGCCCGCGCACCTGTCATGTGGTCAGCCGCCACCTTCCGACGATGACGACCCGCCTGGACCTGCCGCGGCCAACCCGCTGATCTGGTTCTTCAGGCTCGTATAGTCCACGGACCCGATGATCCGTGCGGCGATCCGCCCCGTGCGGTCAATCACAAGTGTGCTCGGGATCGCCGCGGGCGGAACGGTGTCGCGGAACGCGAGCAGAACCTGCCCGGCCGGGTCGTAAAGGCTCGGATATGTGATCCCGAAGCTCCGCTCGTACGCCGCGCCGTTGAGCTGCCCTGGATCCTTGATGTTGACGCCGACGAACTGGACACCCTTGGCCTGAAAGGTGCGCGACAACTGGGCAAGCGCCGGCGCCTCGGAGCGGCAGGGTGAGCACCAGGACGCCCAGAAGTTCAGCACGACGACCTTGCCGCGGTAGTTGCTCAGGCTGAGCCGCTGCCCGGTCAGCGTGACGCCGGAGACCTGCGGGGCCTGCGGGCGCTGGCCGGATCGGTAGGCCGTGGTACCGACTGTCCCGCCGATGTAATTGGTATCGCCAGTTCCTGGGCCGCTCGAGGCCGCAGGCCCAGCCGAGCATCCCGCGAGGGCCAGCGTCGCGGGCAGCACGCCAAGCACCGCTAGAACCACCGCGGCGATGCCCGTCCGCAGAGGGGCTGGAGTGGTGGTGCGGGGCGACCGAGGCACTGGATGATCTCCTACAGGCGGCAAATTCTCCGCCCTATTGTGCCGGGAGGGCCCCCTGCGGCCGGCACTGGGCCGGCAGTTCGTACCGACCCGCCTAGGACCGGCCGCGAATTCCATGATCCAGAAGTGTTTTTCTGGATCATTCCCGAAAACGCTCCCAAGGTCATGGTTGGCCGAGGGCAGCGCGCTCGTTTCAGGCTCCTGGCACGTCCGGGCGGTTGCTTGCGATCCCGGCCGGCTCGAAGTAGCCGATGCTCACGATCTTGGCTCCTTCGTAGGTGAAACTTGTCAGGCTGGCGAGCCCGCACTGTCGGCGTCCTGGATTGTGCCAGAGCTTGCCGCCCTCGACGGCGCGGCGTGCGATCCAGATCGGCAGCTGGTGACTCACGCAGACCGCTTCGTGCCCGCGTGCCGCATCACGGGCGGCGGTCGTCGCCGCAAGCATCCTGTCCGCGATCTCGCTATAGGGCTCTCCCCACGACGGGCGGAAGGGGTTGCGCAGCTTTACCCAATGCTGGGGGCGGCGCAGCGACCCGTCGCCCACCCCGAACGTGAGGCCCTCGAAATGGTTGCCCGCCTCGATCAGGCGGCCGTCAATGGCGACGGGCAAGCCGAACTGTTCCGCCACCGGCCCGGCCGTCTCCCGCGCACGCTCGAGCGGCGACGAGAAGACGGCGGTGACGTCGCGCGCGGCAAGATGGCGCGCGGCAACCTTGGCCATCAGCAGGCCCTCGTCGGACAGGTGAAATCCTGGCAGCCTGCCGTAGAGCACCCGGCGCGGGTTGTCGACCTGCCCGTGCCTGAGCAGATGAACCACGGTCGTCTCGGTCATGTCGTGGTCAGCCTACCGGCAGGCCCGGTCATCTCATCGGGAGCCGCCGCCCCGTTCCGGCCTGGCGGATCCGGGGCCGCCGGCTGCCGCGTAGGCTGTGATCAGCACGCGGTTGCGCCTAGGGTTCCGCGCCCGGCCCGCCCAACGACTTACACAATCAGGGTCGGCGGTCTGGACCGAGCGGCGCTAAGAACCGTCTCAGGCGGCCAACACCTCACGGGAGAAAAGCCTCGAGGGTCCCAGTTCGACGTGCCCGGATGGGCCTGAACGGACAGGAGACCGCCCGTGAGCGTCACCGCCGTATCCCTGATCGCCGTGGCCGCTGTGGCGCACGCGAGTTGGAATCTCTTCAGCAAGCAGGCCGCGGCAGCTGGCACGATCGCTTTCGTCTGGATGCTGACCGCGTTCGGCACGGTCAGCTACCTGCCGGCGCTCGGCATCGACCTCGCCGTGACTCACCCTCACCTGCGCAGCCTCGCGTTAGTGTTCCTTGGCGGTACGGCGCTGCTGCACATCGGGTACTTCCTCACGCTGCAGCACGGCTACACATCAGGCGACCTCTCCCTCGTGTACCCGGTTTCCCGCGGCAGCGGCCTGCTGCTGTCGAGCTTCGTGGCGATCCCCCTCTATGCCGAGCATCCAGGGCCGGCCGGGATCGCGGGGATCCTGTTGATCTCGGGCGGGGTGATCGTCCTCAGCCTGCCCGATCGCGCCGCCATGCCCCGCGCCACAGCGATCACGTTTGGCCTGCTGACGGGGACCTTCATCGCCGGATACACGCTATGGGACAAGTACGCTGTCTCGAGCCTGCACATCCCGCCGCTGCTGGAAGAGTGGGCCGCGGGCGCCGGGGTGGCGATCGTGCTCGCGCCACTGGCCGTCACGAACACCGGACGGCTCGCCTTGCTGTGGCGCGATTACCGCGGGCAGGTGCTTGGCGCGGCGATCCTGTCGCCGCTCGCTTACATCCTTGTTCTTACCGCGCTGGCGTTCAGCCCGGTCAGCTCGATCGCGCCGGCCAGGGAGATCAGCGTCCTGATCGGCGTGCTGCTCGGCCGCCGGCTGCTCGGCGAACGCAACCTGGGCCGGCGGCTCGGTGCGGCCCTGGCCATCACGGCCGGCGTAGCCGCCATCATCGCCGGCTAGTGCGCTCACGACGAAACGCCCACGATCCGCGGCCGGGTCAGATTTCCTGCGCTACCGGCTGGAAGACTGACCAGGTAAGGGATCATGAACGCGGTGGACGCTTGAGCCGCGGCAGCCGTGCGGCGTCGCTCGGTGCGGAACACCCGCGGGACATCCGCCAGGGGCATGATCGCTATGCGTGCGGCACCGCGTTCCCCGCGGACGCGGCGCGGACGCCTGAGCGAACTGCCCCGCGCAGCCGTTCAGCTATCCCCAAGCGCCTGGGCGGCGGCCTTCGCGGCGCTGGGCAGCGCGGCGGCGACGAGGTCGAGTGCGGCCTCGTCGTGTGCCGCGGACAGGAACCAGACCTCATACGGCGACGGCGGTAGGTACACCCCCGCGTCAAGCATCGCGTGAAAGAAGGCCGCGTAGGCGGCGCCGCTTTGTGCCCGCGCCCCGTCGAAGTCGCACACCTGGCCAGTAACGCCGAGGAAAATGGAGAATAGATTCCCCGCGGACTGAAGGCGGTGCGGTACGCCTGCCGCCGTGAGGGCGTCAGCCGCGAGCGCCGCGACCCGAGCGGCCGCGGAATCGACCCGTTCGTAGAGGCCGTCCGTGCACTCGCGGAGCGTGGCGAGGCCCGCCGCGACGGCAACCGGGTTACCCGACAGCGTCCCCGCCTGGTATACCGGGCCGGCTGGTGCCAGCCGATCCATAATCTCCGCCCGGCCACCGAAGGCGGCCGCAGGCAACCCGCCGCCCATCACCTTCCCGAACGTCATCAGGTCCGCGGCCACGCCCTCGCGCCCGTACCAGCCGGAACTGGTCACCCGGAAACCGGTCAGGACCTCGTCGAGCACGAAAAGTGCCCCGTGCTGCGCGCACAGTTCCGCGAGCATCCTGTTGAATCCGGGCGCCGGGGGCACGACACCCATGTTGGCCGGGCACGCCTCCGTGATCAGGCACGCGATCTCGCCACCGTGACGCGCGAACGCCGCCCGGACCGCACCGGGGTCGTTGTACGGCAGCACGACCGTGTCGGCGGCCGCAGCACCTGTCACACCCGGGCTATCCGGCAGGCCGAAGGTGGCCACCCCCGAGCCCGCGGCGGCGAGCAGCGCGTCGACGTGCCCGTGGTAGCAGCCTGCGAACTTCACCAGTTTGGCCCGTCCGGTCCAGCCGCGGGCCAGTCGCACCGCTGACATGGTGGCCTCGGTGCCAGAATTCACCAGCCGGACCTTCTCGACCGGCGTCCGCGCGACGATCTCCTCGGCCAGTTCCACCTCGCCAGGGGTCGCGGTCCCGAACGAGGTGCCCCGCTCCGCCGCTCGCGCCGTCGCGCTGACGACCACCGGGTGCGCATGCCCAAGGATCAGTGGACCCCACGAGCAGACGAGATCCACATACTCGCGGCCGTCCACGTCGGTCAAAAACGGCCCGCTGCCCGACACCATGAAGCGCGGTACACCACCAACACCACCGAACGCGCGAACCGGCGAATTCACCCCGCCGGGCGTCACAGCCGCAGCGCGGCGGAACAGGTCAGCGGACAGATCGGTCGTGGTCACCAGTCACCAGCCTCCTCACACGCATCGACCAGAACAGGAAGAACCCGCATCGAATCCGGCAGCGACCGGCCTGCCGGCGAGCAGATCCAGTGCGCCTGCTGTCCGGAAATATGCCGCGACGGCGGAGCGAGCACGAAACTGTCCCGGCAATGCCAGCGTAGGCCAGGGGTTTCCGCGATACTGCCAGGGGCGCAGTCCAGGTGACACGACCACCATTCGCCCTCGTCGACCGGCACGCCGCGGGTGGCGACGAAAAAAAGGCACCTGTCCGGGCCGCACGCCGCCACCGGGCCTGGATCCTCGCTGGACTGAGCGAATCTGTCGAGCGCGAGATGGCCGGCCGCCGCCGGGACGTCGAGGACGTCAAAGACACGGCCGCTTATCAGGAGAAGGTTCGCGTCCGGCTGGTCGCGCCACCATTTCGCGATCACCGCCGTGTCCACTGTCGCCTGGATCTGCCAGGCCGGGGACACCGGATGCGCGCCGGGATCCGGGCAGCCGACCCGGTCGCAGGAGCAGGCACGGCCGGTGCTGTGCGACAACGGCCCGCCCGGCGACTGCTGCGCTCCCCGCAGCGGGAATGCCCCGGCGCACACCGGCCAGCCAATCTCCGCGTAGGCGGTCGCGGCGGCGAGCCGCTCGCGGAGCTTTCTGCGCCCGCGGCGCGACACCACTTCGACCATTGGCTACCCCCCCAACCACAGTTGTGCGCACTAGGCCACACCTGAAAAGCGCTGTACCTGAAAGGCGCCGTACCTGAAAAGCACCGTGCCCGCTGGCTTTAAGCACCGTGCCCGCTGGTTTTAAGCACCGTGCCCGCTGGATTTAACTTCCTGCCGGCTGGCAGCCCGCTGGCTTTGACCACTGTGCTCACCTTTTGGGCACTCGCCCGCGTCTTCCAGCACCAGGACAAACGCCTTTCCGCCATTGTGCTCCTACCCCGGCGGCGCGGGCGACCGTGCGTTCGTGCTGGGTCCGGGGTTCCCTACAGATGATGCGGGACCTTCCATAAGGCGGCAGTTAAGCCGCAAACAAATCCTCTGGTAATCATCCGGACGGGCGGCGGTGAGCTGTGCCCGGATAGCCCGAACTAACCGGCTGCCACTGGCCACGCGGCGAGCCACGGTTCTCATGATCGCCGAAGTGCTCCAAGTATGGTGTAATATCGCCGGGATCATGCAATGCGCCCTTTTGCACGGCTGTCACGGGTCACGGGTCACGTCCAGGGGGTCGTTAGCGAGCGCGCACTGCCGTCCGCGAGCCGGGTGCACTGCCGTTGCCGATTCCCCGCGCAGCCGGTAGCAAGTCCATGCACTGCCATTGACGACTCGGCTGTACCGGCGTAGGCGAATCCGTCCCGCAGCCATTAAGCCTGTGGCGCCCGGAAGGACCTTCGGGATCCCCCCGGATCCCCCCGGACCGCAGCGGCCCGCTCATTGCTGGACGAGCATCGCCAATTCACGTATCAGGATATAGATCGCGAATGGTGCAGAGTTCAGAGGCGCCGGGCAGCCTCGGCGGCCCAGTAGGTCAGGATCATGTCCGCCCCCGCCCGCCGGATCGCGGTGAGCGTTTCCATGATCACCCGATCGCGGTCCAGCCAGCCGTTCGCCGCGGCGGCCTCGACCATCGCGTACTCGCCGCTTACCTGGTACGCGGCGACGGGCACATGCACGGTGTCGGCGACCCGGCGGACGATGTCCAGGTAGGCGAGCGCCGGTTTGACCAGGACCGCGTCCGCGCCCTCGTCTATGTCGAGCAGGACCTCGCGCAGCGCCTCGTCGGAACGTGGCGGGTCCATCTGGTACGCGGCCCGGTCGCCGAATTGCGGCGCACACTCAGCCGCGTCACGGAACGGCCCGTAGAACGCCGACGCGTACTTGGCCGAATACGCAAGCACGGCCACATCCGGGTAGCCGGCCTGATCGAGCGCACCGCGGATCGCCGCCACCTGGCCGTCCATCATGCCGCTCGGCGCGACCACCTGCGCACCCGCCGCCGCCTGCGCGACCGCTATCGCCGCGTAGCGCTCCAGCGTCGCATCGTTGTCCACCTCGCCGGCGGCGGTCAGCATGCCGCAGTGGCCGTGGTCGGTGTACTCGTCCAGGCACAAATCCGACATCACCACCGTGCCGTCGCCGACTTCGGTGTGAACCTCACGCAGCGCCAACTGGACAATGCCAGCCGGGTCATCAGCCGCCGAACCGCGGCCGTCCTTGACCGAAGGGATCCCGAACAAGATCAGCCCGCCGACACCCGCGTCGACCGCATCGAGCGCCGCCTTGCGCAGGCTGTCCCTCGTGTGCTGGACCACCCCTGGCATCGACCCGATGAGCTGCGGCTCGGTGATCCCCTCCTTGACGAACATCGGAAGGATCAGATCAGCGGGACGGACGGTCACCTCCGCCACGAGGCGGCGCAGCGCGGCGCTGCGCCTAAGTCTGCGCGGCCGCGCGGCAGGGAAGCTTGCACTCATCACCCATCACTCCTCATTCCCCGTTGGTTGCCGCCCCCGGGCCGTGGCCAGCGCTGCTGCCGGCCACGAAGTCCACGATGTCGCCGCGTCAGTTGGCCCGTCGCCGGGCACCGCGGCGGCGCTGGCTGGGGCGCCGCACCTGCTCACCCGCGGCGATCGCCGCCGCGCGCCGACTCGCGCCATGCTCAGCCAGCGCCTCTACCAGCGCGGTAACCGACGGCCGCGGCGCCATCACGTCCACTCGGAGCCCGAACTCCTCGGCCGTTTTCGCGGTCTGGGGGCCGATCACCGCTATCACGGTGACCGCGTGCGGCTTGCCCGCGATCCCGACCAGGTTGCGCACCGTCGAGGACGAGGTGAAGAGCACCGCGTCGAAGCCGCCGCCTTTGATCGCCTCCCGGATCGGCGCGGGCGGTGGCGCCGCACGCACCGTGCGGTAGGCAGTGACGTCGTCGGTCTCCCAGCCAAGCTCGGTGAGCGCTGCGACAAGGGTCTCCGTCGCGATATCGGCGCGTGGCAGCAGCACCCGGTTGATCGGATCGAGTACGTCGTCGTACGGCGGCCACACCGCGGCTAGTCCTTCACTGGACTGCTGGTCCTCTGGCACGAGGTCAGGCGTGATCCCGAAGGCCCGCAACGCGGCCGCGGTCTGCTCACCGACCGCGGCCACCTTCACCCCGGCGAATGCGCGTGCGTCGAGGCCGTATTCCTCGAATTTCTCCCTGACTGCCCGGACGGCATTGACCGAAGTGAACGCGATCCACTGGTAACGGCCGGTGACCAGGCCCTTGACGGCGCGTTCCATCTGCTGCGGGGTCCTTGGGGGTTCGACCGTGATGGTCGGCACCTCTTCAGGCACACCGCCGTGCTCGCGCAGGCGCTGCGACAGCGCACCCGCCTGTTCTTTGGTCCTGGGCACGAGCACCCGCCAGCCGAACAACGGCCTCGTTTCGAACCACGACGCCTTGGCGGCCGCGGCAACGGACGGGCCGACCACCGCAACCGCCGGCCCATCAGTGGTGAGCAGGCTGACGCCGGCCGCCTTCATGTCGGCCGCGATACCGCCGAGGGTCGAAACGACGGTCCGCTGCGCGGTCGTCGTGCCATTCCAGGTAACCGCGAAGGACGTGTCCTCGCCCCAGCCCGCGCCGATGAGCAACTTGGCGATATCAGCCGGCCCGGTCTCCGCGTCGAGGACCACGAGCGACCCCGGGCCCTGGGGGACGCGGCTCACCTCGGATGCGTGCACGATGCGGACGTCACCGCCGACGTCGGAGCCGAGCGGGATACCGGCGTAGACGGGAACCGCGGTCGCGGCTGGCACACCGGGGACGACCTCGAACCGCACGCCCGCCTTCGCGCACGTCGCGGCGACCTCGGCGCCAGGTGAAAGCACGAAAGGATCGCCCGGGTAGAGACGCACGACGTGCTGACCTGCCTTGGCAGCCTTGACGATGGCGCGGGCACCGCCGGTAAGCTCGGCCGGGTCTGCGATCTCCGCATCCCTCCGCATCCGGGCAGTGAGATTGGTGGCGAGATCGGGGTTCGCTACGACAAGGTCCGCCTGCCCGAGCAGTTCGGCCGCGCGCAGGGTCAGCAGGCTCTCGTCGCCCGGTCCCGCGCCGACCAGGGCTACCCAGCCGGCCTGTTTGGCGGCATCGCGGGACGCACGTGAAGTAGACGGCGCGGCGGTTGCCCGGGATGGTGCCTTCGCTGTCGCCTCCGGCCCAGCGCCAACTGTGCGCCCGGCGTCCGTCTGCCCCGCTTCCTTACGCGTGGCGTCTGCCGGCGCCGCGTGCGCCGGCGCTGCCTCTGCCGGCGCTGCGTCGGCTGCGTCTGCCGGCGCTGCGTCTGCCGGTGCGGCGGCGGGCGGGTTGGCGGCGTCATGCTCGGCGCCGGCTGGGGTGTTCTGTCCGGTCGTGGGGTTCAAGTCGCGTGCTCCCCGGTGTTCGACCGTGCGCCGTGCACGGAAATGTGAGCCGCAGCCCCGCGAGCGAGCAACTCGGCCGCGAGCTGCCTGCCTAGCTGCTCTGCCGTATCGGCGGGACCGCTTCTTGACAACCGCACCCCGCCGGAGCCGTCTTCCGCAAGGACGACGGCTTGCAGGTGCAGCACATCTGTTCCTGCAGCGTATGCGCCTACTGGCGCGCTGCAGCCAGCCTCCAGAGCAGCGAGCAAGCTGCGCTCCGCCGTGACGGCTGCGCGGGTCACCTGATCATCGACGGCGGCGAGCTCACGGACGAGTTCCGCGTCATCGCCGCGGCATTCCACGGCCAGCGCACCCTGCCCCGGCGCCGGCAGCATCTCGTCGGGCTCAAAGATCTGGGTGATAGAAGCCTGGCGGCCGATCCTGATCAGGCCGGCATAGGCGAGCACGACCGCATCGAGGTCACCCGAGGCCACCTTGGTGAGCCGGGTGTCGGCGTTGCCGCGGATGGGCACGCAGTTAAGATCGCGGCGGATGGCGCGAAGCTGCCCCACGCGGCGCGTCGACCCCGTGCCGATCCGCGCACCAGCGGGCAGGTCCGCCAGTTTGGCGCCACCGCGGGCGGCGAGCACATCGCGCGGATCATCGCGCGGCGGCAGCGCCGCGAGCACGATCCTGTCCGGCCGCGCCGTCGGCAGATCCTTCAGTGAATGCACGGCAAGATCGACCTCACCGGCAAGCAGCCGCTCGCGCAGCGTGTTCACGAACACGCCGGTGCCGCCGATGCTCACGAGGTCCGCCTTGCTCACGTCGCCGAACGTGGTCACCCCGACGAGTTCGACCGTGCGGCCTGTCCTCGCGGTGATCATTTTCGCGACCTGGCCGGCCTGCGTCATCGCCATCAGGCTGCGGCGGGTGCCGAGCCGCAGCGCGGGCCGCTTCACGGGGGCGTTCACGACGCCCCGCTCGATTCGCCACCCAGATCCGCGTCCGCGCGGGTCACCGCCTCCACCGCTTTCGGATCGAGGTCGAAGAGCTCGCGCAGGGCCGCCGCATACGCGTCGCCGCCCGGCGAGCCCGCGAGCTCTTTCACCCGCACCGTGGGCGCGTGCAGCAGCTTGTCGACCACTCGGCGCATCGCCTGCGCGATCTCGTCAAGCTCGTGGCTCGCCGTGCCCGAGAGTCGTCCGGCCAGCCGCGTGAGCTCAGCGTCCACCACACCGGCAGCTTTCGCGCGCAGCGCGACGACCGTAGGGGTCACCCTCGCCGCGTGCACGGCGGATGCGTGC
This sequence comes from Streptosporangiaceae bacterium, assembly GCA_035517695.1. Lineage (GTDB taxonomy): Bacteria > Actinomycetota > Actinomycetes > Streptosporangiales > Streptosporangiaceae > DATFVJ01. Next base: position 70,929 of record DATIYI010000204.1, read on the forward strand.
GCCGCGACCTCTTCAGCGACGATCCGCCTGACCGCCGCGACGTGCTCGTCACGGCTCACCGCCGCGTCGCTGCCCGCCGCACACTTACGGCTCGCGGCACCGATTTCGGTCAGGCCGATGACCGCAGTGTCAGGCACGCCAGCGACAGCCGGATCGACGTCACGTGGCAGCGCGAGATCGATGAAGACAACTGGGCCGCGGCGATGATCCGGCGAAACTCCGCCGTCCCTGGGCCTGGGACCGCTCGGGCTGCCGCGGGCGGCGAGCGCGTCACGCGCCATCTCCGCCGTGATCACCATTCCCGGGGCTCCCGTGCAGGCGATAACCAGGTCGGCCTCGGCGATCAGGCCGGGAAGCTCGGCCAGCCCCGCCGTGGTGCCTCGGATCGATCCAGCGAGCCGCTGCGCGTTCGCTGGCGAACGGTTCACCACCACGATGCCGTCCGCACCGGCCCGGTCGGCCGTGGTGGCGGCGAGCGCGCTCATCGACCCGGCGCCCACGACGACCGTACGCGCGGCGGCCAGCGGCCGTGCCGGCTCTGGCGGGCCAGCCGGGTACAGGCTGCCGACGGCGAGATCGATGGCGACGCTGACCATGCTTGCGCCTGCCCGGTCGATCCCCGTCTCGCTGTGCGCCCGCTTGCCCGCGTGCAGGGCAAGCCGACCGAGATCGGCGAGCGGGCGCCCGAGCGTTTCCTGCTCCTGGGAGTACTTCAGCGCCTGGCGCACCTGGCCGAGGATCTGGCCTTCGCCCGCAACCATCGAGTCGAGGCCGCAGGAGACCGCGAACAGGTGCTGCACAGCGCGTTCCTCGTAGTGGACGTACAAGTGCCTTGTCAGCTGCGCCAGATCGACACCCGCGTGCCTGGCGAGCAGTTCAGAGATGGCCGAAACGCCACCGTGGAACTTCGCCACGTCCGCGTACACCTCAACGCGGTTACATGTGGAGACCACGAAGGTACCGGCGGCGTACTCGGTGGAATGGACATCGTGCAGCAGCTTGCCGACCGCGTCGCCCGTCACGGCCGAGCGCTCAAGCAGCGCGACGGGCGCGCTCTTGTGGCTCAGGCCGACCACGAGCACACTCATGCCCTCACCGCCTACGCCTCGACCGGCGAAGACACTGCTTCAGCCGACGCCAGCCGCGAACCCACGTCAGGCACCTCGCCTACCGCGGCCCTTGCCGTAGCCAAGGTGGCCATCGCCGCATCATCTGGTACCGCCATGCTCGGCGACAGCGATCCGGCGCGGCGCGTAAACGGGGTCGCGGACCTGCGCTGGGCATGGAAGGCCAGAATCTGGAGCTCGATTGACAGATCAACCTTACGCACGTCGACGCCGTCAGGCACGCCGAGCACGACGGGCGCGAAGTTGAGAATGCTCGTGACGCCGGCGGCGACAAGGCGATCGCAGACGCTCTGGGCCGATCCGGCAGGTGTCGCGATGACGCCGATAGAAACGCCGTGCTGTTCGACGACGGCCTCGATCGCGTCCGCGTGCTTGACCGTCAGCCGCGCGATCCGCCTGCCGACCACCGTGCTGTCAGCGTCGAGGATCGCCGCGATGCGAAAGCCGCGGGTGGCGAAGCCGCCGTAGTTCGCGAGCGCACGGCCAAGGTTGCCGGCCCCGACGATGACCACGGGCCAGTCCTGGGTAAGGCCGAGTTCGCGCGATATCTGGTACACGAGGTAATCAACGTCGTACCCGACGCCCCGAGTGCCATAGGAGCCAAGATGAGACAGATCCTTGCGAAGCTTGGCCGAGTTGACACCGGCAGCGGCGGCGAGCTCCTCACTGGACACCGTCGTGATGCCACGCTCGGCGAGGGCATGCAGGGCACGCAGGTAGACGGGCAACCGGGCGACGGTTGCCTCGGGAATTCCGTAGCTGCCGTTGGGGGACGTTGGACGGCGGGTCATACGCCGGCGCTCCTGTGCGGGATCGACGGCGCGACGGGCCGTCAGGCCTCCGGTGGACGCCTGGCCCGGCGCGTGGACTGTGGGTCAACCGTACGCCTTTGTGAACGCATGCACAAAGTCAGCGCCGGCCACGGTCGAGTGCCGCCCGCAGGCGTGGCTCACTGACCCGCCAGAAGTCATGCTGCACGCCATCGATGAGCGTGACAGGAATCATCTCCCCGTACTGGCTCATGTCCGCGGCTGAGCCGGTGATGTCGCGCTCCTCCCAGCTCAGTCCAAGATCTGCGGCAACACGGGCCACGACCGCTCGGGCATCGTCACACAGATGGCACCCGGGCCTGCTGAGAAGTGTGATCTTGTGGGCCACGGTATCCGGCGCGCCGGTGTCACCGCCCGACCCGTGTCGCTTGCCCGGCACGATGAATCACCCTCCGCCTTATCGGCTGAACATTGCGTCGGGCGGCGGCGGAGCCGGCACCTTCGCGTAGCGCAGGTCAAGTTCGATCACGTTGGTGGCGACCACACACGGGCGGTGCATGGCGAAGAAGTCCTCGATATGCGGCATGTGCCGGTGATCGCGGTAGGCAATGCGATCGCGATAAACCTCGTAGAAGATCCGCTGCATCGGAGCATTCGGCACCGTATGCACAACGAAAAGCAGCGTGCCGGGTTCCTGCGCCCTGACCGCCTCAACCGTCCGCTCGGTCAGCCGGTCGAACTCTTCGCCGCGGCCGTCAAGCAATGTATAGATCGCAATCAGGCCGAACGGCGGTGGCAGCGTGCCCGTCGGCTGCCCAAACGGTGCCGCAGCGTGCACCGGCAAGGCCGACGCCGCGCTCCCCATGGGTGCGGCGCGCCCGATGGACGCCGCGCGTTCCGCGGCCGGCCCCGGCGTCACCGACGACCCCGCGACCGGATCGAACTCCCGCGCCGCCGGGAAGCCGTCCGTGCCAAGCGCCGCGAGCGGGCCTGTCGTGGGATCGCCGATAGCGCGGACCTGGCCAGCAGCGCCCTTGGTGCCCATCGGGCCGCTCGTGCCCAACGGGTCCATCGAGTCCCTAGTGCCCATCGGATCCATCGGGTCCCTAGTGCCCATCGGGTCCATCGGGTCCATGCGGTCCATCGGATCCCTGGCACCCATCGTGCCCATCGGATCCATGCTGTCCATGCTGTCCATGCTGTCGACGCGGTCCATGCGATCAACGATCGCGCGGCTGTGCCGCCTGTGCCCGATGTGCGGCGCGGTGGCACCCGGATGGCCCTCGCCACCCACCTGGTCCAGCCGGATTCGCTCCGACCTGCTGGCTGCGAACCAGATCAGGCCGGCAGCCGCGGCCGTCAGCAGCGGATACCCCACGTGCGGCAGGCTGAATCCGAGGCTGACCGTGAACAGGACCGCGGCACCCGCGGCGGAGATGGGCACGAAGACGTCCCACCACGCCGGGTCGCGCCGGGTCCGTGCCGCGGCAAGTGACGTCATCAGCAGCGCCAACGCGATGGCGATTACGTGGATCCCGGTCAGCGCCGATTTGGGCAGCAGCATATAGTGGCCCTCGCCCGGCCATATCTTACCGAACGCAGGAGCTGAGGTCAGCGGATCGAGAATCAAGATCACGCCAGGTACGACCGTCAGCGCCGCCGCGGCCAGCCGCGCCGCGAACCTTGCGGGCACGGTGCGCCCAGCAAGTTCGACCATGCCCCAGGCCGTCCACAAGGGGGCAAGCAGCAGCCCGGTGACCTGGACCGCGCGGAAGGTGGCGGCGCTGAATCCCAGCGCGAAGCCCATGGTCTGCGCGCCAAGCGCCACCGCGAGCAGGAGCAGCACGGATGACCAGGCAGCGACGTCTATTCGCGGCGCGCGGATGAACCGGCCCGTGAGCATACCCGTGCCCACAGCGGCGGCAAGGGCGCCGACGAATGCGACGAGAACGGGAACAGACATCCCGCCTATGGTGCCCGACGCAAGCTGCGGATGCGAAGGACAGCCACAAATCCGGCAGTTACCTTGCAGGTGGGGGCTGTTCACCCGGTGCGGGAACGACCGTAGCGACAGCGCTTAAGCTGGACGGCATGAGGGGGCTGACGCGGGTCTGGCCTGGCCACGAGGCGAATGGGAACGGGGCGAATGGGCAGCGGGCCGCGCTGGCCGGTGAGGCCGCTGCCGCCGCGGCCCATGTGACCACACAGACACCGGAGCCCGACCCTGCAGCGGCAGCGTTTTTCGACGTCGACAACACGATCATTCGCGGCGCCTCGATCTACTACTTCGCGCGGGGGCTCGCCGCGCGCAAGATGTTCGGCACCCGGGACCTGGCCAGGTTCGCCTGGGGTCAGATATCGCTGCGGGTCAGCGGTGAAAAGAGCGATCACGTGGATGCCGCGCGTGAGGCGGCACTGGCGTTCGTGGCCGGCCATCAGGTGGCCGATATCCACACGCTGGGGGAGGAAATCTACGACGAGACAATGGCCGACCGGATCTGGGAGGGCACCAGGAACCTTGCCCAGCATCATCTCGACGCCGGCCAGCGGGTCTGGCTGGTCACCGCCACTCCGGCGGACCTCGCCGAGACGATTGCGGCACGCCTCGGTTTGACTGGAGCGCTCGGCACCGTGGCCGAGGCGGCTGACGGCAGGTACACAGGCCGGCTTGTCGGCGAGCTGCTGCACGGAGCGGCCAAGGCGGCCGCGATCAGCGCACTCGCCAGCAGGGAGGGCCTGGACCTTTCCCGCTGCTCCGCCTACAGTGACTCGGTCAACGATCTGCCGATGCTGTCGATCGTCGGCTACCCGAACGCGGTCAATCCCGACTCCGACCTGCGCGCGCACGCCCGCCGGGAGGGCTGGCCGGTGCACGATTTCCGTACCGGCCGCAAAGCCACGATGATCGCGCTGCCGGTGGCGGCGGGAGCGGGCGCCATCGCGGGTGGTTTCGCGGCGGGGGCCGCCATCAGGCGCAAGCGGCGCCTGGCGTAACCCCCGCGATCTGGCCCACGCGCAGACGGGCCGTCAGCCAAATGCCTCGCCACGTTCAAGCAGCAGGTTGTACAGCATCTGCTGGATCGTCTCCCGCACTTGATCGGTGAGCTCGAAGATGGTCGCCGGATCGTCTGCCGCGCCCGCCTCGTAACCGTCGGTCGGCACCGGCTCGCCGAAGCCGATAAGCCATCTGGAGGGCAGCGGGATCGCGCCGAGCGGCCCAAGCCATGGGAACAGGGGGGTGATCGGGAAGTAGGGAAATCCGAGGAGCCGCGCGATCGGCCGGGCGTTGGCGATCATCGGGAAGATCTCCTCTGCGCCGACGATCGCGCAGGGGATTATCGGCACGCCGGCCCGGACCGCCGACGCCGCGAAGCCGCCGCGGCCAAACCGCTGCAGGTGGTATCGCTGCGAAAACGGTTTGCCGAGGCCCTTGTAGCCTTCCGGGCACACCCCGACGAGCTCACCGAGGTCAAAGAGGCGCTCCGCGTCCGGCGGGCAGGCGAGTGCGTGCCCGGATTTGCGCGCCAGATGGGAAAGCACCGGTATCGCGTAGACAAGGTCCGCCCCGAGCAGCCGCAGCTGCCGGTGCGCAGGGTGCTCGTCGAGCAGGCCGACCTGCAGCATCATCGCGTCGACAGGAAGCGTCCCCGAATGGTTGGACACGACGAGCGCCGCGCCCTTTTCTGGCACGCGTTCCACATCACGCATCTGGATGCGGAACCAATGCCGGTACAGCATGCGGGCGGCCGGCATCAGCACGGTCTCGTTGAGGTCGGTGTCGAAACCGAACTGATCGATCTCGTACTCACCCTTGATCCTGCGGCGTAGGAAAGTGAGCAGCGTAACCACCTGCTCCGTGAACGCGTCAGCCTGATCCGCGTGGCGGCCCCGGGGCCCGTTGGCGGAGCCGATGTCTGTCATATCGGCGCGCCTTCCGAGTACGGCGAAGCCTGGGCCTGGTGAGCGTCGTCGGCGGGTCGCAGGGCGTCGAGCGCAGCGGCGAGCGCGCCATCGGCCGCGGCAACCGGACGGCTGCAGGTCAGCCCGCGGTCCGCGACGAAGGCGGCGAACGCTTCCTCGGTGGTGCGCCGCGGCGCCCAGCCCAATTCGCGCTCGAGTTTCGTCCCGTCCACCACGCGCCCGTACCTAAGCAGGTCACGCTGTTCGGGCGACACGTCGGGAAAGAAGCCGAGGCCCGCGATCGCGTCGAGCGCGGGCCCGGGCATCGGCACCGGCACGCGGCCGCCCCGGCGCAGGCACTGGGAAAGATACATGGCGCCACGCCCAGTGACGTTGAAGATCCCAGGATGGTCGTGCGCGACCACCCGCCTGACGACCTCTACGCCGTCCCAGAGGTCCACGAATTGGATCCGCGGATCGTGGCCGAGCACGGTCGGCGTCACCGGCAACATGAAATATCGCGTCAGCGGCGAGTCCACGCGATGCCCGAGGAAGTTGACAAACCGCAGCACGGAAACGGCGATGTCAGGCCGCCGCCGCGCCAGGCCACGGACATACCCCTCGACGTCGACCACGTCCCTCGCGAGGCCATGGCTCGCCCTCGGCTCCATGTCCTCGGTGAAGACGGTGGGATTGCGAGCCGATGTGCCGTATACCGCCGTGCTGGACCTGACGACCAGCTTGCGCACAGTCGGCGACCGCTGGCACGCAATGAGCAGTTGCATCGCGCCGACGACGTTGGTCTCCTTCATCGACGCGCGGCCACCGGCGGCCCCTGGTGTCGTGGCCAGGCCGAGGTGCACGACAGTATCCGCCGCTGTCGCCTTGATCAGTTCCCCGAGCTGGTTTGTCCGCACGTCGAGGCGGACGACCTCCTCGTCAGGCCGCGCGGCCTGTCCCGCAGCCTGCTGCGGCCAGTCACCGGATGCCGCCTCAGCCGCCCGCGGCCGAGGGCGCGAGGCCGTGTCAGCGGTAGCCGGGCCCGCCACCTCGATCAGGCGTTCAATGCCTGGCTCGTCCCGCAAGATCGCGGCTACCTCCGCACCTAGGTAACCGGAGACGCCGGTTATGAGGACAACTCGAGCCATCGATGCTCCCGGTCTGGAGCGGCTTGCCTGGAGCGGCTTGCCCGGAAAGGCTTGGGCTGGAGCCGCTTGGCTGGAGCGCCGCCCGCGAGGAGTGGCCCGCCTGAAGCCTGCCCGCGGGCCGCCCAGCATCGTCGGGCGGCAGCAGTGGCCAGGCGGCGCCTTCCCGTTACTTCTTGTTGCGGCGCTACTTCTTGTTGCGGCGCTGGATGCGCGTCTTCTTTAGGAGCTTGCGATGCTTCTTCTTCGCCATTCGCTTGCGGCGCTTCTTGATGACAGAACCCACGACACCACCTTCACTCGGACCCGAGGGACGCGTACGCATAGTGGACACCAGATACCGGGCGCATGCCCGGAGTTAGGGTACCGCCGCTACCAGCGCCCTCAGCGCCGCGTGTCCCCTCTCACCAGCCCGAGCCGGACCTTGGGATCCCCGCGGCGGGAAACCTAGAACAACCGTCCGATCATCCTAGGCGTGCTCACCCCGTCCCGACGAACGCGTCCTCCAGATAGTGGTGAACTGCCTGCTCTGGCACTCGGAATGACCGGCCTACCCGGATCGCCTCAAGCTCGCCTGAGTGCACTAGCCGGTAAACGGTCATCTTGGACACGCGCATGATCGAGGCAACTTCTGCCACGGTCAGGAACTTAACTTCGCTCAGCGGACGGTCGCCTGCATCCATTGATTGCCCTCTTCCACACGTGACCTGAGTACGTCTGGCCGGAATCTGCGCATCAGTCACGCACGTCTCCAGGGTAAGTCCCGTGCAGAATGGTGCAACCCTGGCGAGGCAGGTCTTTTGTCCCTACAGTCCCCGCTGCCACGGTATGTGAAGTCACGTCAGGACTGTGGATCAAGCCCATGGCCAGGGAAAATGGCCACCCGGGTTGCCATGATGGACCGATCCACGGGATCGGCGGGATCGTAACCGTCACCGAACGGTCTGTACACGGCATCTTCCCCGTCCGTCATCCGTTCCGGCGCCTGCTCCCCCGTCCTGCCCCTGGCGTAGTCTCGCCACTCACGCGGCGTCTCGGCGGCGGGATCAACCGGCACGCCCGCTGCCTCGGCGAGCAGATGGGTCCAGGCTCGTGGCACGACCTCGACGAGCGCATAACCGCCGCCGCCGGTGAGAACCCAGCGTCCGCCCGCCGTCTCGTGCGCCAGCCGGTGCACGGCGGCGTAGGCGGCCCGCTGCGCATCGAGGCTGAGCTCGAAGTGGGCGAGCGGGTCAAGCCGGTGACTGTCACAGCCATGCTGGCTGACCACCACCTGCGGCCGGAACTCACGCATTAGCGGCGGGACGACCGCATCGAATGCCCGCAGCCACGCCGCATCACCCGTGCCAGCGGGCAGCGCGACGTTGACGGCGTAACCCGCGCCTTCGCCGGACCCGATCTCGGTGGGAAAGCCGGTGCCGGGGAAGAGAAAGCGCGGATGCTCGTGCAGGCTGATCGTCAGCACGCGAGGATCGGCGTAGAAGGCCGCCTGCACGCCGTCCCCGTGGTGGACGTCAAGGTCGACGTAAGCGACCCGCTCTGCCCCTTGGGTGAGCAGCCAGGCGATGCCGATAGCGGGGTCGTTGTACACGCAGAACCCGCTCGCCGCGCGTCTCATCGCATGGTGCAGGCCGCCCGCCACGTTGGCGGCGTGTGTCGCCGGATGCGTCGCTTCCGTCCAGACGGCTCTCGCCGCGGCGACGGTGGCGCCAGCGACGAGCGCGGACGCTTCATGCATCCCGGCGAACACCGGGTTGTCCGGCGTGCCGAGGCCGAACGAGGGATCGGGCGCCATTGTCTGGCCCGCTCGCCTGACCGCCGCAATGTAGGCGGGGTCGTGCACGAATTCGAGAAGCTTCTCGCTGGCCAGCTCCGCCGCGATCAGCGACACTCCGGGGGATTCAAACACGCGAAGCGCGCGAGCGAGGGCCATGGTCAGCTCAACCCGGACCGGAGCCAGCGGGTGCCCGGGTCCGAAGTCGTAGTCGGCGAGCGTGTCATCCCAGACCACCTGAAGCGTGCAGCCCCCAGCAGCGTCCGCCATTCCCGTGCTCCCCGCCGCTCTTCCTAGCCCTGCGTGCCCAATGCACGCGCGCGGTCACGCGCGGCCTCTATGGCAGCGAGGAACGCCGCCCGTACCCGGTGTTTCTCCAGTTCACGTACGGCCGAGGCGGTGGTACCCGCGGGCGAGGTGACGGCCTCCCGCAACAGCACAGGATGCTCACCCGATTCGCGGAGCATGGTTGCCGCACCGCAGACCGTCTGTATGACCATCTCGAGCGCGGCACCGCGCGGGATACCGAGCAGGATCCCCGCGTCCACCATCGCCTCGACCAGGTAGTAGACGTAGGCGGGCCCGCTTCCTGACAATGCGGTCGCCGCGTCCTGCTGCGACTCGGGGATGCGCAGTACCTTGCCGACCGGGCGCAGCAGTTCCTCGGTGCGGTGCAAATGTTCCGCGCCCGCGAACCGCCCAGCCGATATCACGCTCATCGCCTCGTCCACGAGCACAGGCGTGTTCGACATGACACGGACCACGGGCAGGTCAAGGCCCAGCTTGCTCTCGATGAAACCCGTCGTGATGCCCGCAGCGACCGACACGACGAGGCGTCCGGGATCCAGGCACGGTGCAATCTCGTCCAACGCCGCGGCCATGTCCTGCGGCTTGACGGCGAGCACGAGCGTCGCCGCGACCTTCGCGGCTTCCCTCGCGTTCACCGCCTCCACACCGTAGCGCGCACGCAACTCGGCGCCGCGCTCAGGTCGGCGCACCGCGACGATCACCTCGGATGTCGGCCGCCCCGCCCGTAGCAGTCCGGAGGTCAGCGCCTCGCCCATCTTTCCGGCACCGAGAATCGCAATCACCTTGGCAGTTTATCCGCCGCGGGCCGGCCGCCCATGACCGCGGCTAGGCAGGCTACCGCCGCGAAGCCAGCGCGCGGAAGAAGAACATCAAGTTGGCCGGGCGCTCCGCCAGGCGGCGCATCAGATAGCCATACCAGTCATTCCCGTAAGGCACGTACACCCGCACGGTGTAGCCGAAAGCAGCGAGCCTGCGCTGCTCGGCCGGATTGACACCGTACAGCATCTGGAACTCGTAGCTGCTTGCTGGCCGGCGATTCAGCGTCGCCTGCGCCAGCGCGATCTTGATCATCCTGGCGTCGTGCGTGGCGAGCATCGGATAACCACGTCCCGCCATCAGCACACGCAGGCACCTCGCGTAAGAACGATCGATCTGGTGACGGGTGACGAACGCGACATCATCCGGCGCCTGGTACGCACCCTTGCACAGCCGCACCCGGATGCCGGGCTCAGCCAATTGCGCACAGTCACGCTGCGAGCGGCGCAGATACGACTGGATCACGCAACCGAGATCGCCGAACTCCGCCCGTAGCTCCGCCACGATGCGCAGGGTGGGCTCCACCGCGGCGTGATCTTCCATGTCCACGGTGACCGTGCTGCCCGCGGCGCGGGCCGCCGAGCAGATCCTGGCGATATGGCAGGCCGCGGTCTTCTCGCCGTGGCTGGCGAGCCTGAGCCCGACCGCCGACGGCTTGACCGACACCTCGGCGGCGCCGATGACGGCGCCACCCCCGGGCCCAGCAAGTCCCGCCCTGGCCAGGCCTTCGATCAGCCGCACGTACTCATCCGCAGCTGCCGCCGCGTGCCGGGGTTCGGTCGTGTCCTCACCCAGGTGATCGAGGGTGACAAGCAAGCCGTCTCCGCGCAGCCGTGCAGTAACTCTTGTCGCGTCCGCGGCGGTGTCACCGGCGACGAAGCGGGCGACGACGTCCTTCGTGTACGGCGCGGCGGCGATGAACCCGCGGATGCGAGCGCTTTCCGACATCGCCAACAGGCTGCGGCGCAGCATTGCGTGCGACCTCCAGGCAGTACCACGGACGGTGTGCTGGTGCGCCCAGGCTACGCGCGGCGCAGCGACCTCGATGCCGCTCGCAAGTTAACTTTGACTTTTGCGCCCTCGTCAGGGGAGACCACGACCTCCTGCGCGGCGGCGATGCCAGCCGCGAGAAAATCTGCGGTCACCGGGGTGGTCCGCTTGACGAGCGCGAGCGCGATCGGCCCGAGCTCGAAATGCCGTGCGGCGGAACCGACAAATCCCACCGCCACACCGTCGAGCTCGACGGGATCACCGTGGCTGGGCAGCCGGTCCGCGCTGCCGTCGAGGTGCAACATGACCAGACGGCGCGGCGGATGGCCGAGGTTATGCACCCGCGCCACTGTCTCCTGGCCCCGGTAGCAGCCCTTGTCCAGATGTACGGCGGTCGCGATCCAGCCGACCTCGTGCGGGATCGTGCGGTGGTCGGTATCAAGGCCAAAGCGTGGCTGGTGGGCCGCGATCCGCAGCGCCTCGAACGCCCACATGCCCGCCAGGCGGGCGCCGCTATCACCCTGGCCCGTCGCACCCTGGCCCGTCGCACCGTGGCCGGTACCGCGCGGCCCGGTCAGCTGCGCGGCCAGCGTCTCCAGCTGATCTCTCATGACGATCAAATCGATACCGAACGGCTGCCGCAGCGTTGCCGCGGCTTCAGGTGCGAGGTCGCCCGCGCGCGGGCCTTTCAGCGTCAGCACCGCGAACTGCCCGCTGACGTCCGCGGCCTCGACCCGGAGCATGAAGCGCATCGAGTCCAGGAAGGACACCAGGCCTGCGGCCATTCCAGGCTCGACATGTGCCCACACCGCGGTGCCGTCGTCGACGAGCGTGAGGTGGTGCTCGACGTGACCGTTCGGGCTGAGCACCAGCGCCTGCGTAGCGGTATCTGGCGCCAGTCGCTCGAGGTGCTGCGTGGTCAGGCTGTGCAGCCAGGACAACCTGTCGGGGCCGGTGATCCGGACCACGCCTCGGTTGCTGCGGTCGACCAGGCCGGCGCCGCCGGTCAGCGCGCGCTGTTCGGCGAACGGCTCACCATAGTGCGCGGCGACGGAGGAGTCTGGCTCGTCGGCGGCGACCGCTCCGGGAGACCGGAGCAATGGGGTGTCCATTGGTAGTCAGGGGCGCCGGTGCCGCAGCGCGGTCCGGTTTCCCCATCCCCCTTTCAAGTCAATCCGTACGTGCGGTTTTCCCGCATACGGCTTACCGGTGATCTTCCTGACATGGTTACGCCGCCTTCGGATAGCGGATTGTGCCGGAGAGCTTGTGCAGGCCCAGCCCGTGCAACCATTCCTCGGTCCACTGGTCCGCCTGCCCAACGCGCAGGATGATGCTACGGCCCGCGTGCTCGCTCCCCGCAAAGAGGCTTTCGACACCCCGCTTAGCCCGCCGCCTCTCAACGACGAACCGGGGCCTGCTACCGGGCGCTCCGGTGCCTACCCGGACGGGACTTTCACCCGCAGGCCTGGACCAGCTTCGAGGACGCAACATGACCCCAAGGTTAGGGCATGTCTGGCAGACTCTTTTGGTCGCGCGGATCGCCCCGGCATCCAGGCAGCCCGCATCCACGCAGCCCGCATCCACGCAGCCCGCATCCACGCAGATTGACGAGACAGGCCCTAACTCCCGCCGCGTGTGCTCAGCGCGCGCCCAGGCTCCGGCTCGGCGCGGCGCTTCGGCTCGGCGCCCCGCCTCGTGCTGCCCGCCCTGCAGGCGCCGCACCGGCCGAACACGGTCAGGTGGCCCACGTCGGTCTCGAAGCCGAGTTCACGGTCGAGCGTGTTCACGAGGTCGCCAACGGTCGCCGGGCTGGCCTCCGTCACGTTTCCGCAGTCCCTACAGACGAGGTGCACGTGATCCGCCTGCGCCGCCAGGTGGTAGGTCGGAGCGCCATGTCCGAGATGCGTGTGACTCACCAGGCCGAGCTGCTCGAGTAGCTCGAGGGTGCGGTAGACCGTGGAGATGTTCACGCCCCTGGACGTCAGCTGCACGTCGGCGCAGATATCCTCGGGTGTCGCGTGTTCGAGCTTGCTGATCGCTTCCAGCACAAGCTGCCGCTGCGGTGTGACACGGTATCCGCGCGACCGGAGTTCCTCGTGCCACGTCCGGGTCATGCGCCGAGTCTACGGCCTCGGGCCGACGACGCGGCGTGGCCCGCTTCCGCGCACATGCTCGCGGGTTTTCACGGCACATGCTCGCGGGTTCACGTAGCCGCCGAGCTTGACACCGGCCGCCAAATGCTATTGCCATGTCGGCACCCTCCGACATAGCCTGCGGCTACGCGGGAAAGGAGGTGGTCCAACAGCATGTATAGCAGTAGGACTCGCGAGGTGGCTGTCAGCTAGCCGCCGTCCCGCCTGAACGCAGGCCGCGGATCGGCGGCCGGCGAACACTAGGCAGACACCGCACCCCCGGGCTGGCTGGAATTCGTCCATCCGGCCCCCGTATCAGCAAGCTAGGTGCCCTCAGTGGCGCTGGCCAGCCGGTGCGGGAGCGGCCCGGGGGATTTTCCTTCTCGGCCGTGCACCTTCCTGCCACCACGCCTCATCGCCGCTACGATCCGATTGGCCCGGCGAGCCGCTCGGCGGAGACAGCCCCTCGGCGGAGACAGCCGCTCGCGGTGGGTGAGACTCGTCTGCGTGCCGCCCGCCGCCGACCGGGCTCACGGGCGTTATCGCTGATCGTGACTCGCTGTCGATCGTATGTCAGGCTGCCGCCCAAATGGCCATCGTGTCGATCCACGAAACATGCCCTACTCAGCCCGGACTTCCGAAGCGAGGCGCTTGAGCTGTGCGGACACGTGCGGCTGGATCGGCTGGCCAACGGCGGCCATGTCATAGGCCCACGCCAGATCTTCCCCCACCAGGCCGTAGAGCCTGTGGCCCGCGACGATCTCCTTCGCGGTGGCGGTACGGGCCACGATATCGGTGCGAAGCTCGATCCGCCTTTCTGTTACCTCGCCCAGGTACACCTCCGCGACCCCGGTGGGATGCGCGAGCAGCAGCTCGACACCGCCGCCAGGCTGCGGCCGCCAGTAGCCGCTCTCCGTGGCGAGCGGCCGCCCAGGGATGCCTTTCTCGTCGAGCAGCCAGGTCCGGCTCACGTAGATAAGGAATGGCTTGCCGTTATGCGTAAAGCTAATTTCCTGACCGAACCTGAAGCTCTCGATGGTCGGGTATCCGCCGATTCCCGCGCCCTCCCACCTGCCGAGCAGGAACAGCAGCGGAGCCAGGTCGGGATGAGGCTCACCGGCCGGCGTCATCGTCCGCTCCGGCTTTCCTGCTCGTCCGCTGACTCGGCCACGTTCACCGACCTTACCGGCCCCGCCACGTTCGCTGATTTCACTGGCTCGGCAACGTGCACAGATTTCACCCGCTCCGCGGACCCGACCGCCCTCCCGCCCGCACGGTAAAGCCGCGCCGCCAGCCAGACCGCCGCGACCGCGATAGCGCCGAATACCACCGCCAAAATGGCCACGCTGAGCACACCGGACATGGCGGCAGCATACGGCGCTGCGGCTGCTGCCGCGGCGGCGCCATGCCGTCAAGCCACGAGCTTCGCCGAAGTGGCCAGTCGCTGGACGTCGGTCACGCCAAGAAGCCGTTGCTTGACCCATATCCCCGGCAGCGGCGGCCGCGACCATTACCCCGGCGACCGGTCATGCTGGGCTCCTGCCCACCGCGACCGGGCCTAGCTGGGGTTCGCGCCCCTGCGACCGGGCATGGCTGAGCTCTCCCTCAACCGGTCGGCCCTAGCTGGGCTCCTGCGCGCGCTGCGGCCCATCGCTGAGCCCACGGCGACGGGGGCCATCGCCGGCCCACACCCAGAGCCAGGGCCGTCGCCCTTGCCCGCCCGGCTTGTTAGGGTCGGCGCATGACGACGCGATCACTCGTGGTCAAGGTTACGGCGGGCAAGGACGACGCGGAACGCTGCAACCAGGCATTCACCGTGGCCGCGACGGCTGCGGCCAGCGGTGTACCGGTTTCCCTTTGGCTTACCGGCGAGGCGGCCTGGTTCGCGCTACCCGGCCGCGCGGAAGAATTCGACCTGCCGCACGGTGCCCCGCTCGCGGATCTGCTGGCCGGCGTGCTCGCGTGCGGCACAGTGACCCTGTGCACCCAGTGCGCCGCGCGCAGAAACATCGCGGAGCAGGATGTCATCAAAGGAGTGCGGATCTCTGGGGCCACGACGTTCGTCGCGGAGATCACCGCCGACGGCGCCCAGGCTGTCGTTTACTGACAACCGCGGCGACCGCGCTACCGGGCCGACCGCCTTCCGGGGCCGCGCCATCTCGGGGCGCCGCTCAGTGTGCCACGGCGGCCAGGCGCTCCTCGCGGAGCCGCCGCGCCCACTCCTCGTCCTGGTCCGCGACCGGCGTGAGTGGCCCGACCGCCCAAGTCAGCAGCAGATCCGCCAGCGCTGGGTTGCGGACAAGGACGGGGCCATGCAGGTACGTGCCGAGGATCCGGCCCGCGTATGCGCCTTCCGTGCCGTCACCGTTGCCGACGCCGCGCACGGTGCGCGACAGCGGCCGTGCGCGGCGACCAAGCGCGGTGATGCCCTGATGATTCTCGAATCCGGTCAGCTGAGGTATCCCGAGCGCCGGGTCGACGTCGGCGAGTATCTCCCCGACACCTCGCCTTTCACCACGGCCGCTGCGGATATCGAGGAGGCCAAGGCCGGGCAACTGCTGTCCCTCGTCGCCGCCGAACTCCGTACCTAGTAGCTGATAACCCGCGCAGACAGCGAAGATCACCGCACCAGATGCCGCCGCTGCGGCAAGCCCGCCGTCCGCGCGCAGCCGCTGTGCAGCGAGTATCTGCGGCAAGTCCTCGCCGCCGCCCATGAGGTAGATGCCACCATCGCGGGGCACCGGCTGGTCGGAATTCACGCTGACGGCCTCGGTCGCGATGCCGCGCAGCCACGCACGCCGCTCGAGCACGAGCAGATTACCGCGATCACCGTAGGTGCTGAGCAGGTCCGGATAGACCCAGATCAGGCGGAGGAGCCTGCCGGTCACGACACCCTCCCCAAGGTTGCCCGGATCTGCTGGAAGGCCGTGTAGTTGGCGAGCACGTCCAGCCTGCCCTCCACGAGGTCCACCGCTTCGTCGATACCCCCGGTCAGCTGAAACGGGATCTTGTCGGCCTCGAGCCGTACCGCTAGGTCGAGGCGGCGCTCGCCGGTCAGGAACACACGGCGGCCGCTAAGCACCCGGTAGTCGACATCCCACAGCCAGGAGGTATCCCTGCCGTCAGGCTCCTGCGCGTTCACCGCGAGCACAATGGGCGTCGGCGGTGGATCAAGCACGTCGAACGCTTCCAGCCAGCCAGCCGGATTCTTGGCGAGCAACAGCCGCACCGCCCTGCCGCGCCGCTCCACCAGCGTATAGCGGCCGGCGACGGAGATCACTTTCCGCAGCGACGGCAGCGCCTGTACGACGGCGACACCAAAGAAATCTACGACCGCGAGCGCGACAACCGCGTTCGCGCGGTTGGCCCGGCCAGGCAGGGCGAGGTCGAGCTCGTGGGCCCGGCCAGCGGAATCGATCACCTTTCCGCCGTCCAGGACCCAGCTCACACGCGGCCGGGCACACGAACACTCGCCACACCGCCAGTCATCGCCATGCCTGCGCAAGTGGGAGCCGCATTGCGGACAGCACCATGAGTCCTCACGCCACCGCTGGCCCGCCGACACCCACGTAACGCTCGGTGCAGACGACGCCGCCCACGCCACGAGGGGGTCGTCGGCGTTGGCCACGACCCTGGCACCCGACGCGGCACCGAGCGCGTCCCGCCACTGCCGGGCGAGGAGCCAGATCTCGGCCGCTCTGTCCATCTGGTCGCGGCTTAGATTCAGCAGCACAACCACCCGCGGCGCGGTCGCCCTCAGCACCCGGGGCAGATACTTCTCGTCAACCTCGAGCGCCGCGTAGGGCGCATTGGGAGCCTGGCCGAGGGCCGCGGCGAGGCCCTCCTCCATGTTCGCGCCGAATGCGTTCGATGCCACCGCCTGGCCGAGCGCGCCGAGGCCAGCCGTCACCAGCCGCGTGGTCGTCGTCTTGCCGTTGGTGCCCGTGACGAGGACAACCTGCCGACCGGCCGCGAGCATCGAAAGCAGGTCGGGCTCGAGCCAGAGGCCGACCTTCCCGCCGATGACCGAGCCGTCACCGCGGCCCGCCATTCGCGACAGTCGGCCGGCCGTCCCGCCCATGGCTGTGGCAAGCCGCGCGCGCAACGGAAGTCTGTCCATTGGCCCGATGGTATCGGCCTCAGATGAGGGTCACGGTGAACCCGTGCTCCTTCGTCCGCGCCCGCGCGAGCCCGGCGGCCGGACGCTCACGAGGCCCTGCTTTACCCGCGGCTCGGGTACCCGTACCGCCGGACCCGACGGTAGGTCATCCGGAGCCCCCTCGTCGACGCGATCCACCATGAACCGGCCGGGCCAGGAAAGAACGCGCAGCAGCCAATTCGCCCTCATGCAACGCGCTGCCTCGGCCGCACGCTCGCGGCCATTCACGCCTATCAGCACCGTGTCGATGTCGCCGAAGAAGGCCTTATGCTCATCGCTGCCGACCAGAGCGTTCCACGCCGGTAGGCGGTTGCGTTCGAGTTCCATCGACAACGGATGCCGCGCCAGGTGGTCGAGCCGGTCCTCGGCCGTCACCCCAGGCCCGTCCGCGATGCGGAGGTCGTACGTCAGATCAGGTGCCTGACTGAAAGGACTCGGGGCCGCGAATGCCTGCTCGATCTCGTGCACCCAGCGGAGCTGTGGGATCACCCACGCCGCGCCTGCGCGGCCGCCCACCAAGTCGATGGTGCCGTCGAGGATCCGCAGTGCGGTATTGGCCACACTGTCCATCAGCTGACACGGATCGTAGGATTCCCGCAGCGACGTGGCACGTGCCGATACTGCTCGGTCGATCACCGTAGCCAGCACGCATTCGCGCAGCCGCTGCTCGCTCTCGAATCCCGCCCACCTGCGGCGCACAGGTTCGGGTGCGGCGGGGATCGCGTGGTTGGTCAGGAACGCGAGAACGAGCGTCTCCGCCCAGATGCGCAGCCACGCCTCCTCCTGCGAGGCGGACATCAGCTCTGCCGTGCGCAGCTCGATAAGACTGCACGCTCTGCCGTAACGGCATAGCCTCCCGCACGCGGCCGAACGGCTACCGGTTATCGGCGGGGCAGGCCCGGCAAGCACCCGCTCGCGTCGTTCGCCGAGCGGGATGCGGACCCGAAGCGGCCGGTCCATGCCGTCGGCGAACACCGCGGCGATCCCGGGCTCTAGCGAGACGACCTGACGGGACTGCTCTCGGTCAAGGTTCATCGCGGCGCCTACCAGCTCACGGTCGTCATGTGCCGGTAGCCGGTGGACCACCTTCAGCGCGGTGTTCTTCACCACATCGGGCAGCAGCTTCGTCGGGATCTGTTCGGCGACCACGATCCCCTCACCGTAGGCGCGGATCTCCGCGAGCATGCCAGCGAACAGCTCGACGGCATGTGAGCTCGACCGCTCCTGCCCGCGGTTGCGCAGCAGCCGATGTGCCTCCTCGATGACGATGACGTGGCGCAGACCCGCCGCCTTCTCCCGGCGGGCGCGCAGCCGAAGGTGCTCAACGATCCGGATGATCAAGGTGCCCATGAGAAACGCCTTGTCCTCGTCGTTCGCGACATCCTCGATGGCGAGCACCACGTTACGGCGGAGCAGCTCGCTGATATCGGCGGGATGGCCACCCTCGAAGAACCGGCCCGCGGAGCCGATCCGTAGCGAGCGCAGCCGCACATCCACGAACCCGCGCACATCGGCCTGTAGTTCCTTGCCGTAGCCGACATCCTCGACCACCTCGATCGCGGTGCGCTGTAGTTGCGCGAGGGTGGGCACCGCGGGCACTGCGTACGCACCCGGAACGCCGCCGCCAGTCACCACGTCCCAGCCGTTGGCCTCGTACACGCGCTGGAGTGCCTGCGACATAACCTGCGGGAATGGCTCCTCCGCGTCGAAGGCGGCCTGGAAAAGTGCCCGCACCATGTCAATATGCGCCTGAACCGGATAACCAGGCTCTGGCGCGAGCGGGTTCACCGACAGCGGGATCGCCTGCGGGTCAGTCGGATTGATCACCGTGACTTGAGCGATACCTTCTACCCGGCCTGCCATCGCCGCGTACTCCGACTTGGCGGGCTCGATTGCCAGCCATGGCAGGCGCGCCCGTGTCAGCCCCTCGAGCAGATGCCTGACCGTCTGCGACTTGCCCGCACCGGTGGCGCCGGTGACAAACGCATGCCGGTTCAGGGTGGCAAGTGGCACATGAAACGTGCCGACAGGCCGATCCTGGCCGTCGAGTATCGCGCCGAGGTCGATCATTTCCGGTACGGCGGGCCGATGGTCTGCGGCGCCGTCCGTCTCGCTCGTCACGTCGAAGTATCCGGAGTCGAGCACGCGCAGACCCGGAACCTCACGGCGGGGCAGGCCCGCGAGTACGGCGATGGCGCCAGCCGTGGCGGGGAAGGGCACGCGCGCGCGTTGTCCAGAGCCATGCGCGTTATCTCCGCAGTCGCGCGCGACCCGTGCTGAGCTGTAGCCGCCGTGCCCGCGGTCGCGCGCGCCGTCTCCGCGGTCGTGCGCGCCGTGCCCGCGGTCGCGCGCGCCGTCTCCGTGGTCGCGCGCGCCGTCTCCGCGGTCGCGCGCGCCGTGCCCGCGGTCGTGCGCGCCGTCTCCGCGGTCGTGCGCGCCGTTTGCACAGTCGCAAAGGTGAGCCGCGAGCGCGTCCGCAAGGCTGCGGGCTTCAAGACCGCAGCGCAACCGGTACGGGTGGCGAGTGAGATCCACCGAGCCGATGAGGACCGGCGCGACGCGGCGCAACTCGGCCGGAGTCGCGGCGCCCGCGAGAACCCGAACGTTCCAGAGTCCGGCTTCGCAGAAGGCCTCGAGCTCCTGAATACGGCGCTCGGCGCGCTCGACATCGAGCCTGGCGCGCTCTTCCTCGAAACGGCGGCTCGCGGTGAGCTGGGTACGCAGCTGCGCCATCTCGGCGTCGAGTAGCTGCGTGGGCTCGGCGACAATCAGCCAGCCGAATGGCCGGTCCATGAGCGTGACCAGTGTGGTTTCGAACAGTGTGGGCTGCCGCGCGTCCTGCGGCGGTTCCCGCCCGTCGTTACCAGCAAGCGGCGGAGCCTGTCTGCCCGCGCACGGTGTCCAGACCAGCCGATCGGCGTCACGGAGCCAGCTGTCAGTGATCACCGTGCCGCGCGCGCCGTTCGGGAAAAGCATGCCGGTTAGCTGGGATGGTGACAGCCCTGCTGAAGGACCGGCAGCGTGCCACGGGGAGCGCGACTGTTCCGGTCCCGGCGCCCGCGCCGACGGCGTCGTTTGCGCGGTCAACTGATCCACGCCGCAGGGCGAGGCCAGCGGTCCCGCATTGGTGATCAGTTCGAGCGGCGCACCTCCGCCGCGCGACAGCCAGCCGACCACGAAAGGCTGGCCACGTTGCGCGGCGCTCAGCGCAGCGGGAAGAACCGCGACGAAATCCGACTCCGGCGAACCGACTCTGACGGGCGCGGGCACCGCGAGAATGCGGTACCAGGGCCTCGGCAATACCGCAAGAAGCTCTGCTGTCTCACTCACGAAGTGTGCATAGCACGATGCCGCCTGTCGCGTCAGCAGAACGAAACTCTGGCTCTGCAGGTGTGCCGCGCCAAGGTAAAACTCGCCATCCGGCCGAAGGCGTCTTGATCCCTTATCGCCGGAATTAGGATTCCCCGATGAGCAGCCCAAGCAGCCAACGTCGGGCGCATGGTCCCGATCGCGGGATTGGCGTCGCGTGTGGATTTCGTATTGACCCGCGAATCGACCAATCGTATAGACAGGCTGTATAAGCGGAGCAACCACCGGGCGCGGCCCAGCGGCGCGGCGCGGCGCGCGGGGTGCGGCGCCGCGCAGGGTACGGCCCAACGCGCTTCGGCGCGGTCATGATCCCGACCGTGTTAACCTGCCTGCGCTTTCGGCCGGAAATCTAACACGATTATGGATCCTGGGGCGCAACGTTGCCTGGCTGACCGCGGTCGGCCAGGATGGCGGCCCGGTAAGGAGCGCGCCCAGACTGGTGGTCCGGCGAGCGGCCGTCTACGAGGAGTCTCGGCGCCGCCGTTTACGCCAGTCGAGGCGATCGGGCGGCGGACCCAGATTGGGCGGCGGCTGATCTTCCCCCTGCCAGTTAACAGGCGTGGGCGGTCGGCCCGAAGAGACGGGGGGCCGACCAGGCGGGCCGCCAGCCTTCGAACCTGCGGTGCCAGCCCCGGGCCCACCACCAGGCCCAAGCCCCCCACCACCAGGCCCAAACCCACCATCAGGCCCAGGCCCACCACCAGGCCCAAGCCCCCCACCACCAGGCCCAAACCCACCACCAGGCCCAAGCCCACCACCAGGCCCAGGCCCACCACCGGAACCGTGATCACTGCCAGGCCCAAGCCCGCCACCGGAACCAGACGGCGTCAAGGCGGCGAACGGCCCATGGTCTGCTGGCAGCCACCCTTCAGCTGCAGCGGCCGCCGTCTGGGCCGCCGTATGGGCCGGCGTATCGGCCGCCGTATGGGCCGCCGCGGGCGAAACAGCCTGCGCGACAGTCTGCGGCGGCGACAACATCGCCTCATCCAGGCTCTGCAGAGTGGTGGTGGGTAGCGAGAGTATCGCCGGATTCGCGTCGGCCATCACCACCCGCCGCCCTTCCTTGGCCGCGGACGTGATGATCATCGCGCTGGGCGGGAGTTGCTGCAGCTCATGCTGTTCCACGAGGAACTCCCTGGACCGCTGCGAGGTGCGGGCGAGCGAATCGTTAGCGCCCGTGGCCCGTGAGGTGTTCACACCCCACGCCGTGCTCAAGTTGATCCCGTCGGTCACCGATTCGCTCGCACTGGTGCCGTACGCATAACTGGCATCCCTGCTGCGGGACTGGGTGGAGTGCCCAAATGGCATCAGCACGCTCTCATGACTGCGAACCCGGCCGTGGCTACGGCCCGTAGTCTCGCTCGTCGAGGTCGACATCGACACCGAATCGGCCGTGCCTACCGTGCTCGTATATGAGTCTGCGACGGTGTCCGTGACCGACGTGCCGACGGTCTCGGTGAGCTGGCTGAGAACGAACAGATGCTCCGTGCCGATCTGCTCGCTCGCGGCCTTGGCGTCCTCCGCGTTGCCGAGCCGCATGAACGCGACAGCGGCGTTTCCCCGGCCGATGCGCTCCCGCACGTGACCGGGAACTGACCGGTAGGCAAGCACAAGCCCTGTCCTGGTCTGCTCGCAACTGTCGCAGAGCCGGTCGAGCACGTCGCCGCGGAGCTTCTCCGCGCCGAGCAGGAATACCGTGTGCTGCCACGGCTGTCCGGCGGGAGCGTGCCGGACAGTGTGCGTGAGCGCGGTGACGATGAACGTGCCGAGCACCCTGTTGCCGAACACGCCCGCGCGCCGGTCGGTCGAAAGGACGCGCAGCCTTGCCGGGGCGAGTCGTGCCGGTGCGGAGCCCAGGTTCGCCAGCTTTCGCAGCTGGGATTCCAGGGCCCAGGCGCGCTCGATTACGACCCGGTCCGTCGCCCCCCGGCCGAACATGGTTCCTATCCGCTCAAGCTGCTTGGAGTCGATGAGACCTAGCCGCAGATCATCTCGTGGGTCGCCCACCTGCGCCAGCGCCCGAAGCGCCGCATTGAGCTGTGCGATGGTTGGCTGGCCGCCGAGCACCTCGAGCATGCGCTCCAGAATCGAGTTGTCGTAGGACAAGTCCCGGGTGCTCGCCCGCTCCTCGCTCACGTTCACGACGAGGGACAGGATGTCGGCTAGTTCCTCCTTGCCAAGTCCGGTGCCAATGTCCAGCCTGGGCAGGTCGGCCGGCAACACCCAAACAAGCGGGTCGATGCCGGACCGCCTGGCCACCGAGATGAGGTCCGCAGCGGCCGCACCTTCGGACAGATCGACGACCGTTACCTCGCCACCAGAGCTCAGCCTGGCGGCGCCGATCAGGGTACTCAGCGCGGACCAGCCAGGAACCGTGCCACCGGCCACATCGACGCGATCGAGCTCGGTGGGCAGCGAGACGGCGTACCACTGCAGTTGCTGTTCGTAGGCCGTGCGGCGTGCCTGCCACTCATGGAACCGCCTTGCGTGCTCCTCCTGCCACGCGAACAGCCGGCTCTCCTGCTCCGCGCGGATCTTGCCGAGCCGCTGGCGCTCCTCGCCGATCCTCGACCGAAGTGCCTGATCACCCCGCCAGACCGCATATGCACTGAGCAACGCACCGGCCAGGAAGACGACGATCCCGCAGGCGGTGAGCAGGCCGCTGAGCAACCCCGTGATCCAGGCCGCGAACAGCGCCGCGGCGAACACGAGCGCAACGCAGAACGCCAGCTTCAGCGGCCGGTTGAGCAGATTCTCCTCGCGCCGCTGCGCGGCCACCCACTCAGGATTGAGCTGCTCCTGCTCGGGCGGCGTAGGGCGGCGCGGCGGCGGGCCAGGATCAGGGCTGCGCAATGTGTACTGCCAGCCCAGGTAGACGCGGTCCGGCCGGAAAACGCGCGGGCCGCGATCTGGCGCCGTGGAAACGGCGGTCAGGCCGGCCATCGCCGCTGCCCCGCGGACTGCCTGGGGATCATTCTTTCCAGCTTAGGATCCTGCGGGGCGGCTGGGCGTGCCGTTCCGGCAGGCGCCGGATGGTCGCCGTCCTGAATCTCCTGGTGCTGCCGGTCACCGGCGGGTCCGAGGCGCCGGCCCAGGTGATCGTCGGCCAGGTCGCCGCCGCGGTTGACCGGATCGCCGTTGATACCGAACGGCTGCCGTGGTGGCGCGGATTCCTGCGCGGCGGCGCCCGGCACGGCGGGCCGCGGGACCGCTCTATCCGCGTCGGCGTTCGCCCGCCTGCGGTGCCGCTTACGGTATGGTGCGGCGAGCCGTGCGCGAACGGTCTTGCCGAGCGGAACGAGCCGCCGCTGTGGCGCCTTGACCATGAGCACGAACTCCCCGTTGCCCAGGCCGCAGAGCGTCTCCGGGGACACCACCGGCCTGTGCACGAAAGCGGCGTCGGCCGGTCGGAACGCGGGAGCGGCCGTCAGGCCTGCTGCCGGATCACCCCGCGCCCTGACGTGCGCACCGGGCCCACGAGCCACGTCCGCACCTGCTCCCCCTGCCGTCACGGTGGCCCCGCCGGGCGCCTGCGGTCCGTCCGCATCGCCCGGCACCAGCTTGTCGCCGGTGATCCTGGCAAAACGCTCCGCCATCACCGGATCCGTCATTCGGTGCAACACCACCGCATTTACCTTTCCGGCAAGCTTGTCCGCCGCCTGCGCCGAGGTCGTCGTGAGCACGGCAGCAAGGCCAGCCGTCGTACCACGACTGATCAACTCGGTGAGCACCCGGGCGGGGATGTCGCCGCACTGTTCGAACCAGACGAGGCCGTCGCCCTCGACGCCGATCCTGCGCAGCTCGGCACAGACGGCAATGACATCCTGAGCGACCAAGCTGGCCACGGCCGCTGCCGACCTGCCAGGGCCCTCGCCGGCCAGCGAGAACAGCACGACGCCACGCTGCCTGACGGCCATGCCGAGATCGACAAGGGAGGCCGGGGCACGCACCAGCCTGCCAGCGGCATTGGGTGGTGGCGGCCCGAGCCACCGGCCGAGCCCCGAGGAGCGCAGCTGAGTGAGCTGGCCCGCTGGGGCAGCCATTGCCTGCGGGTCAGCTTCGAACAGGCTGGCCGAGACCTCGACCCGCTCGATGAGCGCGTCACGCTGCGGAAGGAACCGCGGCACGTGCTGCGCTCTCGCGCGCAGTGCCGCCGGGTTGAGCAGGTGCGCGAGCTCGTCGAGCAGTGGCGTGCGCGGGTCACCTGGCGTCGCGTCGAGCACGGCGAAAAGGTCGTTCAGATAGGCGCCACAGCTGCGGCGGTACTGGTCGGCCGTGCCCGCCCAGTCGATCATCCCCATCACCAGCGCCGCGCGGCGGCCGGGGTCGCCACGACGGAAGGGTTCGTAGCACGCCGGCCCGGTGGCGGAGAAAACCTGCAGCGGCGCACCGGTTGCGCCGCACACGATCGCGAACCATTCGGCGAGCTGCCTGCTGCCGGAGAGGTCGACGGCGATCACCGGTTTCCTGCGCCTGATCGCGGCGTGCACGAGCTGAAAACTAGTGGACGTGGTGCCGGAACCGCTCGCGCCCGTGCACAGGACGCCGGCAGTAATCTCGGTCCAAGACAGCGCGGCACGGCCACCACTCGGCGCCGCGATACCAAGACATGCCCCGTCCCTGGTGACCACGGCGCCAGCGCTGACCGCACGGGTCACATACCACCTGCGGATCACGGTCAGCGCACCAGGCCGCGGCGCGGCAAGGCTCCACTCGTCGGTGTGCAGCCAGCTCAACCACAGGGCGATCGCCGCCTCTGCCGCGCCCGTCACGAGGGCCAGCGGCAGCTGCCTGGGCAGCCAACCGCCCATACCGCCAAACGCGGCGCCCAGGTGCATGACCCGGCCCGGGTCTCCGTCGACGCCTCGCAGGTAGCCGACAATGTTCCGGGGCCCTGCGAGGAAGCCGCTCACCGCGGTCGCGGGGGTGATGGCGAGCGCCCAGATCACGCCGGCGGCGGCCGGGACGGCGAGCCATTGTGGCCGCCACCTGGTCAGCTTGGTGATCGCAAAGAAAATGACGGCCAGCACGATGGTGAGCTGGGCGACGACGAGATGGGCGAGCACCACGAGAACGCCGAGGGCAGCGAGGAACTCGGCGCGCCGTGGTGTTGTTTTCGGTATCAGGTAGCGCGCGCGCCGCGGCACGCGCTCCCGGGTTGTCGTTATGCCGGTTGACATCTCGGCTCAAGGGTCCCAGCACCTCTGGGTGCCTGTCCAGACGCCCGTCGTAACCGCTGGTCGCGGTCGCGAAACCCCGGTGGAGGCCGTTAAGTCGAGATCATCGTGCCCGCCGGGTCGTGCGGGCGCGTGGTGCTCACGGATGCGCGGTCTCGCCGACGACGATCGCGAGCGCCACGAGCAGGCCGGTGACGATTCCTGGCAGCGCGGACTTCAGCACGATCTTGAGCAACGTCCAGCTCACCGGAAGGCCGAGGGCCTCCGCGCCCTCACGGTAGGAACTCGGTACCTGGGCGAGTGAGGTCTCGGTGGCCTTGGTGATGTACGGGATCGCGATCACCGACAGCACCAAGACGGTCGGCAGCAGGCCATAGCCCCAGTGGAATTTCACCACCAGCGCCGCATAACCGACGTATCCGAGCACGATGGACGGGATCCCCGCCAGCACCCCGTCACCTTGTCGTTCATCCGGTTCAGACTGCGCAGTAACGTCGTCTCGCCCGAGCCGGTCGGCCCGAGCAGCGCGGTGACCGCGCCAGGGGTGAAGTTCAGCGAGATGTCTTCCAGGACCGTCTTGGCCCCGAAGCCGAGCGTCAGGTCGGTTGTGCGCACGGCGGGACCAGATCTGGCGTCGCTGCCGTAGCCATCTCATGGCGGACGGCCGCCGCGCCCGTTTGGAACGGCTCTACGGAGCCGGCCTCGAACGACACGTCGCTGCGCTCCCCCACATTTGAAATCCACTGACACTCGCATTAATAGCCAGTGATGGTTAAGTGGAGGTGAACGCCGGGCGACGTCGAGCGCGGTCGCGCATGTCCGACAGCGAACGGCCGCGGGTTCGCGCTGATCCCGCGGCCGTTCGAGGCAGAGGTGACGATTAGATCACGATATCGACCTTGGCCACCCGGCCATAGCCCGCGGAAATGGGCCTGTCGACGGCCACGCCGCCGGGGGCCAGCACCCGCACCGTCCAGTCGCCTGGCGCCGCGAAGAAGGTGAAACCACCCGCGTCACCGAGCGGTACCTCGGCGACGAAATCGCCGCCCGCATTGAGCAGCCTGGCGTAGCCGGTGGTAACCGCCGAGCCGCTGCGGCTGACCTGCCCCTGGACTACCGCCTGGCTGTCGATGTCGATCCCGGCCAGGCTCGTCACACCGCCCGCCGGGGCTCCGCATCCGTCCGTCACTTGGCCTCCCCAAGCTCGATGGGCACGCCGACCAGGGAGCCATACTCGGTCCACGAGCCGTCGTAGTTCTTCACGTTGCCCTGGCCGAGCAGTTCGTGCAGCACGAACCAGGTGTGCGCGGACCGCTCACCGATCCGGCAGTAGGCGATGGTGTCCCTACCGAAATCCAGTCCCGCCTCGTGGCCGTACAGCGCGCGGAGCGCGTCGTCCGACCTGAACGTGCCGTCGTCGTTGGCGGCCTTCGCCCAGGGCACGTTCTTCGCGGTTGGGATATGCCCAGGCCGCTGCGCCGATTCCTGAGGCAGGTGCGCGGGCGCAAGCAGCTTGCCGCTGAACTCGTCGGGTGAGCGCACGTCCACCAGGTTCTGCTTGCCGATCGCCGCCACCACCTCGTCACGGAACGCCCGAATCGAGGGGTCGGCCTCGCTGGCCACATACGACGTGCGCTGCCGCTGCGGAACGTCTTCCACAAGCTCGCGGGAGTCAAGCTCCCACTTCTTACGGCCGCCGTCGAGCAGCTTCACATTCTGGTGGCCGTACAGCTTGAAATACCAGTACGCATAGGCCGCGAACCAGTTGTTGTTGCCGCCGTAGAGGATGACGGTGTCGCCGTTCGAAATCCCCCGCTCGGACAGCAGGGCCTCGAAACCCGTCTTGTCCACGAAGTCACGCCGGACGGGGTCCTGCAGATCCTTCTTCCAGTCAATCTTGACGGCGTCCGGGATGTGGCCTTTGTCATAGGCGCTGGTGTCCTCGTCAACCTCGACGAGCACCACGCCAGGATCGGACCGGTGAGCTTCCACCCAGTCGGCGTCCACGAGCGCGTCGGAGCGGCTCATGCGGGAACCTCCTTGTCAGGATCGGCCGATAGCCGCCCATGGCGGCTCGGCCAGAATTTTCTGATCAGCAAATACACTTCGCAGCCCACGCAGTAACCGAAGGCCGCGTTAAGGAAGGCCGCGGCGAGCGCCGCGGCGGTTGCGACAATGCCCAGTGCGGTGACGCCCGTCGCGTAACCGGCTACGCCGACCGCGCAGAAGACCGTGCCAACCGCCTGTGCGAAGCGCGGCGGCGCGGCGGGCTCGAGTTCGGCCGGAGGCCCCAGGCGTGGCCGGACCAGCCAGCGGAAGAGCAGTCCGTACGGCGCGTACTGGAGCCCGAGCAGGGCGCCGGTCGCGAAGACGAGGGTCTGCGCGGCGAGCAGCGACCCGCTGCCTGTGAGGAGTATCACAGCGAGCACTACCGTGGAGAGCAGCGCGGCGAAGCGCTGGCCTCGGGGATCTACCTGCATGTTTACGCGCTCCTGTGGTGGGGGATTCGAGCGCGGCCCCGTGCGTCCCGTGTCAGGAGGCAGGCGTGGCGCCGCGCAGGTGCGGCCGTGGCGCCGGACACAGCGCGGTAGCCACGCGGCAGAAGTCAACCGCGCGCCGCTTGGTCAGCAGCCGCTCCGGCCTGCGGCCGGGCCAGCGGCTTGCGCTGGGATGCACGTACCCGATGCTATGTGGGCGGATCCGGGCTGTCACGTCTTACGCCGTCGTGCTGGTGGGCGACCGGCCGGTGCGGGTCGAGCGCACGCCGCTAGCTGCGGCGCCACCAGCTGCGGTGCCACCCGCTGTCGCGCGGTCCTGTGCAGCGAAATTCGCTGCCGCGAAGTTCTCTGCCGCACCGCTTTCTGCGGCGCCGTTCGCTGCCGCGAAGTTCTCTGCCGCACCGCCCTCTGCCGCACCGGTCTCTGCCGCACCGCCCTCCGCCGCACCGCCCTCCGCCGCACCGCCCTCTGCCGCACCGCCCTCTGCCGCACCGCCCTCTGCCGCACCGCCCTCTGCCGCACCGCCCTCTGCCGCACCGCCCTCTGCCGCACCGCCCTCTGCCGCACCGCCCTCCGCAGCGCCGTTCGCTGCCGCGAAGCTCTCTGCCGCACCGTTTTCTGCCGCACCGTTCTGTGCCGCACCGTGCTTAGTGCCAAGCTTTGCCGCACCGGTGACCGCGCCAAGCGCTGCGATCACGTCGGCCTTACGCGGCTGGCCAGTGCCACGCCGCGCGATGGCGCCGTCCCCGCCGAGCACGAGGACGGTGGGGGTGCTGTGAATGCCGAGCCTGCGGACGAGCGGGAGGTTGACCTCCGCGTCGACCTCTACGAAGGTGACGCCCTCCACCATGCCGGCGACCTCGGCGAGGATTCGTCGCGTCGCGCGGCACGGCGCGCAGAATGCGGTCGAGAACTGCACGAGCGTAGCCCGGGATCCGAGCGGGCGACCCAACTGCGCCTCGGTCAGCACCCCGCCGTGCCTCCCAGCCGCGACGGTCATAGCAGCGACGCGCGCATCGCGGCCGGCACCGGCCGCGCTCGGGCCATCGCCCGCCGCGCCCGCTCCAGTGCCAGGTGCCCCGCCAGAACCCCCCTCCGACGCGGCCCCCCGGCTCACCGCGTCGGCCCCGGGGACCACGCGCAGCACGCCATTACGCCGCCGCCAGATCGTGCCGAACACAGTCGCGGAGGCGAGCACCGCGACGCAGACGACAACTCCCACAATCACGTTCTGCACAATACGCGGCGCGGAGCTGTCATTCCCGACCAGCTCAGCAGGCAGCGCGTACCGCCACCGACGTCGCGCGCCAGCGTCGCAAGATGGTGCCACCGCGCGCGAGCCGTTATGGATCATGCTCTTACCCGCGCGGCGCGGGCGGATCGCCCGGTCAGGAGGACAATGTGACCAGCGTCTGGCCGTGGGAGGTGATCTGGAAGCTGCTGATGCTCGCTGCCGGGACCGACGTCGATCCTGGATAAGAGGCATCGCGCTCGTTAGCGGGCACCACCCAGCTGCCCGCCATCGTCCGCTGCCCGGCGGCATCGGTCACCCACAGCTGGCAATTGGTGCCGCGCGGGATGCCCATAACCCACACGTTCAGCTCGGTCCCCCAGTGCCGCGGCAGGTACTTCACGATCGCGGTGACATGGGCCGCGGTGCCACGGCCCGACGCCTTGTCCCAGGTCGGCCCGGCCGCCACGTGCCGCGGCGCCGCAGGGCCCGACACAAGAGCGTCCACCCCGGCGAACGCGCCGACGGCGACCACCACGGAGGCTGCGACAGCGACGACGCCCAGCAGCACGCTGCGCTGCCGCCTGGCCTTTCGCCGCTTCGCCATCTCGTCAAGCATCGAGTCGAGCAGCTGCTCGGGCGGCTGCGTCGCAGTCGCCTGGTCACCCGGACTGCGTTCCGCCTCTGCCAGGCTCACGCGGCCGAGCAGGGCGGGCAGGCCTGCGAGGCCAGCAAGCTCATCCCTGCACGCGCTGCAACCGGCCAGGTGCTGGTCGACAACAGACCGCTCTGCGGGGTCGATCGCACCGACGACGTAGACACCCAGCAACTGCCGGATCTCACCGCATCCGGACGTATTCGCGGGTGTCATGGCGCCAGCCCCCTTTCCTCTAGAGCGAGCTTGAGCGCGCGCAGCGCATAGAACGTGCGGGACTTGACCGTCCCTGCTGGGATCCCGAGCACAGACGCAGCCTCAGCCACGGAATGACCGCGGTAGTACGTCTCGAGGAGAACCTGCCGGTGCTCTGGGCGCAGCGCGGACAGCGCATCGGCGACTGCCCACGACTCCAAGGCCCTCTCCGCCTCATCCTCGGCGGGAAGCAAGGCGATTGCCGCATCCCCGATCTCTGCCGGCCGCGCACGCCGCGCCCGGTATGTGTCCACCACGAGGTTCCTCGCCACGGTGAACAGCCACGGCCGCACCGGCCGCCCGGTCAGCGCGTCCGGATGCCGCCACGCGCGGAGCAACGTCTCTTGGACGATATCCTCTGCCGCTTGCCGGTCGCCACCGACCAGACGTTGAACGTAGCCGAGGAGCGGCCCTCCGTGCTCGGCGTACAGGGCACGGATCAGCTCGGCGTCGGCGACGGCGCCGCGCCGCACTGCCTGATCGCTGCGCTGCATGCCTGTAGCACGTCTGCGCCGCGCGTTCCGGTTCAAGCGGCTAGCCGTTGTTCTGAAACTCCACGCCTTGGGCCGACGCGGTGACTTCGAAGCCGCCCGTCATCACCCGCACGCCGCGGATCTGCAGGTGCATCGGCAGGTCGCGCACCGGCATGGCGATGGCAAGCCTGTTGCCGAGCAACTCTGTCGGTACCACCACGGGCACCCCGCCCGCGACCGTGACATGACGCGGTGCAACCTCGATGGCGGAATTGCTGACACGCAAGGAGACCGCGGCGGAGACCGGCACGTCCAATCCCAGGTAGCCAAGTTTGCCTGACAGTTTCAGGTCGCCGCCGTCGGGCGCGAGCTTGATCCCTGGCGGCAGCCGCTGCTGCACGGATGCGAAGGGAATGAACGCCGTCGCGGCGGCCCGGTCGGCGGTCATCGAACCTTGCCCGTTGCCGATAACCCGGTTCAGCGGTGCGTTGACCCCGGTGAACCGAGCGTGCAAATCCCGCATCTGCATGCCGCCAGCGGTCAGCGAACTCAACGTGATGTCAACCTCTTTGTAACGTCCCGCCACGACCTGGGTGAGGAATGGGAACCCCTTGATATGCACGGTTGGCTGAGTCGGAAAATGGTAAGAAGCAGCGACCCGGCTGGCGATCTTCCGCTGCGCGACGTAGGCGGAGATCCTGTCGGCCGCCACCAGCAAGATCACCAGGACAACGAAAAGAATCAGGAGTTTCCGCATCGCCGCTAAACCTACCCGCCGGCGAAAGGCGGCAGGACCTCAATCACCGAGCCCTCACCGACCGCGACACCTGCGGCGGGGCGTGCGCCAGCCGACGCGCCGTCAACAAGGAACGATGACCTGGCCAGCACCTCGCGGAAGCGGCGGTCGGTGCCGCGGTGCGAGCTCGCCGCGGCGAGCGCTTCCGCGAGCGTGCGTGCCTCTACCGCCTCCTCAGCGACGCCAGCCGCCTCCCTGGCCGCCGCCCAGTAGCGAATTGTCACCGTTGCCACGTCGGTTATCCTCACTTGTGACGGGATCCGGGCGACGCTGCCCCCGGATCCCTATCTGTTTTACCCGGTCGGCGGCGCGTCGGTGGAGGTGACGGCGCTTGAGCAACCTGCTCGTGCTCACTGGCGCACTCGAACCGTCGGCTGAGGTGCTGCCCGCGCTTGGCTTGCTCCTGCACTCTGTCCGGGTGGCACCTGCTGAGGCATCCGCACTGGTAGAAACGGCGCCCGCGGACGCGGTCCTGGTCGACGCCCGGCGGGAACTCGCGCACGCGAAGAGCCTGTGCCGCCTGCTGCGCACCACGGGCTTGGACTGCCCGCTGCTCGTGATCGTGACGGAGGGCGGGCTTGCCGCGCTCACCGCCGAGTGGGGCGCAGACGACGTCCTGCTCAACACGGCCGGCCCGGCGGAGGTAGAGGCCAGGCTGCGGCTCGCGGCCGGGCGCCGGGCCGGGCAGATGACCGATGCGGCGCCTGATGAGATCCAGTCCGGTGATCTGACCATCGACGAGGCTACCTACGCCGCGCGCCTTCGCGGCCGGGTCCTCGACCTTACCTTCAAGGAATTCGAGCTGCTGAAGTTCCTCGCACAGCACCCGGGCCGGGTATTTACCCGGGCCCAGTTGCTCCAGGAAGTCTGGGGTTACGACTACTTCGGCGGCACCAGGACCGTTGACGTGCATGTCCGGCGCCTGCGGGCCAAGCTGGGCCCGGAGCACGAGGCACTGATCGGCACCGTGCGCAACGTCGGCTACCGTTTTGTGCCGTTGCGCGGCAGCGACGAGGAGCGGGAGGGCCGTCCGGCGCCGATGCCCCGCTGACGTTCATGACGGGAGACGGGATGGCGGAGCCGAGCGGACCGGCGGCCGGTGGCACAACGGGGCCTGGCAATGTGGCCGACAGTAGCGCTGAACAGGCCAAAAGGGCAGACGGCACTGCTGAGCGTGGCAGCGCCGCGGACGGCTTTGCTGAGCAGGCCGTAGTGACTGACGGTGTCGCCGAACGGGGCAGCCTGGCTGACGAGGAGGCGGACGCCGTGCTCGCGCTGGCATCGGCTGCCGCCGACGAGGACGGGGTCAGGCCACTGTCCGAGCACGTCATGCTCCACTTGCGTTACGGCGGCGAGGCGCCGGCCCGCAACCTGCTGCGCTACGTAGGCAGCGAGCTTGCGGGATACGCACACCTGGACCCGACCGATCCCGTGCAGGGCCCCAGCGGTGAGCTTGTGGTGCACCCCCGCTTTCGCCGCCGCGGCCTGGGCAGGAACCTCGTTGACGCCCTTGTCGCCGTGGCAGCGGGCCGGCCCGTGCGGCTATGGGCGCATGGAGAGTTGCCGGCCGCCACCCAGCTCGCCACGGCCGCCGGATTCGAGCGGGTCAGGTCTTTGTGGCAGATGCGGCGGTCCCTGCAGGCCCCGCTCGACCGGCCCGTATTCGCCGAGGGAATTACCGTCCGCACCTTCGAGGTCGGCCGCGACGAGCCCGCCTGGACCGAGCTGAACAGGCGCGCGTTCGTCCGTCACCCCGAGCAGGGCATCTGGACCCGTGACGATCTGGAACAGCGCGAGCGTGAGGCCTGGTTTGACCCGGACGGCTTCTTCCTCGCCGAGCGGGAAGGCCGGCTCACGGGCTTCCACTGGACCAAGATCCACGGCGCTCGGCCTGGCGGCAGTGGGCGGGCCGACGGGCGGGGCGACATGCAAAGTGGCACGCGGACGGCCACGCCGAGCGGCCCACGGAGCGACGGCGAGCACGGGCACGACGCGATGGGCGAGGTATACGTCGTCGGCGTGGACCCGGCACAGCGGGGTACTGGTCTCGGCCGCGCGCTTACTCTCACCGGCCTGCGGTACCTGCGGTCCCGCGGCCTCTTCCAAGTGATGCTTTACGTCGACGAGTCAAACACGGCGGCCATCCGGCTGTATGAGTCGCTCGGCTTCACCCACTGGGAGACCGACGTCATGTTCCGCCATCCAGGGTCGCCGCGCTAGCGCTAGCGCCTATCCAGCGCCTGCGACCCCCAGCAGACCGCCGACAGCCGCTTGGTGGCACTGGCGCCCATGATGGCCGCCCGAATGGCCGTACGTGGTCGAGATCGGCACATGCCAGGCGAACGCCGTGAGCTATAACATGCTCGAGGCCGATGCCTCAGCCGCGAATCCCTGAGAGTCATCCGCCGCGCCGGCGACCGGGAATCGCGCCAACGACGGCGTCGACGACAGAATGAGGTTGGTCACAGCTCGGCGAGATCCGGGGCGTCAGCCCTGCGGCCTCAATGGTGGCCGATGCGGCCGGTCGCGCCACGGTCGGCAGCCGACCGCACACCGAGGACATCGTCGATCTCGGCCGAGGTCAACGGCCGGTCCGCGATCGCCACCGCGCTCAGCACCTCGGCGTAAAGCTCGATCTCATCGAGGGCAACGCGGTCGTGGACACGTAGGTCGACTTGCTCCGGCATCGTGTCCACCTCCGTTGCCGAGTCTTCACATAAGGTTCCTGGCTACCAGGCTACGTTGCGGCACAGGGGTGCCGCATGACCCGTCAGGGCCATTCAAGCCCCACCCTCATGTATGGTTTGCCCACTCACGCTGTAACGATTCCAACAAGCTCGCAACAGGATGGAGTCCTATGGGTTAAGAGCCCCGCCCGGCCGCCACGCGACCGCTCGGTGCCTCCTGGCCCTGGCGACATATCGCTCCGGCGTGGCGGCGAAGGACTCGCGGTCTTCCGTGCTGAGTTCCCTGCGGATCCTCGCCGGAACCCCGGCGGCGAGAACCCCGGCGGGGATACGGGTTGCAGGCGTCACCACCGCACCCGCGGCCACGAGCGAACCCGCGCCGATCCGTGCCCCGCCGAGCACGATCGCGCCGATGCCGATGAGCGCACCCGCTTCGACGTATGCACCATGCACGACGGCGCGGTGTCCAAGGCTCACGCGGTCCTCGAGGATCACCGGCTCGCCCGGGTCGACGTGCAGGCAGCACTGATCCTGAATGTTGCATTCGGCCCCGACCACGATCTCGTCCTCATCTGCCCGCAACACGGACCCGTACCACACGCTGGCCGCTCGGCCAAGGCTGACCCGGCCGACCACCACGGCGCCCGGGGCCACCCAGGCGTCAGCATGAATCAACGGTACGAACAGGGCGTCACCGCCGTGGCCGCTGGTGCCGAGTGTGCTGCCGGGTCCACCGGGACCGCCGCTGGCGGCGGCACCGCCGGCACCGCTAGCGGGCAGCGAGGTGCTGCCGGCGGGGCCAATGATGCCAGCCAGACCGGCCGTTCCGGCAGCACGGCCCGGCGTGTGCTCGCCAGGGGGTG
Organism: Streptosporangiaceae bacterium; assembly: GCA_035517695.1. Classification (GTDB taxonomy): domain Bacteria; phylum Actinomycetota; class Actinomycetes; order Streptosporangiales; family Streptosporangiaceae; genus DATFVJ01. The sequence continues at coordinate 106,055 of DATIYI010000204.1, forward strand.
CGCCAGGGGGTGCGCCAGGATCAGATTGCGACATGAACGCCATGGTGCCGCATCAGTGCGTCGACCGCATCGCCCCGAGGGGGCGCAGCGCCGTGCGGGGCGGGGATGTGCAGTCGGCGCGGGCCCGCTATGATCCGCCTACAGATGTGCGGCCCGGGCCGCGCGGGCCAATTATCCGTCACGAGCGGTTGCCGTATTTATGGACAAATCATGACACTCAACCGTTTCGGTTGCGCGCACGGCGTAACCGGACAAGAGTCGACCATGTCGTTCCCTCCGATCTGGACTCCATGAGACATGACTGAGCACAGCGAACTCCTCCCCAATCTCCTCAACGAAGACGCTTTTGAGATTCAGATGCGCGGATACAGCCGTCGGCAGGTCGACGAGTTTGTCGCCCGCAGCCGTAGCCAGGCACGCGACCTGGAAGAACGGCTCGCGCGAGCTCTCGATGACAGCGAGCAGCTCCGCCAGCAGCTTTCCGCCGCGCACCAGCAGCCAGTCAGCAGGCCACCGCACGAGGAGATCAGCGAGCGGATCGCCCAGATCCTCAAGCTCGCCGACGACGAGGCCAAGGCGCAGAAGGCTCGCGCCAATGAGGAGATCAACAAGATTCGCGGCGACGCGCAGCGCGAAGCCGACGCCGCGGTCACCGAGGCCCGTGAGACGGCCAAGCGCATGCTGACGGCGGCACAGGAGCAGGCGGAAGGTTTCGTCTCCGCGGCGCGTAACGAGGCGGACAAGACCCGCGAGGCAGCGCGCGCGGAGGCGGAGCTGGCCGCAGCCGAGACGCGGACGAAAGCCGACGAACTGCTCTCGTCCGCCAGGTCAAAGGCCGAACGGATGCTCGCGGAGAGCACCGCGCGGGCGGCAGCAATCAACGACGGCGCGGCGCGCAGGCTCGAACTATTGGCGGGCACGCACGCGGAGGCCGCCAGGCGGCTTACCGAGATCCGCGACGTCGTGACCGAGTTGCTCAGCCGCGACTCCGCCAGAGGCTCGCTCGAGGACGAGGTGGCGAACGCGGTCGCCGCCACGATGAGCGGCGCCCCAGCCGAGCCCGCCCGCAACCACGGCCCGGAGCAGCCCGCGGACAGTCGGATGCCACGAAAGGCCGCGGCGAGCGGCGGCACCGGCACACCCGCAACACCCGCGGCTGGAGTCGGCGCTGCCGCCCCGGCGCAGGCCGCCGCCGCCCCGGCGCAGGCCGGCCCAAACGCGCCAGAAACCAGCCCGCCAGGCACCAGCCCGGCTGGCCCGCAAGGCCGGACGACATCGGCTGGCAGCGCCGCACCCCTGGCGTCCGCGGCATCGTCGGTCGCCTCGCAGCACAGCGGCGGTAGCGGACGCCGTCGTTCGATGCCGGTTACAAGCACGGACCCATTGGGGCTTGGCCGAGATCGAACCCAGCGGCAGGCCGATACGACGGAGGAGTCGCCGGGCGCGAGGCAACGGGACGGCTGAGCACGCATCGCGGCCAGGCATCGCGCGCAAAGCGGCCAGCTATCACGCGCACGGCCAGCTATCACGCGCACGGCCGTCAGGCCATTACCTGCGCCTCGCCGATGAAGGCAACCCAGAGCGCTGCGTAGGTGCCCCTGGCCGCGACAAGCTCGTCGTGGGTGCCAATCTCAACGATCCGGCCTTGGTCCATTACAATGATCCGATCGGCTCGGGCCGCGGTCGTGAGCCGGTGCGCGACGACGAGAGTGGTGCGGCGCGCCACGAGGGTCTCGGTGGCGCGAGTCACGGCCGCCTCGGAGGCGAGGTCGAGCGCCGCGGTTGCCTCGTCGAGCAGCAGGATGTCTGGGTCGACTAGCTGAGCGCGCGCGAGTGCGAGCAGCTGGCGCTGGCCCGCGGACAGATTCCGTCCCCGCTCGCCCACCAGGTGGAGGTATCCGCCGGGCAGCCTGGCGACCATCTCGTGCGCGCCCACCGCCCGCGCTGCCGCCTCGACCTCGGCGTTGGTCGCATCCGGTCGGCCATAGGCGATGGCGTCGCCCACGGTGCCAGGGAATAGGTATGGCTCTTGCGGCACGACGCCGAGCCGGTGCCTGAAGGACGGAAGGTCGTAGGCGCGCACGTCAACGCCATCGACGAGCAGGGCTCCCGCCGTCACGTCGTAGAACCGCGCGACCAGCTTCACGAGCGTGGACTTCCCCGCGCCCGTCTGGCCGACGAGGGCGACCGTCTCCCCGGGCTCGATCACGAGGTCGACACCTGCGATCGCCTCACTGCCGCCGCCGTAGCCAAAGTGCACCCCGCGGAACTCGATCCGCCCGGCCAGCTTCTTGACGGGTAGCGGCTGGACCGGCTCCGGCGTCGACGTGGGCAGCCGGAGCAGATCTTTGATCCGCCGAAGCCCCACGACGGCCTGCTGGTAACCATCGAAGACCTGCGACAGCTGCTGCACCGGTGCGAACACCATGTCGATGTACAGCAGATAGGCGATGAGCGCGCCGACCTGCAGCGTGCCGCTATGCACCTCCCCGGCCGCGACGAGCAGCACAAGCGCGCCCGCAACCGTGGAGAGCACCTGCACGAAGGGAAAGTAGAGCGCGATATAGCGCTGCGCTCGGAGCCTGGATACGCGATAGGCGTCGCTGCGGTCGGCGAACCGGGTCCTGTTGCGTCCCTCACGCCGGTAGGCCTGAGTAACCCGCATGCCAGCGACGTTCTCCTGCAGATCGGCGTTGACCACGCTGACCTTCTCGCGCGCGTCCTGATATGCCCGCGACGACTTTGACCGGTACACCAGGGTAGCGACGATGAGCACCGGCATGACCGACAAGACGATCAGGCCGAGCCGGAGGTTGATCGCGAGCAGCGCGATCATGATGCCGACGAACGTCATCAGCGCGCTGACCATGGTGATCAGGCCGGTCTGAAAGAACGTGGATAGGGCGTCCACGTCAGTGGTCATCCTGGTCATAATCCGGCCAGAAAGCTCACGCTCGTAAAAGTCGAGTCCCAGCCGCTGAAGATGAGCGAAGATCTTGACGCGCAGCGCGTAGAGCAGCCGCTCGCCGGTGCGCCCGACCACCATGGTTTCGCCCATGTTAATGACCCAGTCGGCTAGCACAATCGCGAGACCGGCGACCGAGACAACGACGATGGCATGAAAGACCTTAGTCTCGACGCCGTTGTCGATGCCGTTCCAGACGAGCGCGGGCAGCGCCAGCCCCGCGAGAGCGTCAAGGCCGTCGAGCACGAGGCCCGCCACGAGCGCGATCATGAAGGGGCGCAGCAGCCGTCTCAGCGTGAACCTCGGATCTGGGGCACGGGCGAACGCCTGATCGACGTCGGGGACGTCGCGCGCCGGTGGAAGCGCGTCTACCTGGGCAAGCAACTCAGGCGTCGGTGGCACGCTGGCTAGCATGCCGCCGGTCCGGCCCGCGGCGGATCCAGCCCGGCTTGCCGCTGCCGCTCCGCCGCTCATAACGCCTGGTCTGCCGGCCGTCACACCAGCCGAACTAGCCCCGACGGCCACCTGGACAACCTGGGCGGCGCTACCGGTGGCCGCGATGTCGGCGTGCTGGCCGTCCGTGCCTTTCGCTGCCTCGCCCCACAGGCCCGGCGTAATGCCACCGACCTGCGCTGGCGCCTGTGCTCGCACGCTGTCAGGTGCGCCCGTGCTCTCATAGAAGGCGAGTTCGCCGGCATCGACGCCTTCGACGTCGTCACCGGGACCGGAGAGCAGGAGCCGGTAGAGGGGGCAGCGGCCGAACAGTTCCAGATGCGTGCCCGTGTCGGCCACCCTGCCCTCGTCGAGCACCGCGATGCGGTCCGCGAGTTGCAGCGTCGAGCGGCGGTGCGCGATGAGCAGCGTCGTTCTGCCCCGCATTACCCGGCCCAAGGTGGCGTGGATTTCAGCCTCCACCCGCGGGTCGACCGCCGACGTAGCGTCGTCAAGGAGCAGGATGCGCGGATCGGTGATGAGCGCGCGAGCGAGCGCCACCCGCTGACGCTGACCACCTGACAGGGTAAGTCCCTGTTCGCCGATGACGGTGTCGTAGCCGCGCGGCAGGTCTCTCACGAACTCGTCGGCCTCCGCGGCTTTCGCCGCGGCCACAACCTGGTCATCTGTGGCGTCCGGGCGGCCATAGGCGATGTTGGCGCACACGGTGTCGGAGAAAAGGAAACTCTCCTCCATGACCAGTCCGATGGCGGCGCGCAGCGAATCGAGTGTCAGGTCGCGGATGTCGCGTCCGTCGATCCGGATCACGCCACTGCTAACGTCGTAGAAGCGCGGGAGCAGCAACGAGAGCGTGGACTTCCCCGACCCTGACCTGCCGACCAAAGCCAGGGTCTCACCGGGCGATACGTTCAGCCTCATGCCACGCAAGACCTGCTGGGAAGGCACGTAACCGAAGCCGACATCCTCAAATTCGACCGCCGTCGCGCCCGCGGGCAACTCCAGCGCATCGGGCTTCTCCGTGACCTCCGGCCGCGAATCGATGACCTCGAACACCCGGACGACGCTTGCTCGGGCTTCCTGGCCGATGGTGACCAGGTTGGTCAGCATTCGCACCGGACCGACCAGCTGGACCAGGTACGAGGAGAACGCGAGGAATGTGCCGAGTGTGATCGAACCACGGATCGCCAGCCAGCCACCGAGCGCTAGGACCCCAATCTGGCCAAGCGAGGGGATCGCCTGCAGCGCGGAGTTGTACTTCGCCATCAGCCGGACCGTGCGCAGGCGCCCGGCGAACAGGCCCTCGCTGGCGCTCTCTAGCCGCTCAAGCTCCTGTTCTTCCTGGCCGAATCCCTTGACCACGCGCACGCCCGTCACCGCGGCGTCCACCACACCAGCGACCTCGGCCGACTGCTGCTGTGCGTACCAGCTCGCGGGGAAGAGCCTGCGGCGTGAGGCGAGAGCGACCACCCAGAGCGCAGGGCCGACAAGGAACGCGACGACCGTCAGGGTTGGTGACAGGACGAGCATGATGACCAGCGACAGCACGAAAAGCAGTGCGCTGCCGAGCATGATCGGCAGCATGCTGAGCAATCCCTGCACCATATTGACGTCGGAAATCGAACGGCTCACGATCTGGCCGGTGTGCAGTTCGTCCTGCCGTGCGCCGTCCAGCCGTGAAAGCGACGCGAAAAGGTCGGTCCGCAGATCATGTTGCACGTCGAGCGCAAGCCGCCCGCCGAAATACCGACGCAGATACATTCCTGCGAAGTTCAGCAGCGCGGCTGCCATGAGCACGATCGCCAGCGGCCAGACCGCCTGTTTTTGCGTGACAATCGAATTGTCGATAATGTCGCGCTGTACGAGCGGGATGAAAAGGCTGACCGCGGTGGCGAGCACCGAGCCGCCAAGCGCCACTATCACGGTGCGGCGATAGCGCCAGCAGTAGCCCGTGAGCCGCCTAAGCCAGCCCTGATTGCTGCCCGGCGTGCTGGCGGGCTGAGTTCCGCGGCTCACGAAGGCCGCTCAGGCGCGTTCGTTATCGTCAAAGTCCTTTCGCCTCCGGGGCGCATAACGTCCGCGACGGTGTGTCAGATTCCGCCTGGGCGCGGGCCGCGCGCCACGCCAGACATCCGCCGCTCGCAGCGCGTTCCGCGGCGGGCAAGACCTTGTGGGCGGTGCTCGGCCCACTGGTGGCCGCTGCCGGGCTCGCCATGGTCGTGGCCACTGCGCGGCGGCGGTCCGCGCTAGAGGGCGTATCCCCGCGCCGTCGCCCCCGGCCCGACCGTGATCCGCGCGCTCGACGGCCACAGGCGCCGGCGGGCGGGACGCTCTAGTCGTCTAGTCGTCCTTGGACCTGCGCAGGCGCTTGACCTGGGAACGGCGCTGCTTTGCGGCGAGGCGCCGTTCCCGGGCCGCCCGGCTCGGCTTGGTCGGGCGCCGGCGAGGGGGCGGCGGGGCGGTCGCCGCCGCCAGCAACGCGGCAAGCCTGTTCGCCGCGGCCTGCCTGTTGCGCAACTGGGAACGGTGCTCCGACGCGGACACGGTCACGACACCGCCGACAAGCCTTCCTGCCAGCGCACGCAACGCTCGTTCCTTGCGCACGGGACCGAGCGCGTCAGAGGCCGCGACGTTGTAGGACAATTCCACGCGGCTGTCGGCCGTGTTCACCGACTGCCCGCCAGGACCGGCAGATCTCGAAAACCGCCAGGAGAGCTCGTCGGGCGGGATGACCACGTCGCCGACCCGGACTGGGAAACTCACAGGCACGATGATCCGCCGTGCTGCGCCGTCGTGTCGAGCAGCGGTCGTGCGGTGAACTCCAACCGGCGCGCCGCACCGCCTGCTCAGCGCAGCCGGGTCAGCAGGTTCTCGTTACGCGCCGGCACCGCGTACTAGCTGGGACGGCGGAGCCGGTCAGCATTAGCTCTGGCCGGGCGCCGGCGAGGTCGTCTGACGGGCAGGCGTCAATTCTGCCATCCTCGCCCAGTTGTCCCCCGGAACCTGAACGTTAATGATCTCTGGAGTCTCCGCGATCACCTTGGGCATCCACGCCATGGCGGTCTTGAAGTGGTCGGAATTCACGTGCGCCGCCCCGGCGTCGCCATCGCGGAACGCCTCGACCAGAACGAACTGGTGGGGGTTGTCGACGCTCTTGGACCACTCGAAGAAGATGTTGCCCGGCTCGTTCCTCGTGGCCTTGGTGAAGGCATCGACGAGCGTGAGCCACTCGCCGCTCCGGTCGGGCCTGATGGTCCACTTGACGACGATGAAGATCATGGACGGTTCCTTCGGCTTCTGGCGCGGGCCGCGTAAGGGCGTGTTCGCCGGTTTTGGTGCAGGTTATGCCACCTTACAAAGCTCCGGTGCGACCGCGCGGCCGCGACCACCTGCTGACGCTGCCCACGGCCGCGACCCGGACCGTGGTCGTGCATGTTGCGGCGCCGTGAGTTCGCCGACGAGCTGCCGCCATTGCCCGCTAGGTACAGCGAACATCGCGACAGGCTCGAGCGGGTGCCGGAGGTCAGACACCGCTTTTTCTAGCTGTCGAGGTCGATGATGACGGTATAGTTCACCTCTTTTTCGAGGTACCCCAGAGGCACCGGCCACCCGTGGCTTCGCTCCCATTCTGTCCGCCGGACTTGACGGGCTCGGCGCGGACGAGATCCTGGCCACGCCCGGCGAATTCGCCAGCCAGCTCGGCTTGCAGGACGTGGTGAGCCCGCTGCGGCTGCGCGGGATGGTGGCGATGCTCGCGTGGATCAAGCGTCAGGTGCGCGAGCAGCGAAGCTGACGAGTGCAAACGGGGATCGCGTCTTCGTGCGCGGGGCGGGTGACCCGACGCGAAATGGCCCATCTGGCGCGGCGCACGATGGCCAATCGTGCGCCAGAGTCTGACACACGATCGTGTGTCACGCTGCGACCGAAATCGGCAACGGCGTCTACCCGGCAGGCGTTACCTGATCAGCCTCGGCGCCAGCTGCGGGCTCCGCGGCGGCGGGCACGTTACCGCGTCCGAGCGAAAGGCTGGCGAGCAGGCCGAGAGCGAGGAAGCCCGCGGCGCAGAAGGCGGTCCAGCGAGTCGCGGTGGAGAAAGCCTCTTTCGCCAGTGCCGCGATCGACGCGGTGCGCGGGCTCGCGGCGAGACGGCTGATCGCGGCGCCAGCGCTTTGCTTGACCGCCGTCACGAGCGCCGCGCGCTGCCCGGCCGACAGCCCGGGGACGCCCGACAGCCGATCCGACAGCTGCGCGCCGAGCACGCCGAAAAGTACGGTACCGAGGATGGCGATGCCGAGGGCCGAACCGATCTGCCGCGTGGTGCTCTGAGTACCTGAGCCCTGGCCGCTGTTGGCGACCGGCACATCGGCGAGCACCACGCCGGTCAGTTGCGCGGTCGCGAGCCCGACCCCAAGTCCGTAACCGAAGAGCACAGGTATGGTGGCCCACCACGCGGTATGTGGCCCGATGACGATGCCGACGCCGACAACACCGATGAGTTCAAGCAGGATGCCGAGCCGCACCGCGAACGTCGGCCCGCGCCGCTGCGCGAGTTGCGCACCGAACCCGCTCGCCATGAAGCTGCCGATGGCCAGCGGCAGGAGCGCGAGGCCGGTCTCGAAGGCACTGTAGCCGCGGATGTTCTGGAACCACAGCGGCAGCGAGAACAGCAGGCCGAACTCGCCGAGGCTGACGATCGCCGCCGCGATATTGCCGTTGCGGAACGACGGGATGGCGAAGAGCCTCAGGTCGAGCAGCACAACGCGCCCGGCGGCGTTACGTCGCCGCTCTACGATGGCGAAGATGAGCAGGGCGAGGACGCCAGCGAAGAATGCGACCGGGATGGCTGAGATCACCCACGTCCAGTGGATTCCGGCGAGACGGACGTCTCCGGTCCGCCTCCACCAGCCGTAATTGCGGCCCTCGATGAGGCCGAACACGATGCCGCCGAAGCCGAGCGCTGAAAGCAAAGCGCCAGCCACGTCGTTGCCCCGGGCGCCCGTGTCGTCCTTTGACTCAGGCACGAAAAGGAGGGTGCCGGCAACGACAGCGAGGCCGAGCGGGATGTTGATACCGAACGCCCACCGCCAGGAAAGCGACGTCGTCAGCCAGCCGCCAACTAGCGGGCCGAGCGCGGCTGTGCCGCCGATCGTCGAACCCCACACCGCGAAGGCTATCCCCCGCTCCCGGCCACGGAACTGTGCGTTGAGGAGCGAAAGCGACGTGGGCAGCATCATCGCGCCGCCGACACCTTGCGCGACGCGGCTGCCGACGAGTTCGGGCCCGGACTGGGCGAGCGCGGCGAGCACGCTGGCCGCGCCGAAAACGATCGCGCCGGTGACGAACAGCAGTCGGCGCCCGTAACGGTCGGCGAGCCGGCCCCAGATGAGCAGCAGCGCGGCGAAGACGAGGGTGTAAGCCTCTTGTACCCACTGCGCGTCGCTAGAGGTGATGCCGAGATCTCGGATGATCTGCGGCACGGCGACGTTGACGATCGTCGCGTCAACGATGATCATCGCGACGCCGAGTGCGATGAAGAACAATCCCAACCAGCGGCGGCGTCGCGACCGCGGGCCCGCCGCCGCCGAATCTTTCGCCAGGGCACTCACGAGCCGCCCCCATCCATCGCTCAGTACGCTGGGCATCAGTGCTCAGCATACTGAGCTTTAACCGGGGCCGACGCGGCGGGCATCTGCGCGCACCTCGTGGATCAGCCTTTAAGTGATCAATCCGATGCTCGTAGTGCGCGGGCACTGCGGGGATACGCTGCTGGGGAGATGAGCACCCCCGACACCACCGGCGTCGCGGCGGACTGGCCCTTCGGCCGCCTGCTGTCTATGGCCGCGCGCCTGGTGGAGCAGGAATGGAACAGCTGGCTCGCCGGCCGCGGCCTGACCCACGCCGGGCTGCTTGCGCTACACGAACTGCGCGCCGGGCCGCATGCACAGCGCGAACTCGCCGCGGCCAGCATGGTCGAGGAGCAGACGATGAGCCGGGTCCTTGACCGGCTTGAGCGCGCCGGGTACGTGACACGCGAGCGCGATCCCTCCGATCGGCGACGCCTCGTCGTCAAGCGCACGGCGGCCGGTGAGCAAGCGTACCGGGGCGCGCGAGATGCCGATGTCGCCAACAGCATTGTCACCGATCACCTGGACGATCCCGAGGCCTTCAGGCGCCTGCTCGTTCGGCTCGTCGCCGGCCTGCTCGCGGCCCGCGGGGAGGGCGTTCCTGACAGCCTGCTTGCTGTCCGCGACAGGCCTTACCCATAACGGCTGCCGCAGCGCGCGCCACCAGCGACGCGCGGGGGCCCCGGGAGGCCGTCCCCGGGCCAGCACCGCGTTGACTGCTGCCGCGGCGCGAACCAGCGACGTGCGGGGTCGCCGGGATAGTCCCCCGGGCCGCACCGCCGGCGCCGAACGCCCGGCGCCACGCTCGTCGTAGGGTGACCCGTGGCCCGCCGACCATGTGAAGGAGGCAGCATCGTGGACTGGAAGCTCGAACTGGTCGTCGTTCCCGTTTCTGACGTGGACCGCGCCAAGACATTCTATCTGGACAACGCCGGCTTCAATCTGGACGTAGACCACCGGGCAGGCGCCGACTTTCGAGTCGTGCAGCTGACACCGCCTGGCTCGGCGTGTTCGATCACCATCATGCGGAACGCGGACGCGGCGGGGTCCGTCCAGGGCCTGCACCTGGTCGTCTCCGACATCGACGCCGCGCACGCCGAACTCACCGGCCGCGGGACGGAGGTCAGCGAGATCTTCCATTTCGAGGCGGGAGGCCAGGCGAGAGGGCCAGATCCGGAGCGCCGCGACTACGGCTCGTTCCTGTCCTTCAGCGACCCGGACGGCAACGGCTGGCTGGTCCAGGAGGCCCGCCGGGCGGCGTCGGGGGCATGAGCCCTCGATCGCGGCGGCCGTGACACCATGACAGCGAGTTGACCGAGCGCGTCATCGCCCGAGGCCTTGGTGACGATACGCCCGCCATGGAACTCGTGGGCGTCGCCCTCATTGGCGGCGTGAACATAGCCACCCATGGGGGACCGCCACCTAGCACAGGCCACCTAGTCAAGATCTCACACCGCAGTATGAGCCGCTCGCGATCCGCGGCCCATCCGGGCCCCCCGTGTCAGCTGGCCAGCCGGGCTCTGGGCTGCCGGCCTTCCGGCCTGACGGGCTCAGAAGTACAGACGGCGTGACACGATCCCACGACCGATGTCACTGCCAAGCCACAGAGCGAACTGATCGCCGATGTCGAAGTAATCGCGGGGGTCATCGCCTACCAACGCGATGGTCACGATAGCGCGGCGGTCTGCCAGCCAGTGGGGGCTATCGCCGTTGTGTGCGACCAGGGCACTGAAGAACCTCCTGGAGTGGGTTTCGTGATGCTCGCCCCGGATGACCATCCGGCGCATCTGGCCGGGCGCCATCAGCGGGCGACCGTCGTTCCCCGACGGGTTGGACGTGAGCAGGGCCTGGAACTTGTAGCGCTTCATTGTCAGGACCGCCTTGGCCTGCGCGAGCGGATAATGGTCCGCCGATTGTCCTCCTGTTCGTGTCCTCCTGTTCGTGCGCACCTGTTCGTGCGCACCTGTTCGTGCGCACCTGACGGAGGGCGAACCCTATGGCGACGGAGTTTGCATCGTAACACGATATACTTTAATCGGTCGGTCAGTTGCGTGTAAAATCCACTTGGGATGACTAAGACCCACTTGGGATAGGGATGCTGGCGGCCGGTGAGAGGCAGGGCGATCGTGGCAGCGGAGGTGCTCAGCGCCGTAAGTTACGCACCAGGGCCTCGCCGCACACAGCCAGGCGGTCATGCCTCATGGAGCGCTGGTGCCAGCACGGCAAGCGCGGAAGGTGAGGCGGCTGCACCTACGCCGGTCGAGAAGGCTGCGCTCGTCCCTGTCGTGACGAAATCCAGTCCCAAGGCGGAGCGGACATGCACCAGCTGACCGGTGAAGACTACGAGAACCTTTTGGCATGTCGCACCAGCCTGCGACGTTTCCAGCACTGGAGCCAGACCAAGGCACGCGCCGCCGGCCTGACCCCCGCGCAGCATCAGCTTCTGCTGGCGATCAAAGGCCACCGAGGAGCGAATGGCCCCACCGTGGGGGATCTTGCTGGCTATCTGCTGCTCCGCCATCACAGCACAGTCGAGCTCGTCGGTCGCGCCGAAAAGGCGGGGCTCGTGGAGCGATGGTACGACGACCACGACGGCCGTCTCACCCGCGTCAGGCTCAGTACCGACGGCGAGGCATGCCTCGCCCGGCTGGCCCCCGCTCACCTCGACGAACTCCGTAACCTCGTACCGGTTCTCGACCAGCTCGTCGCGCGGTGGACCAGCCCAGCATGGGATCAAGATACTTTGTCAACAACCCAAGCCACATCGTCGGGATCTGGCGATGTCTGAAGCTTGATCGGTGCACCTGTCCGTCGCGCACCGCTGCCAGCCGCGGCGACTGAGCTATTAGCTGAGGACTGCGCTTACGAACGCTTCCGCCAGCTCGTCTATGGTGCCGCAATTGTTTAGTCATGACAGCGACACGCCATTCAAGAGCCGCTCGTAACCGTTATCTCCGGTGTCCACTCGGCGTCAGTCCGCAGAATCAAGGATCCGTTAAGAAACGGCTCAAAGCAATCCGCCCTGATCGCCGGGTACTTCAGAGACCAGACCTGGTCCTGGCGCGGCGGCTCCCAGCCGGGCGCCTTCTACGGCAGCCGTACTTCGTGACCTGTCGCTGGAGCCGGTGAGCTCTGATGGTCCGATGACACGGATCGGGCAGGTTACGGCGTGTTGATCACGCGATGAGGGCGGCCGCCCCGTGATCATCGCCTTGTGACAGATTCCGATCTTGAGGCGGCCGCTGCCGCCATGGTAGGCGTCCAGCTGGCCCGCGAGAAACGAAACGAGCTGACGGGCCTGCTCGCGGCCCATTTCACCCGGTGGGAGCCGGTGCAGCAGGCCGGTAAGTACATCGACGCGCTGATGAGCGATCTGCCGGACAAGAACTGCTGGTCACTGGCCCAGCACGCGGGCGACGCCTCTCCGGACAAGATGCAGCGCCTGCTGGAGCGGGCTGCCTGGGATCACGGCGCTGCGATGTGGACGGTCCGCGACTTCGCGGTGGAACATCTGGCCGGCCCAGATGGCTTGACGGTGCTGGTGCTGGATGAAAGCGGCCAGGTCAAGCAGGGTGAGCGCACGGCCGGGGTGAAGCCGCAGTACGTCGGCTGCGTCGGGCGGGTCACCAACGCGATCAACTTCGTCAACGCGACCTACTCCACGGCGCGCGGGCACACCCTGATCGCCTCCCGGTTATGGGTTCCCGACCAGCACCTGGCCGACCCCGCCACCCGCGACATGATGGGCATCCCCGATCACTTGCAGCCGGCGACCAAGCCACAGCTCGGCGCGCAGATGCTGGCAGAGGCGCTGGACGCCGGGATCGAGGTGCCCTGGGCGGCCGCGGACGAGGTCTACGGCCAGGACCCCGAACTGCGGGAACTGTGCGAAGAACGCGGCGTCGGCTACGTGTTCGGGGTGGCCTGCTCGTTCCGCCTGACCCTGTCCTCCGGTGCGAGAATACGCGCCGATAAGGCGCTCACGAAGGTCCCCGGACGGGCCTGGACGATCACTTCGTGCGGGGCCGGGTCCAAAGGCGAGCGCCGCTACGCCTACGCCTGGATCGCCGCCAAAGACCGCCGCCGCCACCTGCTGATCCGCCGCAACCTGCACGACCCCGCCCGCGTCGATTACTTCTGGTGTTTCGTGCCCGACGGCCGCCCGGTCTGCCTGCCGATCCTGGCCGCGGTCTGTGGCCGCAGGTGGACGGTCGAAGAAGACCACGAATTCGGGAAGGACCAGTTCGGCTACGACCACGCCCAGGTCCGCCTGTACACCCCGATCATGCGGCACCTGACACTGGTCATGGCCGCCCTGGCGATCTGCGCGGTCACCGCCGCCGACCTGCGAAAAACCAGCTCCGCCCCGCCCACACCGACCCGGGCCGACCAGCAGCCACCCGACGACCCCGGCCTCATCCCATTCACCGTTCCCGAGGTCAAACGGCTCTACATGCTGTTCAACCAGACCCTGCACAGCATCGCCCACGGACTGCGCTGGTCCCGATGGCGACGCCGGCACCAGGCCCGCGCCCGCTGGTACCACCACCGCGCCCGGCTAAGCGACTTGGAGACCTTCCCATGATCAAGTCACAAAGTACGGCTGCCGTACTTCCGCGCTATTACTACGACACGCACGGACGTGACTCTAAAGATCTATCCGCAGGCACGCCACGAGGTCTTCAACGAGGCCATCCGTGACCAGGTCGTCGACGATCTGGTCACCTGGCTGGACCAAGAGCTCGGCCCCCGACAGTTCCACCAGCGCAGATTACCGGTGCGAGAGGTGATCACGAAGTAACGCGAGGGAGCCCTCTACGCAGGCCGTCGCTGCCTGCGGTGGTTCTCCCGCTGAAGCCCTGCCCGGCGCGTTCGGCCCATTCCGCGTCCGTGATCGTGTCCGGTTCCGCCGGAAGGTAATGGCTGAGGATGAGCTCGTGAACTCGTGCGCGTTCGGCGACGTCCCCGACCTTGGTGACATCGGTGTGCAGCGCGGCCATCCGCTGCAGGGCGGCACCGGTGGTGCCGTGCCGCTTGAGGTAGTCGAGGTCGGCAACCTGGTGGACGAGGATGTCGGCTCCCTGGGCGAGGGCGATCAGATCGTCGTTCACGGTGGTGTCGCCAGAGAACACGACGGAGCCGTCCGCGGTGTCGAAACGGTATGCGAGAGCCGGAACCGCCCGGCCGTGCGTCACTGCGACGGCGGCGACCCGGACAACTTCATCTTCGAAGACGACGACCGGAACCTGGGCAATGCCCTCAGTACGTGCCGGGACGCGGATGTCGGTTCCTCGGACGAGCGCGCCCGCGTCTGGCATGTGGCTGTCCAGCGGCATGACGTTCAGATGGTAGGCGTAACAGGCGAGGATGCTCTCGACCAGGTCCGCCGTACCGGGAGCCGGTAGTTCTGGCTGGATCGTTGTCTCGCGATGGAAGGTGGCATCACCTGTTGGCGGCGCTTCGGGGCGCGACGGCCCGTAGACGCGGATCGGTGCGAGTGGGCCGTTATCGCCCACGCGGACGCCCCACGGGTAAAGGAGCATGCCACCTAGATCACCGATATGGTCGGCATGAAGGTGGGTGAGGAATACGGCTTCCAGCCGGGGGAAGTCGAGTCCGGCGTCGGCGAAGGCGGAAGGGCACCCGCGACCGCAGTCGATGACGAAGACTCGTTGATCGACGATGAGCGCTGACGAGATCCCCGCGCGGCCGGCGACGGGCATTGGTGCGCCAGCCGTTCCAAGCAGTACCAATTCGGTTGTCATACTCACCTCTTCTTCCTGCTGTGTCGCCAGTGATCCTGCTGCGCGGTGGCTGCGCACGGGTTTGCAGCCGGTGGGTGTACGGCGGTCGCACACATCACGCTCTCCGGCTGCAATACGAGCTATCTCATACCCAGACCGGGCTGGCATGAGGTGCGATCATGTATCTGGGCGCCGACCCTAGCGACGCGGCGCTCAGGGACATCCCAGGGACTCGCCGAGCGAGCAAATCATCGTGTTTGGGTGCCAGGCGCCGGTCGGTCAAGGGCCGAGGAAAGTGCGGCACCCGCCACCGCTCCACTGGCCACCGATCTGCGAGCAGCTGTACTGATCTTTTTTCCGGGCTGCCTGCTGCTGCGCCGCTGCCGTTGCTTTCTGCTGACTGGACGTCGCTCCGGGATGGGGCTTCGGCGGGTGACGCATGCTGATAGAAAAGATCACGTACGCCGCCATGGAGATCACGGCGAGGGTGACGAGGCCGACGAAGGACGCGAGAATACGCCCGCGGCGTGAACGTAGTGTGCTGGCCAGGCCCGTAGGCCCGAACGCGGTTAGCCGGGCAGCAAGCCTGGGGTCGTCGTCGGCGAGGCGGCGTTCGATTTCGTCCAGGATGCGCTGCTCGTCCATCGACAGCGCCATTGCGCTCCCTCCGCTTCGCGCATGAACGTGAATATACGTCTACTATTCCCCATGACGTGATGGTTCATATCCCCTGACCTACGTTTTGCCGCTCACCCTCGGCTCGTGGGCGGTGACCTCGGTCGCTGCCAGGCAAGCTGCGCCATGATGGCCAAGCTGGCAGAGACCGATGCGGCGCGGATCGCCGTCGGCCGGGCGGCCTTCCCGCAAAACGCTCGAACAGCCGCCCGCGGTCGCCGCCAGGCAGTTCCCGATGGCACACGTGTTCCTCAGCCGCGGCGACATCGCATAACCGCAAACGGTCGCGGTCACCGCCACCACGAGTTCGCGGATCGGATCAGCAACCGGCCAGCCACCGAAGCCCTGTCCCGCTACGGCACCATTTCGTCTCGTGCTGGCAATTGCTGCAGCATGCGACGACGACGGGCGCCAGAATGCGGCGTTCGTAGCAGCAGGACCTGCGGTGCTCTGTTGACATGCAGCCTGGAGACTGCATACAGTCTCTTATGCAGCCTCAAGGCTGCATAAGAAAGGACGGCAACCATGGACGAGGTATTCAAGGCGCTCGCCGACGACTCTCGCCGCATGCTGCTGGACCGGCTGAACGAGCGGAACGGGCAGACCCTGACCGAGCTGTGCGCGTGCCTGGACATGGCGCGCCAGTCGGTCAGCAAGCACCTCGCCGTGCTGGCGGCGGCGAACCTCATCACGACTGTATGGCGCGGGCGGGAGAAGCTGCACTACCTGAACGCCGAGCCCATCAACGCGATCGCAGACCGGTGGATCAGCCGGTATGACCGCGGCCGGGTAGCCGCCCTGGCCGATCTGAAGACCGCATTGGAGCAGACCAGCATGACCGACAGCACGTTCGTCTACACCACGTACATCAACACGAGCCCGCAGCGGCTGTGGCAGGCGCTGACGGATCCGGCCTTCACCAGCCGCTACTGGCAGATCACATTCGAGACGGACTGGACGCCGGGGTCGCAGATGACCTGGCACCACCACGGCGTGCCGATCGCGGACCCGCAGCAGGTGGTCATCGAGTCAGACCCGTACCGCCGGCTCGCCTACACCTGGCACACCATCACCCCCGAACTCGCCGAGGCCGTCAGCTTCGACGACGAGTTCTTCGCGCGGCTGACCAAGGAGCCGCGCTCGAAAGTGACCTTCGACATCGAGGAGACCGACAACGGGGTGAAGCTGACCGTGGTTCACGACGGACTCCAGCCAGGCGGCGCCGTACTCGAGAGCATCAGCGGCGGCTGGCCGATCGTCGTCTCCAAGCTCAAGACCATGCTCGAGACCGAGCGCGCCGAGACGTCCGACTCCGCAACCCGATGAAAGGAACACCCATGCCTACTCTGCAGCGCCAGCCGGGACCTGACTACGCAGCACACGTCACCGTGGGCGTGCCGATCGAGACAGCATTCGCGGCTATCAGCACCGTGGATGGCCTGCGTGGCTGGTGGACCGAGCACACCGACGGCTCTGCCGAGCCCGGCGGCAAGCTCCGATTCGAGTTCCCCAAGTACGAGATCACCAAGTTCATGCGGGTGGAGGAGTCAACCCGGCCGACGCTAGTGCGCTGGATCTGCGCCGAGTGCTCGCTGCCCGAGTGGGTCGGCACGGAGCTGACCTTCGAGCTGACTGAGGCCGACCCGGCTCGCACCGAGCTCCGGTTCACCCACGCCGGCTTGCAGCCGCAGCTGGAGTGCTACGGCTCATGCTCGGCCGGCTGGGATTACTACCTGCGCAGCCTCGCGAGCTATCTGGAGACCGGCACCGGGCAGCCCTATCGCCCTATCAATCGTGACCTAGCAGATCTCGCTGGCCTGGCGCCCCGGCTACATCGCGTCGCGGGCGTCGGCCACCGTCACGGCC
>DATIYI010000205.1:0-2215 GCA_035517695.1 Streptosporangiaceae bacterium
GTGCTTACTCGCATTTTTATGCGTCGACCAGCATACCCATCCGCGGGTTCATCTTGGCAAGGTCAGCGGCACCTGACTTGTCGGGCCTCGAAACGAGGCTAGTCATCAGGGTTTCCCGGTTCAAGCATGCGGTGGTGGACTCCAAATCGATCAATTATGCTCAAATTTATCCCCCGCATCATCTGCATATTGCGCTGGGTGAGAGCCGCTGTTCCGCTTTGAGTGAGCCAGCCTGCCGGTGGCGGGTGAGCCGGTTTTCCGCTGCTGGGTGAGCCGTGGCGCTGCTGCTGGTTTCGGGGGTGCGACTGTTCGTCGGGTCCGTGTCGTTGGGATGCGGACGTGACGAGAGGAGTAGTCGCTGATGGTCGACTACAAGCGGATCCTTCGGCTGCGCGCTGAAGGGGTGAGCCAGCGGGGCATCGCGGATGTGATGGGCTGCTCGCGTAACACGGTGTCGGCGGTGTTCACCGCGGCGGACGCGGCCGGGATCGGCTTCGAGGAGGTGGCGGACCTCGGTGCTGACGAGGTCCGCCACCTGCTGCTGCCCGAGCCGTTGAGGGCTGATTCTGACCGCACCGCACCGGATTTCGAGCATGTTCACCGGGAGCTGGCACGCCCGTCGGTGACGCTGCTACTGCTGTGGAACGAGTACGTCGCGGCCTGCCGCGCCTCGGGCGGGGTGCCGTACCGGTACTCGTTCTTCAACGAACAGTACCGCCGGTGGGTGTCATCGACCGGGGCGTCGATGCACATCCAGCGCGACCCTGGCGAGTCGATCGAGGTCGACTGGGCGGGCGATCCGATGATCTTCGCCGACCCGGTGACCGGCGCGCCGGTGGATGCGTGGTTGTTCGTGGCCGCGCTGTCGTTCTCCGCGTACGCGTATGTGGAGGCGTTCACCGACATGACGCTGGGCTCGTGGATCGACGCGCACGTGCACGCGTTTGAAATGTTTGAGGGGGCGGCCCGGCTGCTGGTGCCCGATAATCTGCGCACCGGGGTGTCCCGGTCGGATCGGTACGAGCCGGCGCTGAACCCGGCGTATGCCCGGCTGGCCGAGCATTACGGCACCGCGGTCGTGCCGGCGAGGGTCAGGAAGCCTCGTGATAAGCCGGTCGTGGAGGGCAGCGTCCGGTTCGTGGCCAACCAGGTCGCCGCGGTGCTGCGGAACAGGCGGTTCGTGGGCCTGGCCGAGTTGAACGAGGCCATCTTCGATCAGGTCGCCGAGATCAACGCCCGGCCGTTCCAGAAGCGGGAAGACTCCCGGTGGATTGTCTTTCAGCGGGACGAGAAGCCGCTGCTTACCCCGTTGCCGCCGATGCGGTTCGAGCTGGCCGACCTGCGGAAGGCGAAAGTGGCCCCGAACTACCACATTTCGCTGGATCACAACTACTACTCCGTCCCATCCAAGCTGATCGGGCAGAGCCTGGATGTGCGGGTCACCTCGCACACGATCGAGGTCTTCGACGGCGCCGAGCGGGTCGCCTGCCACCCGCGGCTCACCGGTGTCCGCGGCCGCTACTCCACGGTCACCTCGCACATGCCCGCCGGGCATCGCCACCGGCTGGCCGACTGGAGCCCGCAGCGCTTCGAGCAGTGGGCCGCCACGGTCGGCCCGGACTGTGTCGCGGCGATCCAGGCGATCCTGGCCTCCCGGAAGATCGTCGAGCAGTCCTACCGGTCCTGCCTCGGCGTGATGTCGCTGGCCAAGAAGCCGGGTGGCATGGTGCGGCTGGAACAGTCCTGCGGCCGGGCATTGGAGGCGACGCCGTCGCCGTCCTACACGCTGATCAAAAAGCTATGGGCCACCTGGCAGCCCGCCGATCCGCCGCCCGTGGCGTCGCTGGGCGACGCCGGTTTCGTGCGCGGCTCCGGCTACTACGGCCAGGGCGAGGGCCAGGCATGATCGACGTCGAGACACTGGCCCGGCTCAAGGCGATGCGCCTGTCCGGCATGGCCGAATACTTCGAGAACCTCGTCGGCACCACCGGGCAGAACGGCAAGCTGACCGGCCCGGAGATGGTCAAGATGGCCGTCGACTGGGAATACGAGCGGCGCCGTAACAGCAAGCTGTACCGGCTGCGCCGGCACGCAGCACTGGCCCAGCCTGACGCCGACATCGGCGACATCAAGGTCATGCCCGGCCGCAGCGTGGACACCGAGTTGATCGCCCGGCTCGCCGTCGGCAGCTACCTGGTCAAGCACCAGGACCTGG
>DATIYI010000206.1:0-5443 GCA_035517695.1 Streptosporangiaceae bacterium
GAGCCCGGTGACGATCGTGGCTGACCACAGCGGCTGGCCCGGCGGCAGCGGGACGGTCACCACTCCAGCCGCTGCCCGCAGGAGCGCGTCCTCGTCGCCGGGCGGTGAACAGGCGACTTCGTGAACGTGCCGGGCGACGTCGAACTCTGGATCGTCGACCCAGACTGGCCGGCCACACCCTGGCGGTGTGGAGACCAACTGCTGCCGCAGGCGCGGAATGGCACAGATGCGATCGGCCAGCGCATCGCGGGCCTCGCCCACTGCCAGACTCTCGCCAGATCCGAATACCAAGATGGCTCCCACCAGCAGCGGCAACGGACCGAAATCCGAGGCGAGCTCCATCAGGTCGATTGCACTCGCGCGCTCGATCAGGTCGTACCCGGTACCCGGCTCGAGCCCCACGAGACACATTATGGCCGCTGCGGCTACAAGGAGCAGCGCCCATACACCGGGGTGCGAGCAGCGAGGCGGGCGAAGAGACTCGTGGGCGGCGACCCTCGCAGAAGTGTGACCGTCGAGGGGTTCTCCGGCGCCGTGCGCGCCCAGGCGTCACCCGGGCTGTGCAAATGCCTGCTGCCGAAGACCCGTACTCGCCTCATGTGAGGTTCCCCTCGCCTTCGGCTCAGAACGCCCCAGCCCCGCCCGGGCAGCGGCCCGAACGGCCAGGCCAACGATCCCGGACATTCTCGATGAGCAACAGAACGCCCCAATCTGCGTGCCTCAGCTGAGGAGTGTCGAGGGGCGACCGGCCGTACCGAACGGCGGATCTAGCGCGGCCGTAACATCTTCGGGACTCACATTCCGTGAACATGTCGAGCCACCAGGCGCAGCTGCGGGCGCACGCTTCGGCGGCGTGCGCCTCTCTGTTCAGGCGCGTTCACCACTCCTGTGACCTGGCAAAACAGCTGCGGCGTATCCGGCAGAAGCACCGTTCGAAGGTCGAAACTGAGACCAACAAATGAGACCAGCGCGGCTCAAGGCGCCAGCCGGTCGGCGCCAATGATCCGTGTTTCAGCAGGTCAGCGTGGCGGAGGATGCGAGATTCGAACTCGCGAGGGGTTGCCCCCAACACGCTTTCCAACAATGCTGACCAGCGTTCACCGGCGTCCGCCACCGTCCGTGAACAGCCCGGATGCGTCATGGGTGGCCGTCGGTGAACGGTGCCGGACGGGGGTGAATGAGACCAAAACTGAGCCCAGGGCGGCTTCGCCGGATGGGGCCGCTGGCCGCCCAGGTGATCGTGGTGGGCACTTCGTCCTACGTCGCCCACCGTGTCGTCGGCTCGGTTACCGTCAGCCCGGCCCGCCGCCGGGCGATTAGACGCGGATCACCTCAACGCCTGGGATGGCGTCGTAGTCGCGGTCCTGGGTGACGACCGGGATCTGCTCCACAACGGCGGTGGCAGCTACGAGAGCGTCGAGGACGGGGACCCGACGCCGGTTCGCCCGCAGGGCGGCTGCGATGTGCGCGAACTGGCGGGCCACCTCGGCGTCGATCGGCAAGGGATCCCACGTCGACTCGACCGCTGAAAGCGTCGCCACTCGTGTTGGTCGGTCGGCATCGTTGGCCATGAGCACGCCGACGGTCAGTTCGGCCAGCGTCACTACCGAGATCTCGGTCTCGGTCACCCCGCCCATGTCGCCGAGAGGCCGTCCCGATTCCGTCGCGACGAAGAACGAAGTGTCGAGTAGCGCCCTCATACGTCGTCGGTGGTGTCAGCCAATAGGCCGCGCGCGTCTTCGAGGAGCCGCCGGTCCGCGGCGTGACGGGACGCGATGGCGAGCGCCTCGGCCGCTGGGACGGTCCGGCGGCGGCGCAGCGGCACGATCTCGGCGACCGGACGCCGATCGACCGTGACAGTCAGCCGTTCGCCGCTCTCGACCCGGCGCAGCACTTCGCTCACTGTGTTTCGCAAGTCGCGGACCGAGATGAAGCTAGCCATAACACAAGCGTAGCACATGTGTCCACATATGTACCGTGGCGATGCGGACCGAGGCAGCCTCGGTGAGGCGTTACTGGACGAGGAGCCCTCCTGGCACCCGGCACGCGGCAACAGCCGTCACCGAACATGAACAGCGCATCGTGCTACATGCGATCCCCAATTGCGCCGACTGTGCGCCGGTTGGGGCGGTAGCGAGTTCAGCATGGCGGGGCTCGCATAACAGCCAGATATGCGCTGTATCCCTCATCGCGGGCAACACGCACCTGGTCCGGTTGGGGGCGGCAATGCCCTCCGCAGAACTGGCTGCCGTGCTCAGCGTCAGCCGCCCGGCGTCATCGCTGCGGCCTGCCGCGAGGCCCTGGCGGCATACGCGGCATTCACCCACGACACCGACGACATTGGGGAGCCGGTCGCGTTTTACGGCACCTCCGCCGGCGAGGCGGTGGCGCTGCAACTGGCGACCGGATTCCCGCACCTGGTGCGGCGCCTGGTGCTCGCGGCGGCCGGGGATCCGCTGCCGCTGTTTGTTTGCCGGAGTTGTTCGGGTTCAGCTCACCATCCCCCTCAGGTAAACACCGGGGTTATCCGCACGGGTAATGTTTAGGTAAAGCTAGGGTCATTCGCCCGTCAATAGAGGTCCTATGCCCCTACCCGGCCTGCATCAGGCGGGCCATTCGCCGGACTGCTGGTGACATCCGGCCCTGCGGGCCCGCGGCCGTGGGGTCCAGCCTGTAGCTAAGGGGCGAGGTAGCTCCAAGGCAATCTGATGGCTCCCACCGAAGGAGGGGTCGGGATGCATGACCTCTCACATGACAGGCCCGCTGGCGGCTCGGATGTTCCTGCCAGCGGCGACCAGCTCGCCCGCCAGGAGGCGATCAGGCAGATCGAGCGCAGGCGCCACTTTAGGATCCGTGCATCTGTGGGCACCCTCATCATGATCATTCTGGTGGTGATCTGGGCCTTCTCGGAGTACCACAACGCGGGTGGCTGGCCGAGCAGCGGATTCAGCCAGAGCTCGGGAATCCCGAACGTGTGGAACTACTGGATCATCTACCCGGCCATCGCATGGGTGCTGATCACCGCGGCGGACGCCTGGTTCGTTTACGGGCACAAGCCGGTTTCCGAAAGGGAGATCCAGCGGGAGATCGAACGCCAGGCAGGCCACCGCTGACCCCTGATGGAGTGCATCGCAGCGCCGTCGGTGGGAGGCGTGCATGACCGAGCCTCGTCAGGTGGGAGGGGTGCCATGAAGCCTGAGACCAAAGACCTCAGATGGCTGTGGCTGCTGATCGGGTTCGTGCTGCTGCCTTTCACGGCGTACCGGAATGTCATTCCGCTAGCCGCGTGGGCTGCGCCAGTTTTCCTGCTGCGTTTCGTGCGCGTGTCCCCGCGTGCCCGGTCCGCGTTGCGAATGGTCGCGGTCGCCTACGCGGTGGCGGCGCTGATCGCCTTGCGCGGCGTGCCGGAGAGCGGAGCCGCCCTGGCCTTCACCCTGACCGCCTTTCCGCTGGCCCAGGGGATTCTGTACATGCTGCCCTACCTGGCGGACAGACTGATCGGCCCCCGCTTGAGCACGTGGCCGCGCATGCTGATCTTCCCAATGGCCTTTACCAGCCTGACCTGGGTGATGTCACTGCTTCGCATTACGGGGACCTTCGGTACGCCCGCCTACTCCCAATACGGTGACCTGCCGCTGGTGCAGATCGTCTCGGTCACCGGGATGTGGGGCCTGACCTTCCTGATCATGTGGTTTGCCTCGGCGGTCAACGCCGCCTGGGAACACGGTTTCGCGAAGCGGGCCACGTGGCTGCCGCTGGGCGCCTTCGCCGCCGTCCTGATCGCGGTCTTCGGGTTCGGGATCGTGCGCCTGAACGCCTCCCCGCCGACGTCACCGAAGGTGGAGGCGGCCACGATCACCATCAGCTCATCGGTTGCCAATCAGGCGATGCAGGGCTTCGACTGGACGACGTTCAACCGTTCCACCAACGCCCAGCGGGCAGCGATCCGGCCCCGGTTCAACGCCACCGTCGACCAGATGCTGGGCCGCACCCAGACGGCGTTCCACCGGGGTGCGAAGCTCGTCGTCTGGCAGGAGCAGTCGGCGCTGGTGCTCTCGGAGGACAGGCAGGCGGCCATCAACCGGGCCGCGGCGCTCGCCCGGCTCAACGGCGGCTACCTGGAAATCTGGCTCGGCGTCTACACGCGGACCCAGTCCCTGCCCTACTTCCGCAACCAGGCGATCCTCATCAGCCCTGCCGGCACGGTCATCTGGACGTACAACAAGACCCACCCCGTCTTCCCCGGTGAGTCCTCGGTCGAGATCACCGGCCCGGGCGTGCTGCCGGTCGCCAGCACCCCCTACGGCCGCCTCACCACGGCCATCTGCAACGACGTCGGCTACCCCGAACTATTGCGCCAGGCCGGGCGTGACGGCGCGGGCATCCTCCTGGTCCCGACCCACGAGATGTACTCGTTCTGGGCCTCGGCTGACGCCGCCGAGGCTGCCTACCGCAGCATCGAGAACGGCACCTCGCTGGTCCGGCCCACCGGCAACGGCATCTCGCTGATCACCGACTACCAAGGCCGGGTCATCGCGAGCCAGGACTACTTCCACAGCAGCGGCGGGATCATGCTGGCGGCCGTCCCGACGCGCAGGACCTGGACCCTCTACAGCCGCATCGGCGACGTGTTCGCCTATCTGTGCGCCCTCGGCCTCATCGTCCTCGCCGGGTGGGCGTTCGCCCACCGCACCCATCCCCTCACGGCGGGGCGGCCGCAGACCGCATAACCGTCCCACGCGGTACTGCTGCGTCAGGGCATGATCGCGGTCACGTTGGGGCCCACGCTGGCGTCGCGGGCAGAGTGCTGAACGCGGAGGATCGGGCGAAGGTCGCGGACGGTCCCGGCCTGCCCTGAACGGTAGGGCGCACGCTTCGGCGGCGTGCGCCCCTCCGTTCAGGCCCGTCCACGATGCCCGTGACCAGGCACAACAGCGCGGCGAATCCCAGCGGCGGTACCCACCCGACGCTCGAAATTGAGACCAATAACTGAGCCAGCGCAACTCGAGGCGCCAGCCAGTTGGCGCCGACGATCGGTGTTTCAGCAGGTCAGCCTGGCGGAGGATGCGAGATTCGAACTCGCGAGGGGTTGCCCCCAACACGCTTTCCAACAATGCTGGCCAGTGTTCACCGGCGTCCGTCACCGTCCGCGAACTGCACAAACACCATCCGAGCGAACTCTGGTGAACGGCCCCGGACGGGGGTGAATGAGACAGAAACTGAGACAGGGGGCTGGGTGGCCCTCTACGGAGCAGCATGTCTGGCGGGCGGTGCCTCGTGAGCAGGCGAGCTTCGCTGTTCAATCCGGTAGCTCAAATCCGGATCGCCCGGGTGGTTCAGGCGGACGTCGGTGATGTTCGCCGTGACCCAGCGCTCGCCCAGGGCGCGGGCGACGGCGATGCGGTGACGCCCGTCGAGCACGTAGTACTGGCCGTCACACCGG
>DATIYI010000207.1:0-19187 GCA_035517695.1 Streptosporangiaceae bacterium
AGGTGGCATGCACGGCTACACGCAGAACAAGGACAGTTACCTCAAACGGCTCCGCCGGATCGAGGGGCAGATACGCGGCCTGCAGCGGATGGTCGAGGACGACACGTACTGCATCGACATCCTCACCCAGGTCGCGGCCGCGACTAAGGCCCTGCAGGCGGTCGCCATCGGCCTGCTCGAAGAGCACCTGAGCCACTGCGTCACCCAGGCCGTCGCCGAGGGCGGTGACGCCGGAGCCGCGAAGGTCCGCGAAGCCTCCGACGCCATCGCCCGGCTGGTCCGGTCCTGACCCGGCAGCCAGATCACATCAAGGCCCGCGGTGGCGCGACGGCGTACGCCGTGACCGGCATTACCAGGGGTGAGCTGCGCGCACGATCTCCGGCGAGCTATCGAGGGCCCGGCGTATTACCCGCGTGACGGCCGGCCTCGCCCCGGCCGCGAGCCGCGGGTCACGGTGACCAGTGACGCGCCGCTTGCTGGCCAGGCCGTCAGCGGGCGCACCATGCTCGCCGGGCTGACGCTCATGGTCTTCGTGGTCGTCGCGCCGGGCCAGCCGATCGCCTCGGTCAGCTCGCGGCCCGCGTCAGCAGCCGGCCGGACCATCGACCGCCGTGGCGCGCAAGAGCTTCCTCGTCACGTTGCCGATCGCCGAGATGGTGCGCTGACGAGCCGCCCGGCCAGCAGATCACGCCCGCAGGGGGGCGGGCCCCGGCGAGCGGATGCCCATCCACCGCGGCGGCGCTGGCTGGTCAGCAGGATCCCCATTCGGCCAGGCGGAGGGCCTGACAGCGGTTGGCGGGTTGCCGTTAGGATCAGCGGCGTGGATGTCAGCTCCGTGATGGTCGCCGGGATGACCTGTGGGCATTGCGCCGCTGCGGTCCGTGCGGAGATCAGCAGGCTGCCGGGAGTGACTGAGGTTGACGTCGACGTTGCGTCCGGCGAGGTCCGGATCGCGGCCGAGGCAGTGCCGGACGGCGCGGCGCTGCGGGCCGCGATCGATCCCCGACTGCGTGTAGGACATGGCCACGACCGCCGAGCGCACGGGGATCGGGCACCTCATCTTGATGGTCGAAGGCGCCGGCGACCCCGCCCGCACGCGGGAGAACATCGCCCGGCTGGGTGCCGAGGTGCTGCCCGTCCTGAGGCAGCGGGAGGGAGCGTTGCAGCGGCCAGGACACTCCTGCCTGCTGGGTTGGTGGGCGAGAACGACCCGTTGGCCGCACCTGACGGCCAAGCCCACTCCTCGTCGGGGACATCGCGGGCAAGGTTGCTGTAGGCGTCCGGGACGGCAGCGACCCGCCCGGTGAGTTCACTGACGTCGTCTGCTCGCTGCCGACCGGCCGGCCCGACTGTGTGACCATAGCCGCGCCACGCGTAACCCTCCCGAGCCCGCTGGATTGCTTTCTGCTTATCCCGAAATTGCGTGCACCGAGAGGCCAGGAGGCGAAAATTAATTTGAAAAAAGCGAAATAGAATGAGACTCGGCACTACAGGTCGGGCCGCAACGTTGCTTTCGTGCGAGATCCTCCTGGCCAGCCTTGTTCCAAGATTTCTTCAGAGTTTTTGCAGGCACTGATTCTCATCGATTTTTTGTCTTCTTTGCGTGTTGCAGCGAGTACGTGTCCGCCGCGTCTGCAGGCGTTCCTGGGTGCTGGCGTGAGCACACGCGGGAGCGCTGCGCTGCCTCGTCCGGGGGCCGCGCGTTTGCGCGCCAGGCAGCGCTGTCCGTCTCCGGGGGCGCCGGCTGCTGGGGAAGTGAGCGGTGTCCGCCGGCAGTCTGACGGTCTGGCCTTGCCTCTGGCGGAAGCCATCGAGGGCCCCGCATCGCCGAGACCGGCACCTACAGCCAGCTCATCCAGGCAGGCGGCGCATTCCAGGCCATGATCCGCGAAGGCCTGCTGAACTATGGACCCCCGCCGCTGGCCCTGAGGCACTGACGTGCAGCGCGGTCGCATCGCCGGATCATCGTGCCGGTGATGGCCGGCCGCGGAAGCGCCTCCGGCCGGGCGGTCATTCAGGTCGAGGCGGAGATGCTCAGCGTGGTGGACCGCCTCGTCCAGGAGCATCGCGACATGGCTGTCGTACAGGGCGTAAATCACGGTCCGGCCGTTGCGCTCGCCGGTGACCAGGCCGAGATGGCGCAGCATCCTGAGCTGATGGGAGACGGCCGATTGCTCCATCCCGATCACGGCGGCAAGCTCGGTGACGGTAACCGGGCCCTCGCGGAGCCGGCCCAGGATGCGCAGCCTGCTCGGCGTCGGTGGCGGCCGGCCGGCCCAGGCGCAGGTTGTCGGCGACGCTGATGTTGAACAGGTAGACGTCCTAGGGCACGTAGGCGATCTGGCCGCGCAGGTCGTCCGGGGGGAAGGCGCGCACGTCGTGGCCGCTAAGGGTGATGCGGCCGTGCTGCGGATCCCAAAGGCGCAGCAGGACGTTCGCGCTGGTGGTTTTCCCGGCTCCTGAGTGGCCGACCAGCGCCACTACCTCGCCGGGCTCGACAGCCGGCCCGGGGATGCGGGCCCTGGCTGGAGAACATCACGCCAGAGACCCTTCTGCAAGTAGTTTTCAATAAACACTCCTTTGCGATCCCCCGGCCCGCCCGGCCGCCGGGCGGGCCGCTGACGTCGGCCGCCAGCACAACGCACGGCTAATAGCACATGCATGTCAGTTGCGATATCTTTGCAGCAAGCCTTCCGCCCGCTGACAGCCGGAGGACCCGTGATGGCCGCCTACGCCCTTCCCGACCTGCCGTACGACTATGCCGCCCTCGAGCCCGCGATCAGCGGGGAGATCCTTGAGCTCCACCACTCCAGGCACCACGCCGCCTACGTCAAAGGCGCCAACGACACCCTGGACCAGCTGGCGGAATCCCGGGACAAGCGCCAGCTTGGCGGGCTTGTCGGCCTGGAGAAGACGCTGGCGTTCAATCTCTCCGGCCACGTCCTGCACTCGATCTTCTGGCAGAACCTGTCCGGCGACGGCGGCGACCGGCCGGACGGCCAGCTGGGCGACGCGATCAGTGAGCATTTCGGGTCGTTCGGCGCGTTCGCTGCCCAGCTGACCACCGCGACCACGGGCGTCCAGGGCTCCGGCTGGGGAATGCTGGCCTACGAGCCGCTCGGCCGGCGGCTCATCATCCAGCAGGTCTATGACCACCAAGGAAACGTGGGCCAGGGCAGCGTCCCGCTGCTGGTCTTCGACGCCTGGGAGCACGCCTACTACCTGCAGTACCGCAATGTCCGGCCCGATTACGTGAAAAAGCTATGGGACATCGTCAACTGGCCCGACGTGGCGGCCCGGTACGCCGCCGCGATCGCCTAGCCCGCTGGCCGCGGAAGGGACCGCCGTGCCGCCGCTGGCCGTCAGCGCCAGCCGCGCCGCTGCCGGGGGCCACCCGGCCGCGGTGGTGACACTGGCCGGCCCGCCTGCGGCGATGGCTGTGCAAGACCTTGCCGCCGCGCTGGCCGCGGTGGCGGAAGCGGCGTTTGGCGCGCCGCCCTGGAACGAGCCAGCCGGGCAGGCCAGGATGGCGGTGAAGCGCATGCTCGACGACGCCGGGCGAACCGGGTTCGTTCTCGCCCTGGCCCGGGCTCCCCGGGGCGCTCCCCTGGATGGCTTCGCCTACGGCCTCCCGCGCTGGCACCTCGCGGCGCTCGCCGACCGGCACGTGCCAGGCGGCGCCGCTCCGTTCGAGTTCCGCGAGCTTGCGGTCCGCCCGGCTGCCCAGGGCAAGGGCATCGGGACGGCCCTGCATGACGGCGTGATCGCAGCGTCCGGTCCGCAGCGGCGCTGGCTGGCGACCCATGCCGGCGCGCGCCCAGCACTGAGCCTGTACCGGAACCGCGGCTGGCACGCCGCCCGGCTGATCCCGGGCTCTGCCGACGGCAGCATGCGGCTGCTCATGACACGAGCCCGCTGAATGCCCCCGGCTCGCCCGTCCGGATACGCAGATTCCTACTGGCAGCTGGCGCACAGCCCGATGACGGCGAAGCGGTGCGGCTCGACGGCGAACCCGTACCGTGCGCGGGCCGCCTGCGCAAGCCCGTCGAACAGCTCGTCCGGGACCTCGGTCATCGACCCGCACAGCTCGCAGACGAGGTGCCCGTGGCCTGCCGATGCCAGGTGGTACGTCGCGGGGCCGTGGCCGAGGTGGGTGCGGTCGACGATCCTGAGACGCTCCAGCTCGTCAAGGTTGCGGTAGATGGTGGAGATGTTGACGTCGGGCGCGCGGGCCTGGACCTCAGCGCCGAGTTCCTCGGCCGTGCGGTGGCCGGGCTTCGCGAGGAGCGCCGCGAGCAGCAGCCGCCGGGCCGGGGTCGCCCGTCCGCCGCGCTCGCGCAGCCGGGCGAAAACATCCTCGATGACGGCCTGACTGCCCGCCAGCCGGGCATCTGCCTGCGCATCCTGGCTCACCAGCCCAGGATAGGTCCTCCATCTATGTGCAGGTAACTATGATGCGCTATTGCTAGAACATTGCAGCACGTCTTACGCTGGCCGGTATTGGTGACCACTGAGGGAAGGTGGCCTGCGATGGCTGATCCGCGTGCGCGCCTGGTGAGGATCCGCGACGGGCTGACCCCCCGGGAGTGGGCCGGGGCCGGGGGCATGGCCGCCACGATCATCGGCCTGAACGTGCTGGGCTGGGCGATGCTGGCTGCCGCCGTCGGCGGCCACTATCACATCAGCGGGACTCAGCTTTTCGGGTTCGGGACCGGGATCTTGGCCTACACCCTGGGCATGCGGCACGCGTTCGACGCCGACCACATCGCGGCGATCGACAACACCACCCGCAAGCTGGTCCAGGACGGCAAGCGGCCGATGTCGGTCGGGTTCTTCTTCTCCCTCGGCCACTCGACCATCGTGTTCGCGCTGGCGCTGCTGCTGAACTTCGGCATCCGCGCCCTCAACGGCGCGGTGAAGAACAGCAACTCGGGGCTGCACACCTATACCGGGATCATCGGCACGAGCGTGTCCGGGACGTTCCTTTACCTGATCGGCGCGATCAACCTCGTGGTCCTGTACTCGATCGTGAAGGTCTTCCGGGAGATGCGGCGCGGGAAGTACAGCGACGAGGAACTGGAACGCCAGCTGGATAGCCGGGGCCTGATGAATCGCATCTTCGGCGGCTACGCCCGGCGGATCGATAAGCCGTGGAAGATGTACCCCATCGGCGTGCTGTTCGGCCTGGGCTTTGACACTGCCACCGAGGTCGCGCTGCTGGTGCTGGCGGGCACCGCGGTGATCGGCGGGCTGCCGTTCTACGCCGTGCTGTCGTTGCCGATCTTGTTCGCCGCCGGGATGTGCTTGTTCGACACCGCCGATGGCTGCTTCATGAACTTCGCCTACGACTGGGCCTTCGCCCGCCCCGTCCGCAAGGTGTTCTACAACCTGACCATCACCGGCCTGTCGGTCTTCATCGCCTTCTTCATCGGCACCATCGAGATCCTCGGGCTGATCGGCCAGGAAGCCAACCTCAGCGGCGAGTTCTGGGACTTCATGGCGAACTTCAACATCAACAAGGCCGGATTCGTCATCGTCGGCATCTTCGTCCTGACCTGGGCCGTCGCCCTGTCAGTCTGGAGGTTCGGGCATATCGAGCAAAGATGGGACCTGGCGGCCGCGAAGGCCAACGCCCGCGACTAGCCGGGGTGCCGGAACTCGCCGTCTATGGCTTCCGCGCCCGGCGCCCGGCCGGCGGCGGCACCGTGCCGTTTTCTCGCGGCCCCGGAA
This sequence comes from Streptosporangiaceae bacterium, assembly GCA_035517695.1. Taxonomy (GTDB): domain Bacteria; phylum Actinomycetota; class Actinomycetes; order Streptosporangiales; family Streptosporangiaceae; genus DATFVJ01. The sequence goes on from DATIYI010000207.1 coordinate 5,731, forward strand.
ACGCCGCCCCATGCGGCGAAAGCCAGAGGCAGTAATGGCAGATATCGCCGGTGCGGGATATTCCGCGTGAGCACCGGCGCGCCGGGAAGGCGCAGCCGATGACCACCCACCCGAATCGGGGAACCAGCACCGCGGCGACCAGCACCGCGGCGGCAAAGTCAGCGCCGGCCAACCACCGTGCCGGGTGCCGGCTGGCGCGCCCAGGCCGGCCCTGGCAGCCCGCAGCATCACCAGAGACGCCGCGGCCACCGTGCCGTCAACGCTCGGCGGCATGCAGCGGCCGGCTTGGTAATGGGGTGAAGATCGCGTCCCAGGGCCGGCTCAGTTCCGCCAGGCAGCGGGAACACACCAGAAACGTTGAGGAGTGGCGAGACGTATACGCGCAGGCCAGCGCGGGTGACGAGGCAATAGCGGCAGGTCAGGAATACAGGGGTGGAAGTTCGACCCGAACTTCAACATCGTGACGCCATAACCGCATAACCGGACTGGAGACGGCGCTTGGTGGCCTGTGAATCAGAAACCCGTCCACCAAAGGTCGTGCCATTAGCGTCATTAACACCGGTCACCAGCGGTACGCCACGGTCGCTAAAGACGGACGCAGACGCAGTTCAGCGCTGTAGGCTCAGGTGGATAACCCGATTTGCAAGTAGGGGGTCAGGGTTCGAGTCCCCTTCTCCACCAGGCGGGTCACCGACAGAACTGCCGGTGTCGTACCGACAGACCTGTGACTGTGACCTTGTTTGAGTATCGCCTTGGGGTCTGACAGCTGCCCGTGTTGCCGGGTTCAGCGGGGTGGATGGGCCTCCTGCTGCTTGCGGTGTGCGGGCATCGGGGCGCGGGCGGATAGTGGCAGGACTGCGTCGGGGCGGCTCAAGCTCCCCGGGCGGCAGGTGGAGAAAGGCGGGCTTGGGGCGTGGTGAACGTGAGGATCGGTTCCGCCGTGCCTGTCTCGGTCCCAGCCGAATCTGTGGCGGGCCTGCCTGCCCGGCAGCCGGTCGTAGATCATCTGGTTGGGATCGGCGAGCAGCAGCAGGCGGTGGCCATGCGCCGTGAGCGTCTCGACGAGCTGCCATTGCTGCCGGTCGGTGTCCTGGAACTCGTCGCAGATGATCAGCGACCACCGGCGCGCTGTGAGACCGCCGATCACGGGCAGCGCCATGATCTGCAGCGCGGCCGGCAGCAGATCGCTGTATGTCAGGATCCCTGGATCAGCGGTGAGCAGTTTCCGCTCGGCCTCGCCGCGCAGCCGCGGTGCCGTGCCGTACCCGGCGTACCGGCCGTAGTCGGTGATCAGCCGCCAGGCGAGTCCGTGGAAGGTGAGCACGTCCACGCGGTCAGCGACGTCCTGCAGGACACCGCGGCTGCGGTCCAGGATCTGCGTGACGGCGGTCCTGCTGAAGGTCAGGAAGAGCACCCGTTCCGTGCCGGGGGCACCGGTCGTGGCGTCGCGGCGGAGCAGGTGGGCGCGGGCTGCCGCTGCGGCGGTGACCGTCTTGCCAGTCCCGGCGCCGCCCAGGACGAGGAGGGTAGGCGCCTCGCTCTGGCAGACGTCCTGCTGCGCGCCTGCGAGGGTGAACTCGCCGGTCATGCCTGCAGTGTCCAGGGACCCGCCCGCGCGCCGCAGGCAAGGTCTGTTACCGCGCTGAGCAGCTCAAGGCTCGGCGTCGTCGTGGCTGGTCTCCGGCCGCAGCCCGGGCGCGCGGAGGGGAATACGTGGCGGAGCATGGGGCGGCCACCGTGACCACAGCGCCGTCACCTGCTGCCCGGCCCGTCACCCGAGCGGCCCCCCAGCCCCGAACTGGTCCCAGCGGCCGGTCGCCGCGGCCAGGGCCTCGTCGATGTCTTCGGCCGCGCTGGCCAGCGCCGCCGCACGCGCGCGGCACCGCCCGGCGCAGCCTTCGTCACCGGTGACGTCCTCCGCCGCCCGCTGGCAGATCCCGGCGGTGTAACGGAAACCGTCCCGTTTCTCCAGGACGGCTGCCGCGAAGTGGCGCAACGTGGCCAAGTCCGCCCCGGCCAAGGCGGGCGGCTGCGCCGACTCGACGGCCAGCGCGAGCCGCAGCGTCAGTGGCCGGTTAGGGCTGGCGGCCACCAAGCGCTGGATGAAAACGGCGAGGTGCTCGGCGAGCGGCCGTGCCGGCCCGTACTGCCACGAGCGGCGGTCCCGGCGGTCGCGTGCCAGGTATCCCTTGCGGTACAGAGCCAGCAACGTGTGACCGACCGAGCCGTGAGTGACAGGACAGGGGTGGTTGAGCCGCTCACGCACCGTGCGAGTGGTCAGCGGGGTGTCGGCCGCCCACATGACGGCCATGACGGCCTCTTCGCGGGCCGACCAAAGCGGCGGAGACGGGCACCGGGCGGCTCACGGCAGCCTCATGACCAGCGCGACCGAGGATTGGAGCGGCCGCCTTGACCTGCCCGCCGCAGGCGAGATGGGCGATGACGATCTTTCCGCCCTGCTCGACTCGGGTGACCGACGAGCGGGCCGAAAGGGCAGGGACGAGCATCGACATGCCCCAGCCGCTGAGCTCGTCGCCGGGGTCGCATGCCCCGGGTTCGCGCGGCGCGGGCATGGCCGGGCCCGCGTCGTAAACAGCCACGACGATCTCGTCCTCAGTGCGGCCTAGCTGGAGGCAGACCGGCGGGGCGCCGTGAGTGATCGCGTTGGTCGCCAGCTCGCAGGCCACGCTCTCAGCCGCCTCGGCCGTCGCCTTAGGCAGATCCCAGGTGCGGGCGATATCCCGGCACCGGGTGCGAGCGATCGGCACAGCTGAGGGATGGGCAGGCAGCTGCCAGGCGACCGCCTCATTGCAGGCCATCGGCAGGACAGCAGCTATCTGCACCGGCCCGTCGACCGGGCCCATCCGAGGTAGTAAGTGGTCGAGCCGGATCTTCATGCCGTCCCCGTGCTCGGTCGTTATGCCACGGCACGAGGTGAGGGCGGCTCCGGCCACCGGCCCGGGCGTGCGGGCGCGGTCCGGGTCTGCTGACGGTTCTCCCGCCGGGCATGAGCTGTGTGCCGTGCTGGTGCTGGTGCTGGTCACGGTTCCTCCCTTCGGGCAGATCCGGGACGCCCGCCCGGCCCGCGCCGCCGCCGGAATCCACCCCCGGCAGCTACCGGTCCGCGCGCGCTGACCGATACCATAAACGCGTCCAACGACACCGTGCAAGATTACACATTGAAAAAATACCGATTGTCGGCGTGCTTCAAGCGGTGAGGAGGAAACCGATGGCTGCCCGCAAAGTCCCCTCCGTGCCGCAGCGGGTCCTGGCCGCCGAGCTGGAACGCCGCCGGGCGGCCGCCGGGCTCAGCCGCGACCAGGTCGCCGCCGAGCTCGAATGGTCGGTCGTCAAGCCCTACCGGATCGAGACCGCGCGGGTCAGCGTGTCCGCCGGCGACGTACGCGAGCTGGCCCGGATGTACCACCTCAGCGATGCCGACACCGAGGCCCTCGTCGCCCTCGCCCGCCAGGCACGCCGCCCCGGCTGGTGGAAAGGCATGGAACAGGCCCTGCCCGAGGGGTTCTCGGTGCACCTGGAACTGGAGTCCACCGCCCGCGCGATCCGCACCTACGAGGCCCAGTTCGTGCCCGGCCTGTGGCAGACCGAGGACTACGCTCGCGCGGTCCTGGCCGCCAACTACGTCACCGCCGCCCCCGGGCACGTCGAGCAGCAGATCAACGTCCGGATGCGCCGCCAGCAGATCCTCACCCGCCAGGACCCCCCGCCCCCCGCCATCTGGGCCATCCTCGACGAGGCCGTCATCCGCCGCCTCGTCGGCGGCCGCACCGTCATGCGCGCCCAGCTCCGCCGCCTGCGCGACGCATCCGCCGACCCTGGCGTCACCCTCCAGATCCTCTCCTTCGCCGCCGGCGCCCACATGGCCGCCTACGGATCCTTCGCTCTGTTCGACCCCCACTACCCCAGCTGGCCCGTCACCGCCAGCTCCGACCGGCCCGCGGGTAACCTGATCGAAGACGACCCGGCCGACATCGAGCGCTACACCCTGATGTTCGACCACCTCCGCGCCTCATCACTGAGCACCGCCGAAACGGCCTCCCTCATCGATGAAACCATCGAACTCCTGTAAGGAGGGACACCCGATGGCGCTCTCCCCCACCTGGGCAAAGAGCACTCACTCCACACCCAACGGCGGCAACTGCGTCCAAGTCCGCCGGACCACTAATGCCGTCCAGGTCCGCGACAGCAAGAACCCGCACGGCCCTGTCCTCACCTTCACGCCTGCCGGATGGCGGGCCTTCACCGCTGCCATCAAGGACGGCCGCCGCACTACCTGACAGCCAGCAACTACCAGACCTACGCCCGGGCGTGCAGCCATTCCTCCCGCCGGTTTTCGGGGTGAGCTTGCCACCAGGAAGCGAAGGGAACGGCGGAAGCTAGGGCAAGATCGCGCTGGCGACGGTAGCGCGGCGTTTCCGATTCAGGCAACGCGACCGCGTCAGCGAATCGTCCCTGATCGTCGTAGCGCATTACCACGACCCATCGATCGTCGTAGAGCCAGAATTCCTCATCGAGCAGCCCCGCGGGCCGGGGCGTTTCGGCCGTGTCCAGGATGTAGATCTCCTCGCCGGCCCGGCTCGTGTAGACATATCCCCACTCGCACTCATAGCACAGGTAAGGACTGAGCGGCCTAGCCAGGAGGTGGACGCGGTAGCGGCGGATTCCGCTGGCCTCCTCGGCAGCCAGGTAGTCCATCCAGTCATCGCCGGCCGCCCAGCTCGGGCCCTCCTCACCCGCCAGGTAGCGCTGGAAGTTGTCCCGATCGGAGTCGACGTCGTAGTGGTCGAGGGTTTCCAGCCGGAACGCCGAGCGCCTCGTGCGGGCGTCGGCGAAAGCGCGCAGCTCCGTCAGGTCCATGCCATCTCGCTCCCGGCCCCTACCGGAGTGCGGGCGGCTCTGGTGTCTGCAAGCCCGGAGGCGGCTGCGGCCTGCGCGATCATTCGCACCAGATCTGTCGTGATGCGTACAACGGTCTCGCCTTCGGGGACGTTCATCTCGGCGAGTACCTCGGGAGCGGTGACCACGTAGCCCTGGATGTAGTAGACGTCGTCCTCGGTGCGGTACAAGGTGGGGCAGGTGTCTCTGGTCGCTGAGTCGCGGCAGACGACGGTCACCTTCGGCATCACGGATCCCTTCGACAGTTGCCTCACCCGTTCTGCACGCTACGATTCCTTAGGGATGCGGAATCAGTCAAGGGGACTTCTAGACTCGCCGACGTGAGTGCTCCAGAGTCGGCCGCCTACGGGCGGGAGGATTTGCCCCGCCTGCTGCGCCAACTCCGGGAGCAGGCTGGCCTGAGCGGCCGGGAGGCAGCGCGCCGGGCCGGGTTCGGGCAACCCAAGCTGTCGAAGATCGAGAATGGCTTGCTGCTGCCGTCACCTGCCGACGCCCAGGCCCTGTGCCGCATCTATGGCGCGCCAGAAGATCAGCGTGCGGAGATTCTCGACCTGATCCGGATGCTCCGCGGTGAGCTCCGGAGCGCCCGGGTGATCTTGAATCGTGGCGCCTACCGTCAGCAGCAGCGGATCGCGCGGATCGAATCCGCGTCGGCGCTGCACCGGTCGTTTGACCTCGGCGCGGTGATCGGGCTCGTCCAGACGCGCGACTACATGCGGCAGGTGTTCTCGCGCCGGCTCACCCCCGCCGGTCAGGACAAGGCCACCGCCGCGCGGCTGGAACGCCAGCAAGTTCTGGACGATCCGTCCAAGCGGTTCGTCCTGATCATGACCGAGGGAGCGCTGCGCTGGCAGGCTGGGTCGCCGGAATTGATGGCGGCGCAGATGGATCACCTCGCGGCCGTGTCCCGCCGGCCGAACGTGCGGCTGGGCGTGATCCCCTGGACCCGGCCGGTGCACGTCTTCCCGGGCCACGAGTTCCACCTCTATGACGATCGGCTGGCTCTCGTCGCAATCGAGACCGCGACTGCCACCATCGCCGATCCCCGCGACATCGCCGCCTACATCGAGTTGTTCGGCGATTTGGAACGGCTCGCGGACACCGGCGATGCCGCCCGCCAGCACCTGGCCCGCATAGCGGCCGACTACCGCGTGCTGTGCTCATAAGCAATCCGCAACGTTGCGTGATTCCATATTTGGATGGAATCATTTAATGAACGGCGTGAGGCTGCTGCGTGCCGACAAGGGGTGGAGGGGATCCGGTGAGCGTCTCTGGCTGGGCACACGCGGGCGTCGATCCGACCAAGGCGAACGTTGCCCGGGTCTATGACGCCCTGCTCGGCGGCTCTCACAACTTCGTCGCCGACCGGGACGTGGCCCGGGCCATGGAGACCCTGGACCGGCGGATACCAGCCGCATGCCGGGCCAATCGCGCGTTCCTGGGCCGCGCCGTCCGCTACCTGGCCGGGCAGGCTGGCGTGCGTCAATTCCTGGACATCGGCAGCGGCATCCCCGCCACCGGCAATGTGCACGAGATCGCGCAGCAAGTCGCGGCGGACGCCCGGGTCGTGTATCTAGATCACGACCCCGCGGCCGTGGCCTGCAGCCGCGCAATCCTGGCCGGGAATGAGCGCGCCACGGTCATCGAGGCTGATCTGCGCGAACCCGGCGAGATCCTTTCCCATCCCAGTCTGTGCAGGCTGATCGACTTCGCTGAACCGGTCGCAATCTTGTTCGTGTCGATCTTGCATTTCCTGACCGGCGATGACGATCCATACGGGATTGTCGCCCGCTTCCGGGGCACCGCAGCGCCCGGCAGCTTCATGGTCGTATCCCACGTCAGCAGTCAGGGCAACCCGCGGCTCGCGGCAGCCGTTCAGCGGCTTTACACCGCTCGCGCAGCTGACGGGCAGCCACGCTCCCGGGAGGAGATCTCAGGCTTCTTTGGCGGTTGGGACATGGCCGAACCGGGGCTGGTATATGTGCCGCAGTGGCGACCTGACCCGTCTGACGGCGTGCCGCAGCATTCCGAGCAGTTCTGGTTTCTGGGCGGCGTCGCCCGCAAACCGAAACCCTCGTAGGAAGAAGACCTGCCACGATCACCCTGCCCCTCCCTCCGAGGGCGGCCAGGCTATCCCGACCTCATCGCCAATACGTCGGGGGCGGAGCACAGTCCTCCCGGTCCCCCTGGTCGCGGACCTCGGGGCTGCCGCCCCTGGCCCTGCGTGATCATGACAACCGCGAGCACCGGTGTGCGGCGTTTAAGGCCGGGCCAGCTCCTGCTCGTCGCAGGCGCCGGTGCGCATGTCGCGGAAACTTGACGATGCCGGCCAGCACGATCAGGTTCAGCACCGCGATCAGGTACAGGAAGCCGGCGGACACCAGCGTCCCGGCCGCCGTCTCGTAGGCGGAGCTCGGGTTGACCATCGCGCCGAAGACGGCCCGGGCGGCGATGGTGATGCCGACGCCGACCGCCACGACGATCGTTGAGTGACCGAAGGAGAAGAAGAAACCCGTGCCCAGGGGCGTTTGCCGTCGGCCATCAGCTTGCGCGTGGTGTTGTCGATACACGAGATGTGGTCGGCATTGAAGGCGTGCCGGAACCCCAGGAACCACGCCGTGATGGCCACCCCGAGCCCGACGCCGAGCCCCCCGCTGCCGCCCTCCCCCTGGTAGTCGAAGTGGCGCGGCATCACGGCCAGGACGTAGGTGCCCCCGCCCAGCGCGTTGACAGCCAGAATGAACAGGAACATCGCGGTGAGCCGGCCCCACTCGCGGGCCGACAGCTCCGCGCGGACCTTGTGGAAACGTGATGTTGTCACAGCGCCTGTCATCGCCCGGAAACGACCCTGGCCGTGTGGCATGTGCTCATCCTCCTGAAGATTCGGAGGACGAAGAGAGCCCCGCAGACACCGCCTGCCCGGTGCTGCACGAACCGCCCCTCATCCGAGGACTGGTGTTCGCCGGATTGCCGGGCCAGGCGACCGGACTCATCCCCGGAGGGGCTTCACCGTTGCGGGACAGTGCCGGATTTGCACCGGACTTCGCTGGACTGGCTGCCACCCGGGCGCGCTGGCCCGGACAGTCAGCAAGCTACCGAGCCCGCCAGATCGGCATCGAGCTTGATTAGCTGATCAGCCAATGGCATGAGTTCTGGCAGATTGGGGCGGTGCACCTCCTGCCTGCCGAGCGCGTCTGCCTGGCCATCGCCGCCGTGGTCTGCCGTGCCTGCGGGGGCGGCTTTAGCCTGGACGCGTCCTTGTGGGTACAGTCAGGTGGCCCGGGATGCCGCTGAGGAGGCCGCGTTGCCTCCCGGGCTCAGGCCGCTCAGGCAGCTAGTGCGGCGATGTTGAGTGGAGGACCGGTCATGGCCTTGTCACGGCGCCGGCATCTCGGCTGGGTAACGGCTGGCGTTGCGCTGCTCGCCGTTGGGCTCGCCGCCTGCGGTGGCCGCTCGGCCGCGGGCAAGGCACAGCCGGCTGCAGCAAGCCAGCTAAAACCCCCTGCCGCGCTCGGCGGTGTCACGCTGAAGGTGCCGCTGCCCGCCGCTGTCGCCGGGCTGCCGCTGACCACCGCCGCCGGGCAGCGCACGACCCTGGCGGCCTACCGGGGGAAGATCGTGATAATCGCCGACTTCCTGACGCTGTGCCAGGACATGTGCCCGATGATCTCCGCCAATGTCGCGGCCATGGCCCGCCAGATCCAGGCCGCCGGGCTCGCCGGGAGAGTTGCCCTGCTGGAGATTACGGTCGACCCGCAGCGCGACACCCCGGCCCGGCTCACCGCCTATCAGAAGCTCTTCGGCGGGAAGCTACCCGGCTGGACGCTGCTGCGCGCCTCTCCCGCGGGCACCGCGGCCCTGTGGAAGTTCTTCCACGTCTACTACCAGCGCGAACCGGAAGACAAGCCACCCGGCGTCGACTGGCTCACCGGCAAGCGGCTGACCTACGACGTGGAGCACGGCAACAACCTGATCTTCCTGTCGCCGGACGGGACCGAACGCTACGCCGTCGACGCCGCGGCCGACACCCGGGACGCCCTGCCCCCGGGAACGCTCGTCCGCTTCCTCAACGGCCAGGGCCTGACCAATCTCTACCATCCCGCGCCCGCCGACAGCTGGACCGTCCCGCAGGCGATGCAGGTGGTCAGCTGGCTGGCCGGGCGGAAAATCCCAGCGGGCGGTTCGCCATGATCACGCAACGGCCGGCGACCCTGGCATGGCGCTATCTGCCGGCGCTGCTGACCACGGTCGCCTGCGGCTCAGGAACCAGCCAGGCCGCGCATGCCACGCACACAACGAGAGTGCCGCCAGGCATCACCATCACCACGCGGGTGCTGCCGACGGCCGGGCGGATACTCATCGCCGGAAATGGCCGCACGCTGTACGTCTACACCCATGACCGGCGCCGCTCCGTCACCTGCACCCCGGCCGATGACTGCACGAAGGCGTGGCCACCGCTGCTCGCCGGGCCAGGTGCCCGCGCCGTGGCCGGGCCAGGTGTGCGCAATCCCCTGATCGACGCCGACAACAGCGCAGCCGACGGCGGCCGGGTGATCACGTACAACGGCTGGCCGCTGTACTTCTTCATCGGCGACAACGGGCCCGGCCAGGACAACGGGCAGGGCCAAGGACACGACTGGTACGTGATCAGCCCATCCGGCCAGGTGATCGGGGCTCCGGCGCGATGACGCCCGGCCGCGCCCGGGTCCGGTGACGCTCATCAGGCCACAGGCCCCAGGCTGCCCAGCCGGGGACGCCGCCGCGAAGTACCGGCGGCGAAGGCCGAGGCTGGCATGGGTTGCTCACACGGTCCGCGCCGACTCGGAACGGTCGCTGATCGTACGGACCGGCGGACGGGCCGGAGGCGCCCTGACACCTCCGGCTGGAGGCGTCAGGGCGCAGAGCCTTGCGGCCGCTGCGGTCACCGCTTTGGCAGGCGGGAAACTGGATCACTTCCGTACCCGGGCGGCCGTCGGCTGGTGTCAGGTGAGGAGCCCGCGGCCGTACCAGTCGTTGGCGTCCCGGACGCCGGGGAGTGTGTAGAAGTAGCCGCCGCCGAAGGGCTGGACGTAGTCGACCAGCGGCTCGTTGATCAGGCGGGTCTGGATGGTTTCGAATTGGTGCTTGACGTCTTGCTGGTAGCAGACGAACAGGTGGCCGGTTTCAAGGTTCCCGTTCTCGTCGGCACCAAGGTCGTAGTTGTAGGAGCGGCGGATGATGCGCTGGTTCGCGGTGGCGGGTGTGCGGGGGTTGGCCAGGCGGATGTGCGCGTCGAGGGGAATGACGTTCCCGTGCGGGTCGGCCGCGTAATTGGGGGTGTCGAACTCGCTGTTGCCGTCCAGCGGGGCGCCGGAGTCGCGGCGGCGGCCGAACATGTTCTGCTGCTCGTTGATCGAGACCCGGTCCCAGAACTCGACGAGCATGCGGATGATGCGCAGCACCTGGTAGCTCCCGCCGCGTGCCCAGGCCGGCTCGCGCGTATCGGTGACCCAGACCAGGCCGGCTGCGGTCGCTCCGGTGGGGTTGGCGGTGCCGTCCTTGAACCCGAGCAGGTTGCGGGGCGTACCCGATGGGCGGGGCGGGGAGTTGAAGCCGTCCATGCGGTACCGAAGCTGCATGCCGCCCCGGGTGTGCTTGGCAATGTCGCGCAGCGCGTGGTGCACGGTGTCGGGGTGGTGCGCGCAGATCTGCAGCATCAGGTCGCCGTGCAGCCACGCCGGGTCGGGTGCGTCGTTCGGGAAGACCCCCATCGGGGTGAGCCCGGCCGGCCTCTGCGCGGCGAGGCCGTAGCGGTCGTCGAACAGGCTCGCGCCGACCGCGGCCGTGACGGTGAGGCCGTCGGCGGGGACGGCCGGGCCGAGGACGTCGCTGTCGGACGGTGGGTGGCCGACGCCGAGGTCGGCTGGCGTCCCTCCGGCGGCCAGCAAGCGCGCCCGCTGCGTGAGGGCCCGCATCAGCCCGGCCAGCTCCGCCCGGCTGGCGGTGGTGGTGTCGAACGCGGCGAAGCAGGCGAAGTTCTGTTTGTGCGCAGGCGGCGGCATCAGCACACCGGCCTGGTGCTTGCCGTGGAACGGATACGACGGCGGCAGCGTCCTGGTGTCGGTGATCGCGTGGGCGTCGGCGCGGGCGCCGCCGGTGAGCAGCCCGGCGCCCAGCGCGGCCCCGGCGGTTCCGGCCAGGCCTCCGGTGAGGAAGCTGCGGCGGTTCAGGCTCATCGGATTTTCCTTCGCTCATTGCGGCCGGGGCATCAGCCGGCGTGGTGCTAGCGGGGCGGCGGAACTTCGAGAAGATCGGGAACCGCGGACAAGGTCTCGAGCACGGCGCCGATCGCCGCGTCGGCCCGCTGCCGGGCGGCAAGCGGGGTGCCGGCCAGCGAGCGCCAGTCCCCGCCGGCGCGGGTGGCCAGCAGCGCCGTCTGCAGGGCCGCCATTTGCGCGCCGGCGGCCGGCAGCAGCAAGGGGGATTGTGCCCTGATCAGCGGAGTGAGCTCGGCGAGCACCACACGGGTGCCTTGCAGGTCGGCGTACGTCTCCGCGAAGGCGGCGCCGGCTCCCTCGTCGGTCATGCCCGACAGGTGGTCGCGCAGCGCATCCTCGAGGATCTCGTGGGCGCGCAGGGGCAGGCCGGTGGGGTCGATGGTCAGCTGCGTGAGCTTGCCGCGCAGCCGGGCAACGTCGCCGGCCAGGCGGGTCGCGATGGGCACGAGTTCCGCGGCGGTCTGCCGGTGCCACAGGCCGTACTCCAGCCGGTGCAGGCCGGTGAAGCTCTTGTCGCTGGCACCGCCGGGCAGGCCCTGCGGCAGCCCGTCGATGGCGCCGCCCAGGTCGCCGAAGCTGTCGTAGGCCGCGCCGATCCGCTCCCACGTCAACTGCGCCGGCAGCCAGTCCCGGCGCGCGGCGGGCAGGTTCCCGCGCCGGAGGTCGGCGCGCAGCCCCGTCACCTCGGCGGTGAGCATTGCCAGCTGCCGGGCGACGTAAGCGCGGTAGGCGGCCGCGGCCGGCGTGACCTCGGCGAGCGTGACGGGTTTGACCGGGGCAGGCGCCGGGCTGCCCGGCCGCCCGGTGGCCTGTACTGTCGCCGAGCTGGTCGCCGCCCGGCCGGCCAGGTAGCACCTGAACGTGTAGGAACCTGCCGTAAGCGTCGCGCTCATCGGGGCAGTCGTTGCCGGGCCGATGGTCTCGACCTCGGCGGCGACCGCGCCGCTCGCATTCACCAGGTTGATCTCGCCCGCCTTGGCGGACTTGTTCTCGACCTGGAAGGCCTGGCTTCCGGTGCGCGCTGATGACCACTCCGGCGCGCAGCGCGAGTCGGTGACCGTCACGAAGGTGGCACCGGCCTGGCCCGCGGTGGGCAGCGCGACGATCACGGCGGCGGCGATGACAGCGGGCACGATCACCAGCACCGCCGCGGCCACCCACGGCCGGCGCGTCAGCAGCCGCCCGGTCCGCCGGTCCCACGAGCCTCCGCCGCTCCGCCCTGGCGCTTTGACCGGCATCGGCGCCGCTGCCGCGGGCTTTGCCGCCGCGGGCCGGCCGGCCCGGACGAACGCCGGGATCACCACGGCCAGGTAGACAATCCAGGCAACGGCCTGCAGCACGGTCATCCGCGCCGACAGGTCGGTCACGCCCGTCAGGATCGACGCCCACCACGAGTTGGCGTCAACCCGCGTGCCCAGGTCGAACGCGACCCAGTCGCGGCCGGACAGCAGCCTGGCGTCCTGCAGCTCGCCGAGGCCGTACGACAGGACTCCGGCGGCGATCACCATCAGCGCGATTGCCGTCCGTGCGAAGAACGCCCCCAGGTTGAGGCGGATCGCGCGGCGGAACAGCAGCCAGCACAGCACGACAGCGGTGCCGACGCCGATCGCGGCGCCGGCCAGCGGCGCGAGCGTGTCTCCCGCCGCCCGCGCGGCCGTCCACAAGAACAGGGTGGTCTCCAAGCCTTCCCGGCCGACAGCCAGGAAGGCGGTCAGCGCGAGTGCCCCCATCCCCACGCTCACGGCCGTGTCGACCTTGCCGCGCAGCTCGCGCGACAGCGACGCAGCGGTCCGCCGCATCCAGAAGATCATGACGGTGACCAGGCCAACGGCTAGCACGCTCAGCGCACCGCCAACGGCCTCCTGCCACCTGCTGGACAGCACGCCCGTGGAAAAGGTCACGACCGCCGCGAAACTGCCGGCCACCATGACCGCGCCGAGCACACCTAGCCAGATCCCCGCGCTCGACACCCGCTTGCCATCGGCCCCGCTCTTGCGCAGCGCCGCGAGCAAAATCGCAACGATCAGGCCCGCTTCCAGCCCCTCCCGCAAGCCGATCAGCAGATTCGGTACCGCGTCAGGCCACCTCACGCCTTGTAAGGTAAGCCTAACCTAATATCGAGTCAACCCTACGTCCTCCCTAAGTGGGTGGCTCCGTAAGTTCGTTGGGGGCCAGTTTTCGGGTTCGTGGCCGATGCCGGTGAGGTGGACAGTGCAGGCGGTGTCGAGGGCTTCCTGGGGTGTTCCGGCGGGAAGTCCGGTGAGCAGGAGGGCGTCTTCGTAA